>NZ_JAZKVY010000358.1:0-445492 GCF_036624925.1 Stenotrophomonas sp. A3_2
CCCGGCGAGCGTCGTCTGTAGATCCACGCCATGCATGGATGGGGTTACGCGGCGGCCCCGCGTTCACTGGTGATGCGCGCACCTTCGCGCATCACCAGGGTCACCGGGGTCTTTTCCACCACCTCCAGCAACCGCTGCCACTGCGCATCGCTCAGCGCGGCGCTGGCATGCAGCACGCGGTGCACATGGAAGCGACCATCCGCGTCACGTTCCGAGCGCAGCTCGGCATGGAACTCGCCCAGTTCCCAGCCCTTGCGCTGCGCATACATGCGCAGGGTGATGGCGGTGCACGCCGCCAGCGAGGCCAGGTACAGGTCGAACGGTGCGAAGCCCTTGCCCTGGCCGCCCAGCGAGGCAGGCTCGTCCGCATCCACATCGAATGTGCCGTTGCTGATGTGGTGCAGGTAGTTGTCGGCGGTCGAAAAAATGCGTGCGTAGGCCATCACGTTCTCCATCTGTCTATAGCGTCGAGCCATGCTCGACCGTTCCCAAGGGCGGCGCCAGCCAGGGTCGGCGCCGCCACGCAATTACCAATTACTCGGTACGATCGTACGAGAACTGGATGCCCGCCGTACCCCCGGTTTCAATGAAGAGGTTCATGAAGGCCGGCACCGTTTCCGAACGGGCCCAGTCGCGCTGCAGCTCGCAGAACAGCTGCGGCACGCTGATCAGCTGGCCACCGGCCTGTTCGATGCGGCGCAACGCGGCATCATGCGCGGCCAGCGAGGTACCGCCGACGGCATCGGCCACCACATACACCTCATAGCCCTCCTTCAACGCATCCAGAGCCGGGAAAGTCAGGCAGGCCTCGGTCCACAGCGCGGTCATGATCAGCTTGCGGCGTCCGGTGGCTTCCACCGCCTTGCGGAACTCGACGTCCTCCCAGGAATTGATGGTGGTGCGGTCGTAGGTGGGGTAGTCGCCCAGCACCTTGCGCAGCTGTGGAATAGGCGGCTTGTTCAGGCCGGTCTTGACGTTGACCGTCGAATGCACGAGCGGCAGACCGTAAGCCACTGCGGCCTTGGCGGTGCCGACGATGTTGTTGACCAGCAGCTGGCGGTCCATCGAGGCGATGGAGTTCACCTGCACCGGCTGGTAGTCGATGATGATGAAGGCGGAATTCTGCGGGGTCAGCAGGTGGTCGCTGACCGGGTCGCGGATCGGTTCACTGGACATGATGGGTCTCCTGGTTCGGGGAAGTGCCGGCGGTCGGCCGGCACCGGGACAGCTCAGCTGCGTTGAGAATCCAACGGTTCGTGGCTCTTCTGCACCTCCTGCGCCTTCAGGTAGCTTTCGATCAGCAACTGGTAGTTCGGGAAGATCTTCGTGTAGACCTCGGCCCATTGCTGGGCATCGTCGCGGTTCCAGGTGCGCTGGATCTCCGAGGCCACCGCGGCGGTGTCCATCGGTACCACGCCGGCCTGCACCACGCGGGCCAGGGTGATCTCCTCGGCCATCTTCGAATAGGTGCCGGACGCGTCGATGACTGCGAACACCTGGTAGCCATCGGCAACGGCGGCGATTGACGGGAAGGCCATGCACACGCTGGTGATGGTGCCGGCAATGATCAGCTGCTTGCGGCCGGTGGCCTTCACTGCGGCAACGAATTCCGGGTTGTCCCAAGCGTTGATCTCACCCTTGCGTGCCACGTACTGGGCATGCGGGGCTGCGTCGTGGATCTCCGGGATCAGCGGGCCGTTCGGGCCCTGCGGAACAGAGGCGGTGGTGATCACCGGCATCTTTGCCAGCGTGGCCATCCTGGCCAGTGCGGTGGCGTGGGCGCGCACGCTGGTGAACGGCATGTCACCGATGGTCTGGAACAGGCCGCTCTGATGGTCGATCAGCAGCATCGTGGCGTTGTCCGGATCGATCACCGGGCGGGCACCGTTGAAGTTGGCGGGGGTACTCATGGTCAGTCTCCCGGAGAAGGTGGGCGATGGCCGGAGGGTGCGGCGGGCCAATACCCGCAGCATTGAAACGATCAGTGCGCGATCTGGCCGAAGCGGCCGCTGTTGAAGTCGTTGACCGCCTGCGCGATCTCGGCCTGGCTGTTCATCACGAACGGGCCGTAGCCCACCACCGGCTCGTCGATCGGCTCACCGCTGAGCAGCAGCACGGTGGCGTCGCTGTCCGCATCGACGAACACGTCTTCGCCGCTGCGGTCGAAGGTGACCAGCTGTGCCTCGCCGACTGGCTGGCCGCTGTTGATCCGCACCGTGCCCTTCAGCACCACCAACGCCAGCGTGCGGCCATCGGCCACCGGCAGCTCGGCGTGATGGCCCTGCCGCAGGCGGATGTCCCAGACATCCATCGGCGTGTGGGTACGCGCCGGACCGGCGTGGTTGTCGAATCGACCGGCGATGACACGCACGCGGCCGGCGCCATCGGGCAGTTCAACCGAGGGGATCTGTGCGTCAAGCAGGGTCTGGTAGCCCGGCGCACCCATCTTGTCCTGCGCGGGCAGGTTCACCCACAGCTGGACCATGTCCAGCGTGCCGCCGCGCCTGCTGAATTCCGGCGTGTGGAATTCCTCGTGGAGGATGCCGGAGGCAGCGGTCATCCACTGCACGTC
Source organism: Stenotrophomonas sp. A3_2 (assembly GCF_036624925.1). Lineage (NCBI taxonomy): Bacteria > Pseudomonadati > Pseudomonadota > Gammaproteobacteria > Lysobacterales > Lysobacteraceae > Stenotrophomonas > Stenotrophomonas sp. A3_2. Next base: position 2,573 of record NZ_JAZKVY010000358.1, read on the forward strand.
ACCCGGGCCGATGGTGCCGCCGGCCCCGGTTGAATCGCGGTGGGCGACCTCACCTTCATAGACGATGGTGACGGTCTCGAAACCGCGATGCGGATGCTGGCCAACGCCACGCGGGGTATCGCTGGGAGCGAAGGTGTAGGGGCCGGCATAGTCCAGCAGCAGGAACGGGCTCAGGTGCTGGCCGTGGGTGTTGTAGGAAAACATCGAGCGGGCGGGGAATCCGTCGCCCACCCAGTGCGGGCGGGGGGCGCTGTAGGTACCGGTGACACGCTTCATGGCGATCTCCTGGCCGGGGCTGCCGGCCGCTGTTCTTCATTGCGGAGACGATAACGCCGTGACAATTGACCGGGTAGGCGCCGATATTTGCCGTCATAGTCCTATCTGGTGAACAATGGTCGCAGGCCATGAGCCGCAGGAGATCGTCCCGTGTTCATCGCAGATATCCGCCGTTGTGACCTCAACGATCTGTTCTACTTCGCCATGGTGGTCGAGCACGGCGGCTTCTCGCAGGCCGGTCGGGCGCTGGCCATGCCGAAGTCGAAACTGAGCCGGCGTATCGCGCTGCTGGAGGAACGGTTGGGCGTGCGCCTGATCCAGCGTTCGACCCGGCGCTTCTCGGTCACCGAGGTCGGCCAGGACTACTACCGCCATTGCAAGGCCATGCTGGTCGAGGCCGAAGCGGCCGAAGAAGCAATTGCGATGTCACGCGCCGAGCCGCGCGGCACGATCCGCCTGGCGTGCCCGATCGCGATCCTGCATGCACGCATCGGCACGATGTTGGCCGATTTCCTCGCCCTGCACCCGCAGGTGACGGTGCAGCTGGAGGCCACCAACCGGCGCGTCGACGTGGTGGGCGAGGGTGTGGACGTGGCGATCCGGGTGCGACCGCCGCCGCTGGAGGACAGTGACCTGGTGGTACGCGTGCTGGCGCGCCGGGTCTGGTGCACCAGTGCCAGCCCGGCGCTGTTGCAGCGGCTGGGCGCGCCGCAGGTGCCGGCCGATCTGGCGATGATGCCGACTGTTGATCTGGCCTCGCCCAGTCAGCAGCATGTGTGGGAATACAGTGGGCCCGGCGAGGTCCAGGCCAGCGTGCATCACCGCCCGCGGCTGGTCAGCGATGACATGATCGCGTTGCGCGCAGCCGCGGTGGCCGGGGTCGGGCTGTTGATGCTGCCGCGGATGATGATCACCGATGAGTTGGCCAGTGGCGCGCTGGTGCCGGTGCTGCAGGAGTGGGTGCCGAGGCACGGCATCGTGCATGCGGTGTTCCCGTCGCGGCGGGGGCTGCTGCCAGCGGTGCGTGCGTTGATCGGCTACCTCGCCGAGCGTTTCGATGCGTTGGACGAGCCCTAGGTCTTCCATCCACGCATGGCGTGGATCTACTGAACCTGCCATGCGTGGATGATGGTTTGGGGTGCGGCTTGCCGCCTGCGGCTGCGCAGCCCACAATCCACGTCCGGACCGTCGCCATCACGCCCATCATTCCCCGGTCCGGCCTTGGCACCTATGTCTCCCAATGCCCTGGCGCTGGTCGAGCTGCTGATCCGCGAGCGCCGTGCGTTGTCTCGCTTCATCGCGCGCTATCTCGACCCGGCCAGTACCGAGGACACCCTGCAGAACCTGTACCTGAAGGCCAGCAGCGTGCCCGGCGATCCGCCCATCCTCGAGCCGCGCGGCTATCTGTACCGGATGGCCTACCACCACGCGCTCAACCGCAGCCAGTCCGACGCCCGCGAGCGGCGTGCGATGGCCGAGTACGCTGTCGACATGGCCGATGCAGGCCATGATGGCGAGGCCCAGGTGCTGGACCAGGCGCAGCTGCGCGAGATCACCCGGACCATCCTTGCCTTGCCGGCGCAGGTACGCGAGTGCTTCGTGCTCAACCGCTACCTGGGCCTGAGCGAGCGCGAGATCGCCGCCAGGCTGGGTATTTCCAAGAGCCTGGTCGGCAAGAATGTGCTGCGCGCGGCGCTGTTGATCCAGCAGCATCAGCAGGGAGTGCATTGATGAGCTGCGATTGCCGTGGGCAGATCGCGCCCGCCGTTGTCACAACAGGAAGGCGCACCCGTTCGTGGTGCGGCAGGCCACAACCATGAACACGTCCGAACCCTCGCCGCGTCAGGCCAGGCAGGCGTTGCGCTGGGTGATCCGGTGCAGTGCAGGCCCGCTGCCGGAACGTCAGCAACGAACCCTGCAGCGCTGGCTGCAGGCCGATCCCCGCCATGCGCTGGCATGGCGCCAGCAGCAGGCCTTCTGGCAGGGCCTGGATGCCGCCGGGCCCGAGGTGCTGGCCGCGCTGCCCGGGTTGACGGCTGATCGCCAAGGGTTGCGCCCGATCGCGTCGCGCCGCCGCCTGCCGTGGCTGCTGGCCAGTGCTGCCGCAGTGGTGCTGATGGTTGCCGCTGCGCCACACGCGCTGCTGCTGGCACGCAGTGACCTGCACAGCAGCGATGCACCGCGCATGGTGCAGCTGGAGGACGGCAGCACCGCCGTACTCGATGCGGGCACCGCATTGGCGGTTGAGTTCGATGGTCAGCGGCGGCACCTGCGCCTGCTGCGCGGCCAGGCCTGGTTCCAGGTGGTGCATGAACAGCGACCGTTCCAGGTCGAGGCCGGCGGTGGCCAGATCCGTGACATCGGCACCACCTTCAGCGTGTCGATGCGGGACACCACGGTCGTGACTCAGGTCAGCGAGGGCGTGGTCGATGTGCGCCCAGGCGATGGCAGCGTGCAGCGCCTGCATGCCGGGCAGGCACGGGTGTTCCGTGACGGTCGCTGGCTGCGGCCGGTGCAGCTGGAAGATCTCGAGACGATGGCGCCGTGGCGGCGTGGCGAGGTAGTGATCGACGATCAGCCGGCCGCGCAGGCCATCGCTGATCTCGCGCGCTACCGTCGTGCACCGGTCTGGGTACTGGGCGGGCAGGGCGCGGACTTACGGGTCAGTGGTCTGTTCCATCTGCAGCAACCGGAGGCCGCCATCGATGCGGTGGCCGCGCAGGCAGGGCTGCGTGTGCAGCGCTTGCCCGGCGGCGCGCTGGTGGTGTGGTGAGGCTCGCGCAATGCCCGGATGAACCGGTCGCATGAAAAAAACATTAAAAAACCGTGGGCACTCGCTGTGCCCTGCTGTCTATAGAGGTATAGCCAGAGCGAAACACCGTTTCTCCTCTAGCCAGACATGCCACCGGCACCGGATGTGCCCGTGGTTCCGCCACGCTTGAGGAGTTCCTGTCCATGCCGTCCACGGCATCCGCCTGTCATCGTCGCGTCACCGCCCTGGCCCTGGCCATCTCCACTGCATTGCTGCCGTTGGCCTGGGCGCCCGGCGTGCAGGCGCAACCGGCGGTCGTCGCGCCGTTGCGCCAGTACACGATTCCGGAACAGCCCCTGGCCGACGCTGTGCGTGCCTTTGGCCGCCAGGCCGATGTGCAGGTGGTGTTCCGCAGTGACCTGGTGGAGGGCCGCCGCTCCAGTGCGGTGAAAGGCGAGTACAGCCAGATGCAGGCGCTGCAGCAGCTGTTGCGCGGGAGTGGCGTGCGCGCACAGCGCGGCATGGACGGCACCTGGAGCCTGCGGGCCGCAGTGGAGGCGGGTGAAGGGGAAGGGGTGCGGGTAACCGAGACTCTGGACGTGGCCGGTCGCCTGCAGTCGGAAGGGGGCGAGGCGCGTGATCGGCGCGGCTACGATGATGTGTTCGCGCTGGACCTGACCACGGCGTATTCGGGGCGCGACCGGGTGGAGCGCTACCGCGGCTCCAACCCGGCCGACGTGGTCAAGGATCTGGTCGGTGTGTTCAGTGGCGATGCGCGCAACAGCGGCGCACTGGACATCAACATCCGCGGCATCCAGGGCCCGGGGCGGGTGCCGGTCAGCATCGACGGTGGCGAACAGGCGCTCACGGTCTGGCGCGGCTACAACGGCGTCAGCAACCGCAATTACATCGATCCCAACCTGATGGGTGGCATCCAGGTCATCAAGGGGCCAGGGCTGGTGCGCGATGTGCACCGCGGGATCGGTGGCGCGCTGGTGATCAAGACCATCGACGTCGATGACATCGTGGAAACGGGTGAGCGCTTCGGCGGGGAGCTGAAGATCGAAGGCAGCAGCAATGCGGTGGCGCCACGCCTGCCGCGGCTGCACACCGGCGAGGATTACCGCACCGTGCCGGGGTTCCCGCAGGGCTCGCCGAACTCGCCCTACGACGACCGCACCCTGGTGGTGCCGGTGAAGTCGCGCAGTGGCAACAACCCCTTCGATGGCGAGGACCAGGCCTGGCGCCTGGCGCTGGGCGTGCGTGGCGACAACGTCGACCTGATGGCCGCCTATGCCTGGCGCAAGCGCGGCAACTACTTCTCCGGGTCCAACGGTAGCGCCTACTACGACCAGGACCGGCGCGAGCAGTTCGAGTACCAGGGCATCGATTACATCACCACGCTGGCGCGCTACTTCAAGCCCGGCGATGAAGTGCCCAATACTTCCAGCGAACAGGAGTCCTGGCTGGTCAAGGGCAGCTGGCAGATCAACGATGACCAGCGGTTGAAGGCGACCTGGCGGCGAACGCTGTCGCACTATGGCGAGATCATGCCGTCGCGCATCCTGTCGGCACCGGACTATGGGCGCATCCAGTGGCCGCTCAGCCGGGTTGCGTCCGATGCCTGGAACCTGGAGTACCGCTTCCAGCCGGCCGGCAGCCGCTGGCTGGACCTCTACGTCAACCTGTGGCGCACGGAGACAGACAGCGATACCTACACTGCAGGCGGCTTCCCGAACTTCGCGCCAGGCAACCCGGCATGGAACCCGGACGCAAGCCCGATCCTGCGCAACACCGCGTTGGCCAATGCGCGCAACGACCGCACCGGCCTGACCCTGAGCAACCGCTTCGCGCTGCATTCCACCCTCGACCTGACCGTGGGTGGCAACTGGCAATACGAAAAGCTCGGCTCGCGCGACCCGTATTTCGGCCCGTCCGACGGCTGGCGCATGTACCCGCGTGCCGGCCGTCGCCAGGAGGGCGAGGGCTACCTCACTCTGGAATGGCGTCCGGTCGACTTCCTGACCCTCAATGCCGGCGTGCGTTACAGCCGTTACTGGGCGTTCGACGACTTCCTGCAGGCCCACCCGGAACTGCAGACGACCTCGATCGTGCCGCGCGAAGCGCAGTACCGGGTGAATGAACTGCCGCCGCGGCCGGACAGCCTGCAGGGCGAGATCGACGCACTCGAGAGTGAGCGGGAATTCTGGGACAGCATCGGCATGGGCTGGATCGTCGATCAGTCGCTGGCCGACCTGCTGCGCAAGTACGAGACACCCAGGGAGGTCCAGCACGGCATTCCCTGGTTGCCCGATGCAAACGGTAACTACAGCCGAGCCACCAATCCCTGCCTCAACGGCCAGGTCGCCGCCATCCCCGGGCTGCTGCCGATGGTCCTCGGCACCGACATCCGCTGCAGGATCGGGGGCGGGGCGATGCAGTCGGTGGCCGGGCGCAACGAACGGCACCGCGATCACGCCTGGTTGCCGACGTTCTCGGCGACTGTGCGTTTCTCGCCGGCCGCTCGTGCCTATCTGCGCTACAGCGAGGCGGTGCGCTTCCCCAGCATGTTCGAAAGCACCATTGCGTTCTCCAGCAGCCTCAATCCGCTGTATCCACTCAAGCCGGAGCATGCCTACAACTACGAGCTGGGGTACGTGCACAACCTTTCCGGGCTGTTCGGCAACACCGCCGATGCCGACGTCAAGCTGGCCTACTACGTGCACAAGACCCGCAATGTCATCGAGCGTGATGCGTACTTCATGTTCGACAACATCGACAAGCAGACCATCCGCGGCATCGAGCTGCAGGCGCGCTTCGACAACCGGCGCTTCTTCACCGATCTGGGCATCAGCCGCATCCTTGAAAACGAAGTCTGCGATGAAAGCTCGGCGGTACGGCTGGATGCGGACCAGGGGCGGGTGCCCAACTGCGTCCAGGATGGCTTCGTCAGCGGCTATCTGCTGACCCAGGCCACGCCGAAGCTGTCGGTGAACTGGTCACTCGGCACCCGCCTGTTCGATGAGCGCCTGGAGCTGGGCAGCCGCATCGTGCACTACCAGCGGCACGACAATCCGGACCTGCAGGCCTACCGCGACCGCCTGATCGCCGGGGGCAGCAGCCTGCTCTGGCAGAACGTGCCCTTCACCTGGGGAAACATCACCACGGTGGATGCCTACGCCCGCTGGCGTTTCAACCAGCACGCCAGCGTCGAGCTGGTCGGCAGCAATCTCGGCAACCGCTATTACGTCGACCCGGCAACACGCTCAACGCTTCCAGCACCGGGCCGCACGATCAAGCTTGGCATCACCGCACGCTTCTGAGTCCGCATTCGACAGGGAGAATCAACCGTGAAACAGCCCCGCACCCTTGTACTTTCGATCGGCCTGCTGGCTTCCATGCCGGTCATGGCTGCCGACATCGCTGGCGGGCAGAGCCCGGCCCAGGACGGCGTCCATTACATCAACGCAGGCGAATCGACACTCAATGCCGGTCCGCACCGTTCCGGTCGCGCAGGCATTTCGTTGGGGCCGTATGCCAACGCGGCGCGAGTGGACGTCGCCGGCCTTGTGCCCTACGCCACCACGGTGGTGCGTGGCGCAACCACGGTCCGCATGCTGGACCCGGACGCAGGCCTGCCGTTCGCCACCGCTGGCGTGGGCCACTTCAGCTTCGTGCAGGTGGGCACTGCAGATGTCTGGTTCGGTGAATGGTCATCCAGCGGCGCGCAGGCGGGCTTCAATCACCGCCAGGTGTTCTTCGTCGGTGACCGTGCCGGTACTTCGCTGCCAGCAGGCATCGTGACCTACACCTTGGCTGGCATCAACCGCTTTGATGGCAGCGGCGTGCTGGAAGGCGCACTGCGGGCGAATTTCGATACCGGCACCGTCACCGCCGGCCTGGTCGGGACCGGATACAGGCTCGCCGCGAGCGGCACGCTGGATCGCGCCACCGGTGCGTTCAGCGGTTCGGCCATCGCCAATGGTTCGATCATCGGTACCAGCAGCGGCCAGTTCTTCGGCGCCGGTGCCAGTGCGGTGACCGGCATCGCAACCTTTGCCGGCAACAGCCAGTTCGATACGTCCTTCGGCGGTCAGCGCAACTGATCCGCCGCCGTTCCTTTTTGTGTTGTACCCGTAGTTCCCTCAACCCAAGGAGCAATACCATGAAAATGATCAACCGTTCCCTGTTGGCCGTCGCCGCTGCACTGGCCCTGGCCGGCACTGCGCAGGCGGCCGACATCGTCGGCGCTGCCAGCCCGGCGACCGATGCGCAGCTGTACGTCAAGGTGGGTGCGTCGGAAGTCAACGGCGGCCCGCACTCGGCCGGCAAGGCCGGTATCGGCGTTGGCACCGTGTCCAATGCCAAGCCGGTCGATTTCCAGGGCCTGGCGGCCTACTCGGCCCCGACCACCGTCAATGGTGTCACCGTACGCACGCTGGCCATGCCGATCACCGGTACCCCTGGCAGCCATTCCGGCATGGGCCACTTCAACTTCGTGAAGGTCGGCAGCGGCGATGTGTGGTTCGGCGAGTGGTCCAAGGATGGCGCCGCTGGTGGCTTCAACAACCGCCAGGTCTATTTCGTCGGTGACCGTGCCGGCACCACGCTGCCGGCCGGCGTGGCCACCTACAGCGTGGCAGGCCTGAACAAGTTCAATGGCAGCAACCTGCTGTCGGGTACGTTCCGCGCCAACTTCGGCAATGGCACCCTGCTCGGTGGCCTGAGCGGTGGCGGCCTGTCGATCAACGTCAACGCCAACATCAACAGCGCCAACGCCTCGTTCGCCGGCACCGCCACCGCCAACGGCAGCGTTGCCGGCACCACCCAGGGCCAGTTCTTCGGCGCCAACGCGGCCACCCTGGCCGGTATCGCCACCTTCAGCGGCAACAGCCAGTACGACACCGCCTTCGGCGGCAGCAAGAACTGATCGCCACGCCCCTGACGGGGCAGGGCAGGGACAAGCCGCGATCCGCCAGTCCCTGCTTCGGCCCGCTGCATGCATCACCACGGATCGACCATGCGCCATTCCATCTTCCTTGTCGTACTGCTGTTGGCCGCCACCGATGTGCGCGCCCAGCAGGACGATCTTCGACGCGTGCTTGAACAGGGCACTGAGCTGCGCCACCAGCAGCAGGACCAGCAGCGCCTGCAGCAGGCCGAGTCGGAGCGGCCAACCATCACCATCGACGGCCAGACGCTGCGCGTGGAGCGCACCGTCGATGATCTGGGCCAGGCTCTCTACCAGTCTCTGCAGCATCAGCAATGGCAGGCCGCCGCTGCGTTTCTCGACGAGTACATCGAACTGCCTGGGCATGATCCCCTGCTGCGCCACCATGCGCAGGGAGCGCTGGCACGGGTGGCCGGCAACCATCGTCGCGCGGCGAAGGAGTACGAAGCCCTGCTGGCTGCGCAGCCGGATTTTCTGCCAGCCCGCCTCGAGCTGGCGCGTGTCTATGCGGAAGACCAGCGCGATCGCGATGCGGCCGCGCTGTTCACAGCCATCGCTGCAGGCATCAATGCCGATGATCCGGCCACGGCCGGCGTCCGCGCGCGCGTGGACGGTTACCTGAGTGCCCTGCAGGCGCGCCAGCGTTGGAAAGGCGCGTTGTCCGCCGGCCCGGCATGGAGTGACAACATCAACCGCAGCTCGGCCAGCCGCACCTGCCTGTTCGGCGTGGGCGACGCCTGCATCATCGAACGGAAACTGCCGGACGCCCAGCGCGCGGCGGGCCTCGACTACGACGCCAGCCTGGAACGGCGCTGGGTGCTCGGCGGGCATCATGGGCTGTACGTGCGCGGTCTCGCCTTCGGCCAGGCATGGCGCGGGCACAGTGCGTACAACGAGCTCAATGCCAACGTGCAGGCGGGTTACAGCTGGCGTAGTGCACGGCAGACCGTGATGCTCGCCCCCAGCCATGACTACCAGGGCCTGGGCAACCATGCGCTGCAGGGCGGCAGCGGCGTGCACGCGGAATGGCAGTACGCCCTGGATGCACGCAGCCTGCTCAAGCTGGAGGCTGACTGGAAGCGCCAGCGCTATCGCCAGCAGGGCCTTGCCAGCAACTACGACGGCGAGCTGGCATCGCTGTACGCCACCTGGTTCCGCGCGCTCAATCCACGCTGGACGGTCTTCGCCGGGCTGGATGTCACCGACAGCAGCGCAGCCGACCCGGCCAACGGCTACCGCCAGCGCGGCCTGCGGCTGGGCGCGGCGCGGCAGTGGAGTGGCACCACGGCCACCGTATTCGTGTCGCTGCGCCAGCGCGACTACGACACCTGGAGTCCGTTGCTGGAGGCGCGCAGGCAGGACGACGAACAGAACCTGATCGCCATCGTGCGCAGCGAGCGCCTGGCCGTGGCCGGGCTGGTACCCAGCCTGAGCCTGCGCTACGCGCGCATCGACAGCAACGTCGGCTGGCTGTACAGCCACGACCGCAGCCTGCTCAGCCTGAAGTGGGAACGGGCCTTCTGAACGCGGCGTTGCAATGCCGCGGTGAACGCGCCGTGGCCGCGACCTTCATCCATCATCACGCGCTCTTGTAGCCCGGTTCGCGCATCCTGCGGGCGTTGCGGCAGAGGTGGGCCGCGTGTATCGAGGAGCGCCGGTCGTGCTGGAAGCGGGCAACAAACCAGAGGGCCTGAAAGGGCTGCGTGTACTGGTGGCGGAGGATGAATTCGCCATCGCGATGTTCCTGGTCGACTATCTGGAGCTGAAAGGCGCACAGGTGGTGGGGCCTGCCGGTGACCTGCAGGCGTTGGGGCAGCTGGTCGATACCCATCCCATCGATGTGGCGTTGCTGGACATCAACCTGGGCGGTGAGCAGGTCTATCCGCTGGCCGATCGGCTGGCCGAGGCGGGTACCCCCTTCCTGCTGACCTCCGGTTACGACGACAACCTGCCCAGCCGCTTCGCCAGCGCGCCGCGCTGTACCAAGCCGTATCACATTGAAGCCCTGGTGCAGCAGCTGGCCGGGCTGGTGGCGACGCCGCAGGTCTCTGCGGGCATCGCCTGATCGCGCGGCATGTCGCGCCGTCCTGAAGGCATCCGCGCCACCGAGCTGTGTGGCGGCATGCCACCTGCAGCGCACCCGCACGGGCGCCACGATGGCATGGCTGCGCGGATCGCCCGCCATGACTGGTCATCCACGCCGCTGGGAGCGTATGAGCGGTGGCCGCCACACCTGCGCGCCACCGTCGACCTGATGCTGGCGCATGGTTTCCCGATGATCGTGCTGTGGGGCGAGCAGCTGGTGCAGCTCTACAACGATGGCTATGCCGAGATCCTGGCCGACAAGCATCCCGGCGGACTCGGCCAGCCGACCCGTGAATGCTGGCCCGAGGTGTGGCATATCAACGGGCCGATCTACCAGCGCGTCTGGCAGGGCGAAACCATCACTTACGAGGACAAACTCTATCCCCTCGCGCGCCGCGGGCGGTTGGAGGATGTGTGGTTCACCATTACCTACAGCCCCATCCGTGGCGAAGAGGGGCGCGTCAGCGGCGTGCTGGTCACCATGTTCGAGACGACGGCGGCGCATGTGGCCCAGTCGGCCCGCGAACGCGAAGAGCAGAAGCGGCGGGAGGCGGACCGCCGCCTGGCATTGGCCTTCAAGGTACTGCCGGTGGGCGTCTGCATCGTCGATGCCGAGGGGTGCCTGCAGCTCTCCAACGACCAGATGCGCACCTACCTTCCCACCGGCAAGGTGCCCTCCACGGATCTGCCCAACCACCACCGCTGGCAGGGATGGCACCCCGACGGCTCGCGCATCGAACCCAGGGATTTCGCCATAGCCAGGGCCTTGCGCGGTGAGACGGTAGTGCCCGGGCTGGAGTTCCAGTTCAAGCATGACGACGGGCGCGCGCGCTGGACCCGTGTGGCCGCCGCGCCGCTGCGCGATGCAGACGGCGAGGTGACGGGCGTATTCGCCATCGCTGTGGACATCGACGATCTCAAGCGTGCCACCGAGCGCCAATCGGTACTGCTGGCCGAACTGCAGCACCGGGTGCGCAACATCATGTCGACCATCCATGCCATTGCCTGGCGGACCCGTGAGTCGGTCAGCAGTGTGGATGATTACGCTGAACGGTTGTGCGGACGATTGATGTCGCTGGCGCGCACGCAGAGCCTGCTTACCCGTGGCGCCAATGCCGGGGTCTGCCTGCGTGGCATGCTCGATGAGGAGATCGCAGCGCAGACGCCGGTCACCGCCGCCTATCACCTGCAGGGCGAGGATGTACTGCTGCCACCGAAGGCGGCCGAAGTGCTGTCCCTGGCGATCCACGAATTGGCGACCAACGCCCTGCGGCATGGTGCGCTGACCCATGAAGATGGCCGGATCGACGTGTCCTGGCACCTGCAGGTGCAGGACGGACAGCCATGGCTGGGCCTGCACTGGTGTGAACGCCATGCCGCCGTGGAAGACTGGGAGCTGCCGCGCCAGCGCGGCCTGGGCCGTGCGCTGATCGAGCAGCGCGTGCCCTATGAGCTGGCCGGCAGTGGTGAACTGCACTTCGATCCGCAGGGGCTGGATGCCTGGATCCGCTTCCCACTGCGCGAGCGTGACAGCCTGCTGCAGACCGATGCGCCACAGACCGGCTCCGGCGCGTGAAACGGCATTTATATCCAATTTGGCCAAATTGGGTATAGTGGCCATTATCCACTTCTGCCTGGAGCCGTGCCATGACCCTGCCACTGGATCTGCCTGGACTTGAGAAGGCCCCGGCCTCGTCTGTGAAGACCAGGGGCTGGCCGAGCCTGATGCGTACCGTGCGTGAGAAGCAGGCGCTGGTCATCACCAACCACAACCACCCCGAAGCGGTGATCGTGGATATCCGCACCTACCAAGAGCTGTTGGCCAAGGCTGCCGGCAGCGATGCCGGTGAGCGCAGTGAAGAACTGCTGCGCCTGCGCGGCGAATTCGACCAGACCCTGGCTGGCCTGCAGCGCGGTGAGGGGCTGGGCAAGGTGCTGGGCCAGCCGATCCGCCGCGGCCGCAAGGTCACCCTCGGCCGTCCGCTCTGACCGATGGGGCGGATCCTGGTGCTGGCCGGCGTCAACGGCGCCGGCAAGAGTTCGCTGCTGGGAACCTGGCTGGAAGCCGAAGGGCTGGGCTGGTTCAACCCCGATTCGTTCACCCGCCGCCTGGTAGAGGCGGGCTGGCCGCTGCCCGACGCCAATGCCGAGGCCTGGCAGGAAGGCACCCGCCGCCTGCGCCAGGCCATGGCCGATGGCACGGACTTCGCCTTCGAGACCACGCTGGGCGGCAACACCGTTCCGCGCCTGCTGCGCGAGGCCTGCGAGCACCATCACGTCGCGATCTGGTTCTGTGGCCTGGCCACGGTGGACCTGCACATTGCCCGTGTTGCAGCGCGGGTGGCCGCCGGCGGCCATGACATTCCGGTGGAGAAGATCCACGCCCGCTTCGATTCGGCACGCGAGAACCTGCTGGAACTGCTGCCACACCTGGCCGAGCTGCATGTCTACGACAACAGCGCTCCCGCCGGCGCCGACGGCTGCGTCGAGCCGCTGCCGGTGCTGGCGATGGCGCACGGCCAGCTGCAGTACCCGGTCTCGGTGGCCGAGCTGCTGCACACGCCGGACTGGGCCAAACCCATCGTAATGCGTGCGATGGAGTTGAACGCTGCGCGCGATTGAGGGCGCGTACGTTGTAGAGCCGAGCCCACGCTCGGCTGATCCCCCGAAAGGCAGCCGCGCGCGGGCTTGGCCGTACAACGCCGGCTTCGGCGAGCCTCAGGCCGGCTTCACCTGCTCGGGCTCCGCAACGTCCGGCAGCGGCGGCAAGATCGGGTCCACCGTCACCGGCACATCGCTCTTCAGCAGTGCGGCGGCTTCCTTGTCGCTGCCGACCGCCGGCGGTGAACCGCGCAGCGGCAGGCCAGCGGTCTCCTTCACGAACAGCATGGTGACCAGGCCGATCACTGCCGCGCCCATCAGGTAGTAGGCCGGCACCAGCGGATCGCCGGTACGTTCCACCAGCCATGCGGTCACCAGTGGCGTGGTGCCACCGAACAGCGACACCGACACATTGAAGGCGATCGACAGTGCGCTGTAGCGCACCGGGGTATAGAACAGCGCCGGCAGCGTGGACGGCATCGAGCTGGTGAAGCACACCAGTGCCAGGCCCAGCAGCATCAGGCCGAGGAAGATCAGCCAGTCGTTGCCGCTACCGATCAGCAGCAGGCAGGGTACGGCCAGCACCAGCAGCGCGATGCAGGCACCGATGATCATCGGGCGACGGCCAAGCTTGTCACTGAACAATCCGCCGACAATGTTCAGCGGCATCATCACCAGCATCACGATGATGATCAGCAGCAGGCCCTTGCTCTCGGCATAGCCCATGGTGACGCTGAGGTAGCTGGGCATGTAGGTCAGCAGCATGTAGTCGGTCACGTTGAACACCAGCACCAGGCCCATGCAGACCAGCAACTGGCGGCCATGTATCTGGAACAGCGCGGCGAGCCCGGGCCGGTCGTGCTCGCGCTTCTCGGCTTCCTCGGCGAAGGCGCGGAAGGCCGGCGTTTCCTCCAGTTTCATGCGCATGTACAGGCCGAGCAGGCCCAGCGGCCCGGCCACCAGGAATGGAATGCGCCAGCCCCAGTCCAGCATCTGTTCGCTGCTCAACAGCATGTGCAGCGCGGTCACGGTTCCGGCGCCGGCGATGTAGCCGCCCAGCGTGCCGAACTCCAGCCAGCTGCCCATCAGGCCGCGGTTGCGGTCGGTGGAATACTCGGCGATGAAGGTGGCCGCACCGCCGTACTCGCCGCCGGTGGAGAATCCCTGCACCACACGTGCCAGCAGCAACAGCACCGGTGCCCAGATGCCGATGCGCTCGTAGGAGGGAATCAAGCCGATCGAGAACGTGCCCAGCGCCATCAGGATCATGGTGAACGCCAGCACTTTCTGGCGCCCATAACGGTCGCCGAGCGGGCCGAACACCAGGCCGCCGAGTGGACGCACCAGGAATGCCACGGTGAAGGTGGCGAAGGCGGCGATCACCTGTGCCGTGGGGTTGCTGGACGGGAAGAACACCTGGCCGATGGTGACGGCCAGATAGCCGTAGACACCGAAGTCGAACCACTCCATGGCATTGCCAAGTGCGGCGGCGCCCACGGCGCGCTTGAGCATGGGCTTGTCGACGACGGTGATCTCATCGACCTTCAGGTGGCGGCGGCGTTTGAACCAGCCGAAGTGGGCATGGGAATCGGGCGTGTCCTGCATAGGGGCTCCCTTGTAGGTATGGAATAGGGGAATGGGTGCTGTGGTGTATCCCGGAAATCGGAAACGGCGATGCAGGCGCAAGTGGCGCAGGGGCATCGGAAGGCGGCGTGGGGGCCGGGGGAATGTGTGCAGGCGCAACGCCACGCGCACGGCAAAGCACCGCCGCAGGGGCGGAGACGCGAAAACGGGATCACAGCGGCCGAGCAGTCAGCGGCCAGGTATCACATCAGCGTAGGGGTGCAGGCAGAGCGCCTGCGGACGTCATCCGCCGGGATCCAGCGCGAGGCGATGGAAATGCAGGGCGGGAGCATTCGTGGCAAGCGAAGCGCCGGTCGGCAGTGCTTCCCACGTAACAGGTGCGCCCGTCACGTAGTGGGTCGTGTCGATCATCCGTTCATCATAACGGCATCGGCGTGAGCATGCAGCGAAGCAGGCCGATCTGCACGCTGTGTTCCACCTCGCCTGTTCAGAAGGCTCAGGCCGACTTCGCCACCAAACCGAACACCGTGCAGGCCATCGCCAAGGCGCCCGGCAGTGCCAGTTTCCGCGTGACCAGTGCGGCGCCGATCATGGTGAGCACCGAGAGCATGATGGCCAGGGCGAAGAACGGTTGGCCCTGCAGGAACTGGTGGATGCAACCGGCACAGCCGGCAATGGCCAGGCTGGTGGCAAAGCAGACGTGGAACAGTGAGCCAGCGTACACAGAGGTTCCTCGCGATGATGGAGGCCATAGCGGCAGGCAGGCGGACAAATTTAGCGCTGATTGCAGATTGCGATGACGGGATCACATCCTGTACCCGCTCTGGTGACATCGGCGTGCATAAGGTGGAGCGCACACCCACTTTTCGGATTGATGGAGGATGCAATGGCGCGGACGATTCCCGAAGGAACCCTGATCGTGGTAGCCGACGGTGGTTCGGCGCGGGTGTTCACCAACGTGGGCAGCAACCACCAGTTGACCCTGAAGCAGGAAGGCGAACTGCGCCTGCAGGACATCAGCGAGCAGGGTGTATCCGGGCAGGGGCCTGCGGGTGCCGTGCCGAAGGACATGTCGGTCTCGCAGCTCAATGAGGCCACGTTCGCCAAGCAGGTGGCCGAACAGCTCAACGAAGATGCCTTGAAGAACCGCTATGCGCACCTGGTATTGATCGCCGACCCGACCACGCTGGGCCGCATTCGTCCGCTGCTGCATAAAGAGGTCCAGGCGCGATTGCTCGGGGATATTGCCAAGGATCTGACCAACGCGCCGCTGGAAGACATCCAGAAGGCACTGGCGGCGTAGCGCTCATGCCGTTCATGCGTGATCACCTTGCGAACGAGCCCACCTCTGCGGAGGTGGCGGCGCAGCCTGGCTGGCAGGTGCTGGAGTTCGGTGCGCCCTGGTGTGGTCATTGCCAGGCCGCGCAGCCCGCGTTGCAGGCCTTTGTCGAAGCGAACGATCTGCCGCATTGGAAGATCGAGGATGGCAAGGGAAGGCCATTGGGGCGAGCGTTCAAGGTGAAGCTGTGGCCGACGGTGGTGCTGCTGCGCGATGGAGAGGAGATCGCGCGGGTGGTAAGGCCGTTGGACAGCGCGGATCTCATGTCGTTGCAGAGCGCACTTCCCGGTTGAAGAGTGAACCCGGTGCGGGACACCGGGCAGTCGCACTGCAGCATGCGGCGTGACAGGCCCGGTGCTAGGATCCCGCTATCACCTGAATCGATCCAAATGCCGATGCCCACGCTGGACCGTCGTCTCCTGATCGCTGTCGCCGCCACGGCGATGTTCGCTTCCGGCCTGGCGTCGGCCGCGCCTGCCAGAACCGCCGCCGACAAGGCCTATGCCTCGGTCGACCCGTTCATTGGTACGGGTGGTGAAGGCCACACTTACCCGGGTGCCACGGTGCCGTTCGGCATGGTCCAGCTCAGCCCGGACACACGCATCCAGCCACGCGAAAAGGCCTATGGCTGGGCAGCCGGCTACCGCTACGACGACAGCAGCATCGTCGGCTTCTCGCACACGCATTTTTCCGGCACTGGCCATTCCGATCTGGGCGACATCCTGCTGATGCCGTTCACCGGCAGTCCCGGCCTGGAGCGTGGCGATCCTGAGAAGCCGGGCAGCGGCTATGCCTCTCGCTTCCGCCATGACGATGAGAAGGCCGAGCCGGGCTACTACGCCGTCACCCTGGACGACTACAAGGTGCGCGCCGAGCTGACCACCAGTGCGCGCGTGGGCGTGCATCGCTACGCCTTCCCCAGGGGCGCCGACGCCAAGGTGCTGCTGGACATGCGCACCAGCATGTACGACTACCCGGGCAAGGTGCTGTGGTCGCGGGTGCGGGTGCGCGCAGATGGTACCGTGACCGGCTTCCGGGAGACGCGCGGCTGGGCGCCGGGTCGCCAGCTGTACTTCGCGATGCGTTTCTCGCGGCCGCTTTCCGGGCATGAGCTGCACAACACCGAGCAGGACATCGTCTACAAGGGCTTCCCGCCGCCGGGCGAGAAGGATCCAGCGCAGCGCGCACAGGTCGAGGGCCGCCAGCTGGTCGGTACCTTCGCATTCGGCAAGCTGGATGCACCGCTGGTGGTCAAGGTCGCGATCTCGCCGGTCAGCGAAGCCGGCGCCATTGCCAACCTCGACGCGGAAGTGGCCGACTTTGATTTCGACCGCGTGCGTGCGCAGGCGAAACAGGAATGGACGCAGGCGCTGTCGGTGCTCGATATCGATGCGCCCGAGCACGCCCGCCGCAGTGCCTATACCGCGCTGTACCACACCCTGCTGGGGCCGACGCTGTTCATGGATGCCGATGGCCAGTACCGCGGGCCGGACAATGCCGTGCACAAGGCCGAGGGCTACACGAACTATTCCACGTTCTCGCTGTGGGACACCTACCGTGCGCTGCACCCGTTGCTGACGCTGGTGCAGCCGGAGAAGCGCAACAGCGACTTCGTCAATTCGATGCTGGCCCACCACGAGCACAGCCCCTACGGCATGCTGCCGGTGTGGTCGTTCCATGGCCTGGAAGACTGGTGCATGATCGGGTACCACGCGGTGCCGGTGATTGCCGATGCCTACGTGAAGGGCATCCGTGGCTTCGATGCCGACAAGGCACTGAAGGCGATGGTCGAGACCGCCAATTACGGCCCCTATGACGGCATCGCGCAGTACCGCGAGCTGGGCTATGTGCCGATCGACGAGGAAGGCGAGGCCGCCAGCAAGACGCTGGAGTACGCCTTTGATGACTGGACCATCGCACGCATGGCGCAGGCGATGGGCAAGGGCGATATCGCGGCGACCTTCGACAAGCGTGCCGGCAACTGGCGCAATGCCTTCGACAAGGACACCGGCTTCATGCGTGCGCGCAAGCGCGATGGCAGCTTCCGCACGCCGTTCGACCCCAGCGCCAGCGGCTATGGCACCGACTACACCGAGGGCAACGCCTGGCAGTACTCGTGGTACGTGCCGCAGGACGTCGCCGGCCTGGCGGCGGCGCACGGGGGCAGCGACAAGCTGCTCGCGCGCCTGGACGATGTATTCAACGCCAAGGTGGATCCGTCCATCTTCGAGCACATGGAAGACATCACCGGCCTGATCGGCTGGTATGCGCATGGCAACGAGCCCAGTCACCATGTGGCCTACCTGTATTCGTACGCTGGCCAGCCGTGGCGCACCCAGGCGCGCCTGAAGCAGATCATGGACACCCAGTACGCCGACCGCCCCGATGGCCTGGCCGGCAACGATGATGTCGGCCAGATGTCGGCGTGGTACGTGTTCACCGCCCTGGGCTTCTATCCGGTGGCCCCGGGCTCGGGCGAGTACATCCTCGGCCGCCCGTTCCTGCCGAAGACCGCGATGCGCCTGCCGAACGGCAAGGCGTTCACCATCGTGGCCGATGGGCTGGATGACAGGCACACCTACGTCGGCAACGTGAGCCTCAACGGCAAGCCGCTGCAGCGCACCTTCCTGCGCCATGACGAGATCCTGGCAGGTGGCGAGCTGCGTTTCACCATGCAGGCCGAGCCGAACAAGGATTGGCCGGGGCAGGGCGCGCAGGCGCCCTATTCGATGAGCCGATGACGCGCACTCGGTAGGTGCCGACCTTGGTCGGCACGCTTCACGGGTGACCAGGAACCTGTAGAGCCGAGCCCATGCTCGGCCCAGGCATCGTGCCAGGAGCAGCCGAGCATGGGCTCGGCTCTACAAGGGTGGTTCAACAGCGCTCATCGGAACCGCAACCCCACCCGCGCACCGCCGATCGGGGCGGTATCAATCATCAAGGTCGCGCCATGCCGCTGCGCGATCTCGGCCACGATCGCCAGCCCCAGCCCGCAGCCGTCGCCCTCGCTGCTCGCCCGATAGAAGCGTTCCGTGACGCGCGCGTGTTCGGCTTCGGCGATGCCTGTACCGTCATCGTCCACCCACACCTGCACGCCCTCGGCATCCCGCTGTAGTCCCAGGGTGATCACGCCGGGCACGGCGCCGTAGCGCAGCGCGTTGTCCAGCAGGTTGCCCAGTGCCTCGCGCAACAGCGGCGGATCGCCTTGTACCTGCACGCCGTCGTCGGGTCCGTCGTAACCCAGGTCCACGCCCGCCGCCAACGCACGGTCGGCGTAGCGCTCGACCACGCCCCGCGCCAGCGCGGCCAGATCCAGCGGCTGCAGCGGCAGTGCGCTGCCCTGTGGATCTTCCGAGCGGCTGAGCATCAGCAGCTGATTGACCAGGTGCTGCAGCCGTGCCAGCCCGGCCAGCGTGCCGGACAGCGCCAGCTGCTGGGCCTGCGGATCCTGTTGCCGCAATGAACTCTCCAGCTCCACCTGCATTGCCGCCAGCGGCGTGCGCAGCTGGTGCGCGGCGTTGCTGACGAAGCGCCGTTGCGCGGCCTGCATGGCGTCCAGTCGCTGCAGCAGGGCGTTGTAGGCCTCCACCGCCGGCCACAGTTCGCGCGGCGCCTCCTGCGCCGGCTCCAGCGGCGCCAGCGGGTCGCGGCGTGGGCTGGCCAACCGCCGTGCCACCTGGTTGGCATGGCGTGCGGCAGCGCCTGTACCGGACCAGGCCAGCCATGCCGCCAGTGCCAGGATCGCAGCCTGGAACGGAACGCTGGTCAGCAGCAGCTTGCGCTCCAGCCGGTGCCGCTTGCGCAGTGTCTCGGCCACGCGCAGCCGGATGTCATGACCCGGTCCGGCGTTGACCACCACTTCGACCATGCGCACGGCCTGCCCACGCAGCCGCGCGTCATAGTAGACCGGGTCGTCGCTGCCGGCGGACATCGACGGGCGTGGCAATGCCTCGGGCAAGTCGCCATACAGGCGCCCACCCGCGGCGTCGACCACCTCGCCATGCACTTCGTCGGCGGTGTCCCAGGTGAACATGCGCGACACCGCCGGGGTGATCTCGATGGACGCGCGGCCGTCCTGCACCGTCACCAGCTCGGACAACGACATCGCCGAATCCAGCAGCCAGCGGTCGTAGACCTGGCCGGCGTAGAAGCGCGCCAAGGCGAATGAACCCACTGCGCTGCACAACAGCAGTAGCAGCAGTGGCAGCCACAGGCGTCTCAGCAGCAGGCCACGCAGGCTGTGCACGCGCTCAGTCACCCACGGCCTCCAACCGGTATCCAAGCCCACGCAGCATGCGGATGCCGACGCCGGCGTGGGTCTGTTCCAGTTTGCGGCGCAGGCGGCTGACATGCACTTCGATCACCGACAGGTTGGCCTCGTGGTCCCAGCTGTACAGCGCGTCGAACAGGCGCTGCTTGGTAACCGTGCGGCCGGGATGCTGCATCAGTGCCTCGACCAGCGACAGCTCGCGCGCGGTCAGCTCGATGCGCTGACCGTCCACCTGCACTTCATTGCGGACGCTGTCGAAACACAACCGGCCCAGCCGCTTCTGCGCCGGTGCATCGCTGCGGCGGCGCGACAGCGCACGCAGGCGCGCTTCCAGTTCTCCCAGGGCGAAGGGCTTGGCCAGGTAGTCGTCGCCACCGCGGTCGAGGCCGAGGATGCGGTCCTCCACACCATCGCGTGCGGTCAGGATCAGCACCGGCAGGGTGACGCCGTCGTTGCGCAGGCGTGAGAGCAGGTCCAGGCCATCGACGTCAGGCAATGAAAGGTCCAGCACCATCACGTCATACGGTGCGCTGGCCAGTGCCGCCGGCGCGTGCAGCCCACGCGAGAGGTGGTCGCACAGATGGCCGGCGCCCTGCAGGGCGCGGATCAGTCCATCCGCCAGCGCGGCGTCGTCTTCGATCAGCAGGATTCGCATTGCAAGCTTCGTGCAAGGTTGGGGCAAGTTTGGCGCAAGTGCATCACCTTACCGTGACGTGCATGAATTTCTCCCCTCGTTTTGCGGCCGTGCTGGCCACTCTTCTGTGCGCGCCCACCGCTTCGGCGCTGTCCCTGCAGGAAGCGCAGCGCGCCATGGAAGCACACAACCCGGACCTGCGTGCGGCGGCACTGGAGCTGCGCGGCGTGCAGGGCGATGTGCAGACGGCGGCGTTGCGCCCGGCGACCGAGTTGTCGATCGGCACCAGCAAGATCAGCCCCAAGCATGGCATCGGCTCGGGACGCTGGCAGGACAAGCGGGTGGACAGCACCGTGGGCCTGGGCTGGACCTGGGAGCGCGGCGGCAAGCGCGCATTGCGCATCCGCCAGGCGGACGCGCTGCTGGAAGTGGCCGGGCTGGACATGCTCGATACCCGGCGCCGGCAGCAGGTGGCACTGCATGAAGCCTATTTCGCTCTGAAGGGCGCACAGGAGCGGGCGCAGATTGCCGATGCCAACCGCCAGAGTTCGGCCGAGCAGATGGCGGCGGCGGACAAGCAGGTTGCCACCGGGGCGATGGCGCCGGTCGACCGCGCGCGGCTGGCAGTGGACGACCTGGCGGTGGCCGATGCGGCGCGCGAGGCGGCCCTGGATCTGCGCGATGCACGGCATGCGCTGGGGCTGCTGCTCGGCCGCGACGACAGCCATGACCTCAGCGCCGATGATCCGTGGCCAGACCCCGCGGGCAGGGTCGATACGCGTGCGTTCGACCCACAGCAGCGTGCCGATCTGCGCGCGGCACGTTCGCGCCTGGCCGCGGCCGACGCCGGTGTGGCACTGGCGCGCAGTGAGCGCCATCGCGACATCCAGCTGGGTGTGGAGGTCGAGCGCGAGCCGACCGACATCAGCGGTGTCACCTGGGGAGTGTCATTGACCATTCCGCTCGGCGGCCCGTCACGTGCACGCGGCGCGATCCAGCGTGCCGAGGCCGACCGTGACAGCGCCGCGCTGGAGCTGCAGGTGCTGCAGCGCGAAGCGCGTGCCGAACTGGACCAGTTGCGGGCCAGCGCCCAGTCCGCCGCGCAGCGCCGGAGCGACTACGAAGGACTGCAGTCCGACGCCGCACGCAGGGCGGTGCAGGGCATCGAGCTGGCCTACCGCCGCGGCGCCGCCAGCCTGACCGATCTGCTGGATGCGCGCCGCAGCTGGCGCGAGTTCGAGGCCGCGTTGATTGAAGCGCGTGCCGACCATGCCATTGCTCTGGCGCGCTGGGAAGCGGCCACATCCGTTGCTGAAGGAGAGTCCCGATGAAGTCCACCGTCGCTTATCGACCGCAGGCGCGACAGGCCGTGCTGCCGGCCTTGCTGGCGCTGGCCCTGCTGGGCGGCTGCGGCCGCGAACCGGCGTCGTATACCGAGGACGCGCCGAAGGTCAGTGCTGGCCAGATCCAGTTTCCTGCCGGTAGCCGCCAGCTGGACGTGCTACGCAGCGAGGCGGTCACCGCCGGCGCCAGCGCCAGCCTGCAGCTGCCGGGCCGGGTGGTCTGGGACGAGACGCGCTCCAGCGCGCTGCGTACGCCGTTGGCGGGGCAGGTGGCGCGTATCGAGGCACAGCCGGGGCAGAAAGTGAAGGCGGGCCAGGTGATCGCCTGGATCACTTCGCCCGAATTCGGCCAGGCCCAGGCGGAGGGCGTGCGCGGCCGCGCCGAGCTGCAGCAGGCGCGCAAGGAGCTGGAGCGCACCCGCGAGCTGCATGCGGCGGGTGTGGCGTCGGGCCGCGAACTGGACGAGGCCGAGGCCAACTTCGCCGGCAGCCAGGCCGATCATGCGCGTGCAACCGCCTTCGCCAAGGCCTATGGCAATGGCCAGCACGTCGATCAGCGCCTGCCGCTGCGCGCGCCGATCGATGGCGTGCTGGTGGAGCGGCGGATGAGCCCGGGCATGGCGGTCAGCCCCGACAGCGAACGGCCATTGGCGGTGATTGGCGATCCGGACCGCCTGTGCTTGCAGCTGGATGTACCGGAGGGCCTGGCCGGACGTTTGAAGGCGGGCATGCAGGTGAGCGTGCCCGGGGCCGATGGACAGCCGCTGCAGGCGACCCTGCAGCACGTGGATGACTTCGTCGACAGCGAACGCCGCGTGGTGCAGGCGCGCGCCGAGCTGGACAACCGCGCACGCGGTTTCAAGGCGGGGCAGTACGTGCGCGCCCAGGTGGCGTTGCCGGCCGAGGGCGGTGTCTCGCTGCCCGATGCGGCCGTGTTGTTGATCGACGGCAAGCAGGTGGTGTTCGTGGAGGAGGGCAAGGGCCGCTTCGTGCGCCGCGCCGTGCATGCCGAGGAGCTGGGCGATGGCCGGCTGTGGGTGCGTGACGGCCTGGCGGTTGGCAGCAGGGTGGTGGTCGAGGGCGGCCTGCTGCTGCAGCAACTGGTGGACAGCGCGCCGGCAACCGTCAGCACCGGCACGGGGCACGCCGCGCCATGATCGATCGCCTGATTGCCTATTGCCTGCGCCAGCCCTTGATGGTGATGCTGGCGCTGCTGTTGTTCATCGGCGCTGGCATTGCCGCGTTCCGCGTGCTGCCAGTGGAGGCCTTTCCGGATGTATCCGACACCCAGGTGACCGTGGTGTCGCTGCACCCGGGCCGTGCCGCCGAAGAGGTCGAGCGGGAGGTGACGATGCCACTGGAGGTGGCGTTGTCCGGCATCCCGCATTCGGTGCGGGTGTTCTCGCATACGCAGTTCGGCCTGTCGATGATCATCCTGACCTTCGACGACAAGGCCGATGACTACTTCGCACGCCAGCAGGTCCTGGAGCGCCTGCAGGGCGTGGAGCTGCCGGAAGGGGTGACCCCGGAACTGGAGGCGATGAGCTCGGCGGTAGGTGAGATTTACCGCTATGTGCTGAAAGGCCCGCACATGACGCCAACCCAGCTGCGCACCGTGCAGGAATGGACGATGGAGCGCAGCCTGCGCACCGTGCCGGGCGTGGCCGATGTGATCAGTTTCGGCGGCTTCGCGCGTACCTTCCAGGTCAAGCCGGACCTGGACAAGCTGCGTGATCGCGGCATCAGCCTGGGTGAGTTCGCCGAGGCGCTGGAGAGGGGCAGCTCGAATGCCGGCGGCGGCTACGTGGAACGCGGCCAGCAGCAGTTCCTGATCCGTGGCGTGGGCCTGATGCGCTCGCCGGCCGACGTCGGCAACGTGGTGGTGGCGCAACGCGGAGGAACGCCGATCCTGGTACGCGACTTGGCCGGCATCGCCGATACCGGGCTGCCCCGGCAGGGCCTGGTCGGCCAGGACGACAACGACGATGCGGTGTTCGGCATGGTGCTGATGCGCAAGGGCGAGAACCCGTCCGACGTGCTCGACGCCCTGCATGCGCGCATCGCTGAGATCGAGGCCAACCAGTTGCCGGCCGGGGTCAGCATCGAGCCGTTCTACGACCGCTCGTGGCTGGTCTCGACCACGCTGAATACCGTGTTCCGCAACCTGCTGGAAGGCGCGGTGCTGGTGTTCCTGGTGCTGTGGCTGTTCCTGTACAACGCCCGGGCCGCGCTGATCGTTGCTGCGATGATGCCGCTGGCCCTGCTGTCGACCTTCCTCGGCCTGCATCTGTGGGGTGTGCCGGCCAACCTGCTGTCGCTGGGTGCGATGGACTTCGGCATCATCATCGATGGCGCGGTGATCGTGACCGAGCACATCGTCTCGCGATTGTCGAAGCTGCCACCTGCGGCCGATCGGAAGACACGGTTCTCGACCGTTCTTTCAGCTGCATCGGAAGTGGGCCGGCCGACGTTCTTCTCGATGCTGATCATCATCGCCGCGCACATCCCGATCTTCACGCTGCAGCGCCAGGAAGGCCGCATGTTCGCACCGATGGCGTACTCGGTGACCTCGGCCCTGATCGGTGCGTTGATCCTCGCGCTGACCGTGGTGCCGCTGTTCTGCTACTGGTGGCTGCGACGGGACCGCATGCGCGATGGCAATCCGCTGATGGACCGCCTGACCGGCTGGTACCGGCCGGTCCTGGAGCGCGCACTGGCCCGCCCGCGTGCGGTGGTACTGACCGCAGTCGCGCTGCTGGTGGGCACGCTGGCGCTGGGCACCCGCCTGGGATCGGAGTTCCTGCCCGAGCTGGACGAAGGCTCGATCTGGCTGACCGCCACGCTAGACCCCAGCACCAGCCTGGCCGAAGCGCAGCAGCAGTCGCGGCGCATCCGCGAACTGGTCGGCACGTTCCCGCAGGTATCGACGGTGGTGGCCAAGCTGGGACGCCCGGAAGACGGCTCCGATGCCAAGGGCGCCAACCAGATCGAGGCGCTGGTGGCGTTGAAGCCGGAGAAGGAATGGCCGAAAGGCGTGGACAAGCGACAGCTGGTGAGCGACCTGCAGCGCACGCTGGAGCAGCGCATTCCGGGCCCCGAGTTCTCGATCTCGCAGCCGGTGCGCGACAACATCCTGGAGAGCATCTCGCAGATCAAGGGCCAGGTGGTGATCAAGGTCAGCGGCTCGGATCTGAACGTGCTCAACCAGCAGGCGCAGGCGATCCTGGGACAGGTGCGTAGCGTGGAGGGCGTAGAGAGTGCCTTCATCGACCGTGACGGTTCATTGCCGCAGCTGCAGATCGAGATCGATCGCGACCGCGCCGCGCGCTATGGCTTGAACGTGCGCGACATCGACGAGGTGATCGAGACCGCACTGGGCGGGCGCCAGGTCGGTGAATTGTGGGAAGGTGACCGCAGGTTCCCGATCACGCTGCGCCTGGACGACGCCGACCGTGACCTGCAACAGTTGCGCACGGTCCCGGTCGGCATCGGCGATGGCCACACGGTGACGCTGTCCGACGTCGCCGATTTCCGCATGGCCAGCGGCGCGATCAACATCTCGCGCGAGAACGCACAGCGCGTCAAGGCCGTGAGCATCTTCATCGCCGGCCGTGACATGGGCAGCGTGGTGGCCGACATGCGCAAGCGCGTGGACGCCAACGTGCAGCTGCCGGACGGCTACCGACTGGAGTGGTCTGGCGAGTTCGAGAACCAGCAGCGTGCGATGAAGCGGCTGGGCTGGGTGATTCCGCTGTCGGTGCTGATCATCTTCGTGCTGCTATTCGATGCCTTCAAGGACATCAGCAGCGCCGCGCTGATCCTGGCCAACGTGCCACTTGCGATGATCGGGGGCATCCTCGCCCTGTGGTTGACTGGGATTCCACTGTCGGTGTCGGCGGCGATCGGCTTCATTGCATTGTTCGGGCAGGCGGTGCTGAACGGGGTGGTGATGCTCAGTCGCTTCGCGCAGCTGCGCGAGCAGGGCATGGACCTGCTGCAGTCGGTCGTGCAGGGCTCGCTGCAGCGCCTGCGCACCGTACTGATGACCGCACTGCTGGCGATGTTCGGCCTGCTGCCGATGGCCACCTCGCATGCGATTGGTGCCGAGACCCAGAAACCGCTGGCGGTGGTGGTGATCGGCGGCCTGCTGTCGGCGATGCTGCTGACCCTGCTGGTACTGCCCACGTTGTACTACTGGGTGCATCGCCGCCGCGAGGCGCGCATCGCCTGACCTACCTGTAGAGCCGAGCGCATGCTCGGCTGCTTCTGGCCTTTGCGCGAAGAGCAGCCGAGCATGGGCTCGGCTCTACAAGGGCGTCGCGCCATGCGTGGATGCCACCTGTGCGGACTACACCATCCCGCCATTGGCGCGCAGCACCTGGCCGTTGATCCACCCGCCATCGGCACCAACCAGGAACGCCACCGCACCGGCGATGTCCTCCGGCGTACCCAGCCGCTCCAGGGGGTTCATCTTCGCCAACCGCTCGATCAGCTCGGGCGATTTCCCATCCAGGAACAGATCGGTGGCGGTCGGGCCCGGCGCCACGGCGTTCACGGTGATGTTGCGCCCGCGCAGCTCCTTGCTGAGGATCGCGCCCATGGTCTCCACCGCCGACTTGCTGGCCGCATACACGCTGTAGTTCTCCAGCCGGGTCCCGACCACGCTGGTGGACAGCGTGACGATGCGCCCGCCGTCGCGCACCCGTCGCGCGCTTTCGCGCAGCACGTTGAAGGCGCCCTTGAGGTTGATGCCGATCACCCGCTCGAACAGGGCGTCGTCGGTGTCGGCGAGCGGCGCCAGCTGCAATACGCCGGCGCTGTTGACCACCACGTCGATGCCGCCGAAACGGGCCTCGATGGCGTTGAACAGCTGGTAGACCGCCTGCGGATCGGCCACATCGGCCTGCAGCGCGATGGCCTGCGCGCCGGCTGCGTCGAGTTCGGCCGCCAAGGCTTCGGCGTCGTCGCGGCGGCCCGCATAGTTGATCGCGACCGCGTGGCCATCGGCGGCCAGGCGGCGGGAGATGGCCGCGCCGATGCCACGGGAGCCGCCGGTGACCAGAGCGACAGAGCGGGCGGGGGAGAGGGTCATGGTGGCTTCCACTGGGGCGCGCCGGAGCGGCGCAGGGCCATGTTCGCGCCATCGCACGTTCGGATAATCCTGCATAATCCGCCAACATCATCCGGATAGCCGAACAATGGACCGCTTTACGGCCATGCGCGCCTTCGTCCGTATCGTCGAGCGCCGTAGCTTCACCCGGGCCTCCGAGGACCTCGGCCTGCCGCGGGCCACGGTGACCGACGCGATCAAGGCGCTGGAACAGCGGCTGGGCGTGCGCCTGCTGCACAGGACCACGCGGCTGGTGGTGCCGACGTTGGAAGGCGAGGCCTTCTATGGCCGTTGCCTGCGCCTGATCGCCGACATGGACGATGCCGAGGCCGCCTTCCGTGACGCGCCGCCGCGCGGCCCCTTGCGCATTGAAGTGCACGGCACGCTGGGCCGGCACCTGCTGTTTCCGCAGCTGCCGGACTTCCTGCAGCGCTACCCGGAGATCGAACTGGACGTCAGCGAAGGCGACCGCTATGTCGACCTGCTGCGCGAAGGCGTGGATGCAGCGTTGCGGGTGGGGACGCTGGCCGATAGCGATCTGGCGGCGCGCCGGTTGACGATGCTGCGCGAGGTGACGGTGGCCTCGCCGGGTTACCTGCAGGACAAGGGTGTGCCCGGCAGCATCGCGTCCCTGCTGGGCGGCCATGAAATGGTGGGCTATCGCTCCAGCGCCACCGGCCAGCTGATTCCGCTGGAGTTCCAGCAGGGCGGGCAGGTGCGCTACGTGCCGCTGCCGGCGCGGGTGCGTGTGTCCGGTGCGGATGCGTTCCTCGGCGCCGCGCTGGCGGGCCTGGGCATCATCCAGGCTCCGCGCTACCGGATGGACCCGTATATCGCGCGCGGGCAGCTGGTGGAGCTGTTGCCGGACGCGCCGCCGACCCCAAGCCCGTTGAGCCTGGTCTACCCGCGCAACCGCACGCCGTCGCCGCGCTTGCGGGTGTTCATCGACTGGGTGGCCGGGGTGTTCGAGCAGACCGGGGTTGCCGGCCCGCGGCCGGCCCTACCGGAGCGGCACGCGAAGCTGTCCGACCGCAGGGGGTAGTGCCGGCCGCTGGCCGGCATCACAGCGCGTGCAGCGGCCCCTGCATGCGATGGAAACTGCCATCGGTGGCGGTGAACCAGGCCAGCGAATGCCCGCACGCGAAGTCATCGACATGCACGACCGTAGCGCCATCGGCTTCCTGCCACGAAATGGCATAGACCCCTTCGCTGATCTGTTGCCACTCGCAGGCGGCGTCGCCCTGCGCACCGGCGTAGGCGCCGGAGACGATGGCGTACCGCACGTGACTGCCATCGGCGCTGTAGACATTGTCGGCGGCCAGGCCGTCATAGCTGACGCGGAAGCGGCGGCCGGCGAACAACGGCAAGGCGGGGGCAGTGTTCATCGGATCGCCACCGGGTTGATGTTGACCTGGGTCGAGCCGACGTAAAGCGGTTGGCCGAGCACGAACAGGAATTCCCAGGCCTTGTCGCGCACCAGGGCACGGCTGTCGATCAGCTCCAGGTTGTAGATGCCGCGCTTGGCCAGCATGTACTGGTTGATCGGGAACTCCTCGGCACCGTTCGGGTTCGGGTAGACCTCCGAGGCCCAGGTGTCGCCACCGAAGGCGACGATGCCCTGGTCGGCCAGCCACTTCGCCGCCTGCATGCCAATGCCCGGTTCCACTTCCAGGAACTGTTTGTCGTCCTTGCCGACCAGTTCCAGCCAGCCGGTGTTGAACAGCACCACGTCGCCCTTGCGCAGGCTCAGGCCCTGCTTCTTCAGCACGGCCTGGATGTCGGCCACGGTGAACTCGGTGCCGCCGGGCACGATCGCCTTGCCGTAGTACGCAGTCATGTCCAGCACGACGCCGCGGGTGACCATTGGCGGCACCTTCTCGACGCCGAGCTTGCGCACGCCGTCCACGGTGACGAAGTCGGCGGCCTTGTTGCCGTTGTAGTAGACGTTGTCGATGCCGATATGGCCGATGCCGTTGAGCTGGGTGCCAACGCCGGTCCAGGCGTTCACCAGTTCATCGTTGAAGGTGAACTTGTTGGGGCCCAGCGACGTGCCGGCCTGCTGGCCGACCTGCACGTTGTACAGGCGGAAGCTGCGGTGGCGGAACGCGGGCAGGTTCTTGTCCACCGGCACCGCCAGCGGATAGGTCTTGCCGGTCCTGACCAGCGATACCGCGTGCTTGACCACGTCCGTGGTGAGCAGGTTGGCGGCGCCGATCTCGTCGTTGGCGCCGTAGGCAGAGGGATACCAGTCCTCGGCGGTGGCCTGGAAGGACAGCGGCAGGGTGGCCAGCGCAAGCGCGGCCAGGGTCTTGATCTTCATGGCAAAGCTCCGGTAACTGTCAGGCCGTCGCGGGGGCGGCAAGCGGGGCATGCGGCGCAGCGGCGTCGGCATGGGCCGGGAAGTGCGGCAGCACGTACTCGGCGATCTCGTGGAAGGTCTCGGCCAACGGCCGTTCGTTGCGGCGGAACTGCAGGCCGATGTGGTCGACACCGGCCGCCTGCGTGGCGTGCAGCTCGGCCAGCAGGGCCTTGCGGCCGCCGCGCAGCCCAAAGCGCCAGCGCTGCAGCGGGGCATCGGCATCGGCCACCAGGTCCAGGTGGATGAAGCTGGCATACGGCTTGTTGCCGGCCACGGCGCGCCAGGCCGCCACGCGCTGCGCATGGTCCTGTGGCGTGCCCGGGTAGGCCAGGCAGCCATCCATGTGCTGGCCGATCCACGCCGGTTGCTGCTGGGCCAGGCCGGCCACGAACAACGGCAGGGCTGGGCCAACCGCAGGCAGCACGTCCAAGCCCTGCGGCAGGTGCGCGGCGGCGCCTTCGCGCAGCAATGCGATCTGCTCGCGGAAGCGGCTGCCCCGCGTGTCGAAATCGCGGCCGAACAGCGGGTACTCCACCGGGCGGTCGCCACTGGCCACGCCCAGCAGCAGGCGGTCACCGCTGAGCCGCTGCACGCTGCGCGCCGACTTCAGGGTCAGCAACGGCTCCCGGATCGGCAACACCACTGCACCGGTGCCCAGCAGGATCTTCCCAGTGATGCCGGCCAGGTAGCCGAGGTAGCTGAACACCTCGAACACCTGCGCCGCATCGCCGAAGGCCGGGTCGTACACCGGCACGTCGCGCACCCACAGCGCACGGAAGCCGAGACGGTCGGCCAGCTGTGCCAGTTCCGCATGGCGCTGCAGGTCCGGTTCGCCGGGCAGGCGTCGCGCGGCGCGTCGTGCCTGTTCGCCCAGCGGCGTCCAGTCATTGTCCAGCGGTGCTTCGATGCCGATGCTGAAACCACCGGCCTGCAGCCGCGCCAACGCACTGCCCATGGCGAGGCTCCTCAGTCCCAGGCCGGTGCCAGGCCCGGCGGATCGACTTCGCGGCCGTTGCGGTCAAGCGCAGCGATCGCGGCCATGTCATCGGCATCCAGGTGCAGGTCCTGGGCGAGCAGGTTGCTGGCTAGGTTCTCGCGCTTGGTCGAGGACGGGATGACCGAGTAACCCAGTTGCAGTGCCCACGCCAGCGCGACCTGGGCCACGGTGGCCTGGTGCTTGTCGGCGATGGCGGCCAGCACCGGATCCTTCAGCACCTTGCCGTAGGCCAGGGTCATGTAGGAGGTGACGGTGATGCTTTGTTCCTGCAGGAAGGCAGTCAGTGCCGGGTTCTGCAGGTAGGGGCTCAGTTCGATCTGGTTGGTGGCGATCTCGCCGGCGCCGACCACCTCGATGGCCTGCCGGGTCAGTTCGATGTTGAAGTTGGACACACCGATCTGACGGGTCAGGCCCAGCGATTTGGCTTCGGCCAGCGCGGTCATGTACTCGCGCAGTTCAACGCCATTGCCCGGCGCCGGCCAGTGGATCAGCAGCAGGTCGACGTACCCGGTGCGCAGCTTGGCCAGGCTGTCGCGCAGGCTCGGGATCAGCTTGTCGGCGGCGTAGTTGTCCACCCAGATCTTGGTGGTCAGAAACAGCTGGTCGCGTGGCACGCCGGATTCGGCGATGGCCTGGCCGACCTCGGCTTCGTTGCCGTGTATCTGCGCGGTATCGACCGCACGGTAGCCGACGTCGAGGGCGTTGCGCACCGAATCGATGACGGTCTGGCCGGTCAGGCGGAAGGTGCCGACGCCAAAGGAAGGAACGCTCATGATGGACTCCAGGGACTTCGTTGAGAGCCGGTGGGCTCGGGACAGGGCGAAGTGTGGGCGCTTTACATTTGTTGATTAAGCCGTGTATACGGGAAATGCTTTTGCGCCGAGGTAAAAAATGAAAACCACCCTGGATGAGCTGAAGGCCTTCGTGGCCGTGGTCGACAGCGGTTCGATCACGGCCGCGGCCGAAGAGCTGGAGCTGACCATCTCCGCCACCAGCCGCACCTTGGCGCGGCTGGAGGACAAGCTGCAGACCACGCTGCTGCGGCGGACCACGCGGCGGCTGGAACTGACCGAAGAGGGCGCGGCGTTCCTGGAGTACGCGCGCACGATCCTGGCCACGGTGGACGAGGCCGAGGAACAGATGGCCGCGCGGCGGCTGCAGCCGGTCGGGCGCCTGCGCGTGGACGCCGCCACGCCGTTCATGCTGCACGTGATCGTGCCGCTGCTGGAGGGCTTTCGCGAGCGCTACCCGCAGGTGGAGCTGGAGCTGAATTCCAACGAGGGCATCACCGACCTGATCGAAAAGCGCACCGACGTGGCGTTCCGCATCGGTGTGTTGCGCGACTCGACCCTGCATGCGCGGCCGATCGGCCACAGCCGCATCCGCGTGGTGGCCAGCCCCGAGTACCTGCGCCGCCGCGGCACGCCAACGCGCGTGGAGCAGTTGCGCGAGCACGACCTGCTGGGCTTCACCCAGCCCAGTTCGTTGAACGAATGGCCGCTGCACGATGCCGATGGCGGGCCTTTCGTGATCGAGCCGGCGATCGCTTCATCCAGCGGCGAGACGCTGCGGCAGATGGCGGTGGCCGGTTTGGGCATCGCCTGCCTGTCTGATTTCCTGACCCGCCAGGACCGGCGTGATGGCCGCCTGGTGCAGCTGTTGGCCAGGCAGACGCAGGAGGTGCGGCAGCCAATCAACGCGGTGTACTACCGCAACACCGCGCTGGCCGCGCGCATCACGTGTTTCGTCGACCACGTGACGCAGACGCTGGGACAGCGACCGTTCGACGAATAGAGAAGGGTAGAGCCGGCCGCTGGCCGGCTTTCCTGCCGGATCACCGCAGCTGCCGGCCAGCGGCCCGGCACTACCGTTGGCTGCGTCGAGCGCATCGGTAGATCCACGCCATGCGTGGATGGCGTGCTCCAACCCACCTGCGGCCGGCACTATCGTTTGCGCAGCGCCCGCCGGTTGCCGATGTGAGCGAACGCCAGCAGCGCGCCACCACTGGCTGTCACTACGCCATGCCAGAGCAGCGATTCCTTCAGCGGCAGATACAGAGAGGCCGACAGCAGCAGGATGGCGCCGGCGCAGGCCAGCCGCAGGGGCTGCCAGCGCCCGTGCCGGTGCACCCCGGCCGAGGTGCTCGCCAAGGCCAGCGAGGAGGCCAGCAGCGCGAACAGCCACTCCCAGCGCGACATCATCAGCAGCAATGTCATCGCGCCATGGCCGGGATGCTGGAACGAGCGCAGCGCCATCATCGCTGCCGGCACGAAGGCCAGCAGCAGGGGCAGGGCGATGCAGTGGGCGGCGCAGGCCAGGGACAGCCAGGCACCGGCAAGATCGAAGCGGGGGTGCCAGCGTGCCGAAGTTGGCGGCTGGGCCAGGGCCCTTGCGGGCGTCGTGGGGATATGGTCCATAATGTTACATAGTAACAATTGGAGACTCCCCCATGAAGCTTCCTGCTGTTCTATTCCTGCTGCTGGCTGCCAGCGCCGCACAGGCCCATGACATCCGCCAGCACGCACCGCACGTGCATGGCCAGGCAACAGTGGATGTTGCGCTTGACCAGCAAACCCTGGAATTCGCCCTTCAGGCCCCCGGCATCGGCATCCTCGATTACGAGCGGCCGCCGGCCAATGCAGCCGAGCAGGCCGCGCTGGCACGGGCGACGTCATTGCTGAAGGGCGGCAACTGGGTCACCTTGCCCACCGCTGCAGAGTGCCGTCTGGCCACCGGTAAAGCCGATGCGGAGGGTTTCGACGCGACGGCCGCCGCGCCGCCGCCGGGACAGCACCGGCACGCAGGTTTCAGCGCGACGCTGCAGTACCACTGTGCCAAACCTGCCGAGCTGCGGGCGATCGTCGTGCGCTTGCCCGTGCTGTTCCCGGGCCTGCACGAAGTCATCGTCAACAGTGCAACCGCCAATGGCCAGAACCGCAGTGTGCTGACGCCCGACAACCTGCGCGTGGTGCTGGCACCGTGAGCGCGGCACCGGTGATCTCGCTGGAAGACGTGCAGTTCGGCTACGGCACGCGGCTGGTGCTGGACATCCCGCGGTTGTGGGTCGAGCAGGGCAGCAGCGTGTTGCTGCGCGGCATCAGCGGTGGCGGCAAAAGCACCCTGCTGGGCCTGCTGGCGGGCGTGCTGCTGCCCGGCAAGGGCCGTGTCGAGGTGGCCGGCCACGCACTGCAGGACATGGGGGGTGCGGCGCGGGATCGTTTCCGTGCCGACCAGTTGGGCGTGATCTTCCAGCAGTTCAATCTGCTGCCGTTCCTCACCGTGCGCGACAACATCGCGCTGGGCCTGCGCTTCTCGCGCCTGCGCAGCGCACGCATCAGCGGGCCGCTGGATGCCGAGATCGCCCGCCTGCTGCAGGCCCTGCAGCTCAATCCTGAGCTGATGCAGCGGCGGGCGGGTACGCTCAGTGTTGGCCAGCAACAACGCGTGGCGGCAGCGCGCGCCCTGATCGGCCGGCCGGCGTTGCTGCTGGCCGATGAGCCTACCTCGGCGCTCGACCGCGAAGCGGCGACCGCCTTCCTGCAGCTGATGTCCGCGCAGTGCCAGGCGGCCGGCACCACGGTGCTGGTGGTCAGCCATGACGACAGCCTGCAGCCGTTGTTCGACCGCACCATTTCACTGTCCGAGATCAACCAGGCAGGTGCCGGCCATGCTTGAGCTTGCCTGGGCCAGCCTGCGCAGCCGCGCGTTGAGCGTGGGCCTGACCGTGCTGGTCATCACCCTCAGCGTGGTGCTGCTGCTGGGCGTCGAACGCGTGCGCACGCAGGCGCACGAAGGGTTCGCCAGCACCGTATCGGGCACCGACCTGATCGTCGGTGCGCGCTCGGGACCTGTGAACCTGCTGCTGTACTCGGTGTTCCATATCGGCGACCCGACCAACAACGTGTCCTGGCAGTCCTACCAGGAGCTGTCCGCATTGCCGCAGGTGAAGTGGTCGGTGCCGTTGTCGCTGGGCGATTCCTGGCGCGGCTACCGGGTAGTGGGTACCACTGGCGGCTACTTTGAACACTATCGTTATGGTTCCGGCCACGCGCTGGCCTTTGCACAGGGGCGGCCCTTCGATGATCTGTATGACGCGGTGATCGGCGCGGAGGTGGCTCGCGCGCAGAAGGTCGGCCTCGGCGACGAGATCGTGCTGGCGCACGGCACCGGCGCGGTCACGCTGGCCACGCATGCCGACAAGCCGTTCCGCGTTGCCGGCATCCTGCAGCGCACCGGCACGCCGGTGGATTCGTCGCTGCTGGTCTCGCTGCCGGCCATCGAGGCGATCCATGTTGACTGGCGATCGGGCGTGCAGCTGCGCAGCCAGAGCGTCAGCGCCGAGCAGGCGCGCCACCTGGACCTGACACCGACCAGCATCACCGCCTTCATGCTCGGCCTGAACTCGCGCATCTCCACGTTCTCGGTACAGCGCAGGATCAACGAGCATCCGGACGAGGCGATGCTGGCGATCCTGCCCGGCGTGACCCTGCAGCAGCTGTGGCAGTCGCTGGGCACCGCCGAGCGAGCCCTGCAGCTGATCAGTGCAATGGTGGTGCTGCTGGGCATGGGCTCCCTGGTGGCGCTGCTGGTCTCCACCCTGCAGGAGCGGCGGCGTGAGATGGCCATCCTGCGTGCCACCGGCGCGCGACCGGGTTACATCGCTGGCCTGCTGGTGGTGGAGGCGGTGGCGACCAGTGCGGTGGCCTGCGTGCTGGCCCTGTCGCTGCTGGTGGTCGCCAGCATTGCCGGGCGCGGCTGGGTACTGGCCACCTTCGGTCTGTCGATCACCCATGTCTGGCCGGATGGCCGTGAACTGGCATGGGCTGCGGGCGTGCTGCTGATCAGCGCCGTAGCCGGGCTGGTCCCGGCGTTGCTCGCTTACCGGCGCACCTTGGCCGATGGCCTTTCACCGGGAGGCTGAGCATGCGATGGATGCGGGTAGTGGCAATGGTGCTGGCGCTGGCCGCCTGTGAGCGGCCGGTGGATACCGGCGTACAGGCCTTGCCACCCTCGCCGGTCGTCGACCGCGATGACCCTGCAGGCGCTGTGGAGCAGGAGCTGGACTGGCTGCAGATGATGCCCAAGGACGAGCTGGCCGCGCTGGAGCGGGGCGAGGGCCCGGAGGTCGAGCACAACGGCAACCGGCGCATGCCGCAGTTCGGTACCTTCCGCACGGTGGACACGGTGCTGCAGCGGCCGGTGCGCCTGCCGGGTTACGTGGTGCCACTGGCCAACGCGCAGGACGGGCGGCTGACCGAATTCCTGTTCGTGCCGTACTACGGCGCCTGCATCCACGTGCCACCACCGCCACCGAACCAGATCGTGCACGTAGTGCTGCCGCGCCCGATCGAGATGCCGGACATGTACTCACCGTTCTTCCTGGCAGGCACCCTGCGCGCCGAACGGTTGGATGACGATCTGGCCGGTTCGGCCTACACCATGCGTGACGCACAGCTGAGGCCCTATGAACCGTAGTCACCTGTTGCTGGCGGTGGGATGCCTGTGGTTGGCAGGCTGTACGGCGCCGGGCGGCGATGCCTTGGTGGTCGGGCCGCAGGAAAAGCCGGCGCCCTCCGCCACGGCCGAAGCCCCCATCGACCGTTGGGACGCGTTGCGACCCGACGAAGTGACCTACCAGCGCCCACCCCCGCAGATCGGCCTGTCACGCAATGGCATGGAGGGCGTGGGTGGCCTGATCGACGACACCGGCTCGGGCACGCCACCGGGGCTGGAGATCGACCATTCCAGCCCGGACCGGGCCAATCAGTTCGGCTCCTCGCGCGTGGTCGATGCTGTCGACGGTCGCGCGGTGGATCTGGATGGCTACGTGGTGCCGCTCGGCACCAACGATGCCGGCCTGGTCGATGAGCTGCTGTTCGTGCCGTTCTACGGCGCGTGCATCCATGTGCCGCCGCCGCCACCCAACCAGATCATCCACGTGACCCTGGCGACACCGATCGCGCTGGGCGATCTGTGGGATCCGTACCGGCTTGCCGGCCGCCTGCAGGTGAAGCGTTTCGACGCGGACATCGCCAGCGCGTCCTACGATGCCGCGGCAGCCACGCTGACGGCGATCCGCAACTGATGCGCAGGCGATGGCTCATGGCTACCGCGGTGCTGCTGGGCGCAGTTGTGCTGCTGGTGTGGTGGCAGCGGCGGGCGGCACCCGCTGCTCCGCCGGCAGTCGCGTTTCCGGCACCGGCGTCCGATGCCAGCCAGCGTATCGAACAGCGTCTGGTTGATGACCCCGCGTTTCGCAACGACGTGCTCTTCCTGCTCGCAGCAACATTGCGCGACCGCTGCCAGCCGGCGCAGGCGGGGCTGCTGGCGCGCATGGCCAATCGTGCATCGCTGCCGGTGCTGGCGGCAGTCAGCGCGGTGACCCAGCAGGACCCATCGCTGGACCGGCCGATCTACCAGTACATCCAGCACCGCGCCGATGCGACGCCGTGCGGGCAGCCGCTGCAGATGCCGTTGGCCGGTGGGCGCAGCATGGCGGTGGATATCGAACAGTACGCGCGCACGTTTCCGGACAGCTACTTCGACCCGCAACGCAGCAGCGAACCGCGGGATTTTGGTGGACTGCCGTTGCAGCAGCGTGCCGGCAACGCCTGCAACAGCGTGGTGTATTCGGTGCTGCCGCTGGGTGGCGCCGACTGGCGGTGCAGCAGCCTGCGCGCGAATGCCCGTGCGCGCGTGCGTGGACTGTGCGAGGACGAGCTGCGGCGCCAGCATGGGGGCATCGGCGGCGAGCTGGACGCCGCCGTGGGGCAGGGCATGCAGAGCGCGGTGGTATCGGCGATTGCCGCGCTGCCGGAAGATTGCCGGTGATCATCCCTGACACCGGGCATGACCCGGCATGAGGGGCACGACAACATGAACATTGCCCGGGCCCCAATCTGAATCGGTGGCGCTGTTTTCATAACTATACAGGACATCCTGTATAGTTATGACCGTACTCCACCCCACCAGGTTCTCCCATGGCTTTGTCCCAGCC
Organism: Stenotrophomonas sp. A3_2; assembly: GCF_036624925.1. Classification (NCBI taxonomy): domain Bacteria; kingdom Pseudomonadati; phylum Pseudomonadota; class Gammaproteobacteria; order Lysobacterales; family Lysobacteraceae; genus Stenotrophomonas; species Stenotrophomonas sp. A3_2. Next base: position 39,871 of record NZ_JAZKVY010000358.1, read on the forward strand.
CTTGGCCGGTGCGCCGGCCCTGTCGCGTGCCCGTCGCTGGGCACTGTTGTTCACCGTCGCCGCTGGCCTGTTGCTGGTCACGCTCGACAACTCCGTGCTCTACACCGCACTGCCCACGCTGACCGAAGAACTCTCGGCCAGTGCCGGCCAGGCGCTGTGGATCATCAACGCCTATCCGCTGGTGATGGCCGGTCTGCTGCTGGGGGCGGGTACGCTGGGCGACCGCATCGGCCACCGCCGCATGTTCCTGATCGGCCTGGTGGTGTTCGGCGTGGCCTCGCTGGCAGCGGCGTTCGCTGACTCTGCAACGCAGCTGATTGCCGCGCGTGCATTCCTGGCGATCGGTGCCGCAGCGATGATGCCGGCCACGTTGGCGTTGATCGGACTGAGCTTCCACGAAGAACGCGAACGCAACATCGCCATCGCGATCTGGGGTTCGGTCGCCATTGTCGGTGCGGCGCTCGGCCCGATCATTGGCGGCTGGCTGCTGCAGCACTTCTGGTGGGGCTCGGTGTTCCTGATCAACGTGCCGGTGGTGGTGGTCGCGTTCGTGGCCACGCTGCTGCTGGCGCCGGAAGGACGGCGCGACACCTCGCGGCCATGGGACCTGGTGTCGTCAGTGCTGGCATTGGCTGCACTGTCCGGCCTGGTGCTGGCGATCAAGTCGCTGATCGCCACGCCGCCCTCATATGCGCTGGGCGCAGGCGCGCTGGTGTTGGCCGTCATCAGCGGTGCGGCGTTCGCGCGCCGCCAGCAGCAGCTGCCGTACCCGCTGCTGGACTTTGCGATCTTCCGTAATCCGGCGTTCCTGGCCGGCACGCTGTCGGCGGTGTTCACCCTGTTCGCGATGGCCGGCCTGCAGTTGGTCACCACGCAGCGCTTCCAGCTGGTGGCAGGTTTCACGCCGCTGCAGGCGGGCCTGCTGGTGTCGGTGGCGGCACTGGGCAGCCTGCCCAGTGCGCTGCTCGGCGGCAGCATCCTGCACCGGGTTGGCCTGCGCCCGCTGATCTGTGGTGGCCTGGCCGGAGGTGCGCTGGGCGTCGGCGTGGTGGCGTTCGGTTTCCCGCACGGCCTTGGTTGGGTGGTGGCTGGCATGGCCATCACCGGCTTCGGTATGGGTTCGGCCATCTCGGTGGCGTCCACCGCCATCCTCAACAACGTGCCGGCGCACCGTGCGGGCATGGCCTCGTCGGTGGAAGAAGTGTCCTATGAGTTCGGTGGCCTGCTGGCGGTGGCGATGCTGGGCAGCCTGAGTGCCGCAATGTACAGCGCGTTCCTGCCGGTCTCGGCCGATATGCCCGCGCTTGCCCGCGAGGGTTTCACCCAGGCGCTGCATGCCGCGCGCGAGAGCGGGCAGGGCGAGTGGTTCGCACTGGCTGCGGCCGCGTATGACCTTGGCTACCAGATCGTGCTGCTGGTGATCACGGCGGTGCTGGCGCTGGGTGCGGCGATCATCGCGCGCCTGCTGCGCGGCCGCGTCGGCAGCCGCGAGGGCGCGGCCGATCGCGTAAAATGAGGCAATGAGAACCAGCAAGCGCGACCGCATCCTCGACGCCGCCGTCAACGTGATCAATCGTGACGGCGTGCGTGCGGTCACCTTCGAGTCGGTGGCGGCCGAGGCCAAGCTGACCCGCGGCGGCCTGCTGTACCACTTCCCTTCGCGCGAGGCGCTGCTGCGCGGCATCGACGAGCACCTGGTGCAGGCTTGGGAGACGTCGATGGAAGCGTTGCTGGGCAAGACCGCCGAGCAGGCCACTGCGTTGGAGCGTTACCAGACCTTCGTGCGCGTGTCTGCCCAGAGCGCCACCCGTGCCGAACTGATGTTCATGCTGGAATCGGCCGACCCGGACGCCGAAGAGCGCCCGTGGGGACCGGCGGTGCGTCGCTGGGCACCGCTGCCGCCGGAGGCGGGTACAGCGGAAGACAGCGCAGCGCTCGACAATTTCGTGGCGCGGCTGGCTGCCGATGGCCTGTGGATCTACGAGGCGATGTACCAGGGCCAGCTGGATGCAGGCGTGCGCGCCCGTGTTGCCGAGCGCATCGCCGGGCTGTTGGCGAAGTCTGACGGATCACCGCACTTGTAGAGTCGACTGTCAGTCGACTGCTCTTCGCTCAGACAACGAAAACCCCGCGCTTCGCGCGCTAGTCGACCGACAGTCGACTCTACCGCTCGCGCGTCTGCCCAGCCTGCGCGGCGCTCGCGGCCAGCCACGCCCTGGGCGATACCCCCAATCGCTTGCGGAACGCCTTCGACAGCGAGGCGGTATCGGCAAACCCCACCTCGATCGCCACCTGCTTGACCGCCACGCCTGCCCGCAGCTGCGCGCAGGCCAGGCTCAGCCGCCAGTCCAGCAGGTAGCTGGCTGGCGTTGCCTCCATCACGTCCTTGAACACGGCCGCGAACGCGCTGCGCGACATGCCGGCGGTCGCGGCCATGCGCGGCAGCGTCCATTCGTCCTGCGGTGCCTGGTGCATCGCCACCAGCGTGCGTGCCAGCCGCGCATCGGACAGCCCCCGCATCAACCCGTGGCTGACGCCGGCTGCATCCGGGTGGTCGACCACCCAGCGCAGGATCTGGATCAGCGCCACCTCGAACAGGCGGTTGGTCAGCAGCCGTGACCCGCAGCGCTGGCGATCGGCTTCGGCGAACAGCAGCTGCAGGGTGTCATCCAGTTCGGTGATCGCGGCCAGCGGCACCACCATCACCGGTGGCAGCGACTGCACGATCGGATTGCGCGCGCCACCATCGAAATCCAGCGTGGCACAGGTGAAATCCGGGCCGTCCAGCGGAGCGTTGAAGAACACATGGTGCAGCGGCTGCGGATACAGCAGGAGGCTGGGTGTATCGACCTTCAACCGGGGCAGCGTGCTATCGCCCCCAGGATGACGGACTTCCATCTCACCCTGGCGCAGGATGTGCAGGAACGCACGACCGGGCTGCGGCTCGAAGACATGCTGCCCGCACAGCGGGCCACTGTGGAACAGGGCCGCCTGCACCCGGAAGCGTTCCAGCAGAGAGGAGAGTCGATCTGGCGCAGGGGTGGCGGCGCGCATGCTCATGGACGTATGGACAACATATGTGGCGCATTGAGGATGTGGCGTCCAGGGAGTCTACCTAGGATGAGCGGGTCGTCCAATCCCGGGCGCTTTCCCAAGGAGATCCACCATGTCCCGTGTCCCCCTGATCGATGCCGCCAACACCACCGCCGACCGCCAGGCCCTGCTGGGCCAGGTCCACGCTGCCTTCGGCGCCACCCCGGCCATGTTCCGCGCCGTGGCCAACTCGCCGGCTGCCCTGCAGAGCATGTGGGGTTCGTTCGGCGCGCTGGGCGGCGGTCGCCTGTCGCCGCTGCTGGGCGAGCAGATCGCCGTGGCCATCGCCAACCGCAACGCCTGCGAGTACTGCCTGGCCGCGCACACGGCATTGGGCCGCAAGGCCGGCGCCAGCAGCGAGCAGATGGCTGCCGCGCAGATCGGCCAGTCCAGCGACCCGGCCACTGCGGCGGCGCTCGACTTCGCGTTGAAGGTGGTCGAGCAGCGTGCGCAGATCGCCGACGGCGACGTGCAGGCGCTGCGCGCGGCTGGCTTCGATGATGAGCAGGTCGTCGAGATCCTCGCGCATGTGGCGCTCAACCTGTTCACCAACTACGTCAACGTGGCGTTCGACGTGCCGGTGGACTTCCCGAAGGTCGCGCTGCGCTGAGGTGTACCGGGCCGGGGGACGCAGTGCTCCCGGCCATCCTCAGCGGGCGTGGCCGTCGTGCGCCTGCAGCCGCTCCGGATGGGTATACACATTGAACCCGCTTTCCCGCGCGAACCCGACCAGGCACAGGCCGGCGCTGCGGGCCAGATCGATCGCCAGCGCGGTCGGCGCGGACACCGCCGCCAGCACGCTGGCGCCGGCGCGCACTGCCTTGCTGACCATCTCGTAGCTGGCCCGGCTGGAAATCACCAGCAGGCCGCCTTCGATGGCGTGTTCGTTGTGGTGCAGGGCACCGATCAGCTTGTCCAGTGCATTGTGGCGGCCCACGTCCTCGCGTACCCAGCCGATGCGCCCACTGGCGTCGGCCCAGGCCGCGGCGTGGATCGAGCCGCTTGCCGCATTCATCGGCTGGTGCTGCGCCAGGCTGGCCAACGCCCGCTGCAGGGCGGTGGCGGAATAGCTGCGGCGCTCGCGGATCTGCGGCAGTGGGCGCAGCACTTCTTCCAGCTGGCGCGTGCCGCACAGGCCACAGCCACCACGGCCGGGCAGCAGGCGCCCATTGTCGGGGTCGAGGTTTGCGCCGGGCGCAGCCTCGTCCACGGTCATCTGCAGCTCGATGCCTTCCAGCTGTGGGTGGATATCGATCGACAGCAGCTGCGAGGGCGCGCTGATCAGGCCTTCGCTGAGCGAAAATCCGAGTGCGAAGTCCTCCAGATCACAGGGTGTGGCCATCATCACGGCAAAGGCGGCATCGTTGTAGCGCAGCGCCACCGGCACTTCCTCGGCCACCACGTCGACCTGCTGCTGTTGCGTGCCGCCGCGCCAGCGCTGCAACGGGCGTTGGGCGGTGCCGGCAGGCGGGGTGTGCGGCGGGATCGAATCAGGCATGCAGCGCGTCCGGACAAGGGAGAAACGCGGGCGGGCCACCGCCTGCGGTTTCGAGGATAGCGCAGTGGTCGCGCGCAGACGCGGCTGTAACCGTTGCCATGGCAGGTTGTGCTGAAAACAGCCTGTGCCCTCTGGCGAAGCGCCGCGGGCCGTGCTTGACTGTGCGGCTGGTCGTGCCACTGAATGCACCGCCGGACCGCGTTGTGCCGTTCGTTGCTGCGTTCCTTCCGCCAGGTTCCCGAACATGTCCGAGCAGAAACCGCCGCGCTACAAGCCCTACAACCAGCCGGCCGGAGGCTGGGGTGCCGCTGGTGCCACCGCCAAAGTGCTGCTGCAGCAGAGTGTGATCGGCAAGGGGTCGAAGGCGCTGCTGGCGATGAACCAGCCCGGTGGCTTCAAGTGCCCCAGCTGTGCGTTCCCCGATGCCGACGAACGCAGGAAGCTGGAGTTCTGCGAGAACGGCGCGAAGGCACTGGCCTGGGAAGCCACGCAGTTCCGTGCCGGTCGTGAGCTGTTCGCCCGGCACACCGTGACCGAGCTGATGGCGCAGACCGACTACTGGCTGGAGATGCAGGGGCGGCTGACAGAGCCGATGCGCTACGACGCTGCGACCGATCACTATGTGCCGTGCAGCTGGGACGATGCCTTCGCACTGATCGGCCGTCACCTGCGGGCACTGGACAGTCCTCACCAGGCCGAGTTCTACACCTCCGGGCGCACGCCCAACGAAGCGGCGTTCCTGTATTCGATCTTCGTGCGCGAGTTCGGCACCAATAATTTCCCGGACTGCTCGAACATGTGCCACGAGCCGACCAGCCGCGGGCTGCCGCCGGCCATCGGGGTGGGCAAGGGCACCATCGTGCTGCAGGATTTCGATCACGCCGAGGCCATCTTCGTGATTGGCCAGAACACCGGCACCAATTCGCCGCGGATGATGAGCAACCTGGTGGAGGCACGCAAACGCGGCATCCCGATCGTGGCGGTCAACCCGATGCCCGAGCGCGCGCTGATCCGCTTCGCAGAACCGCAGGACGTGGTGCAGATGGCCACGTTCGGTTCGACAGAGATCAGCAGCGAGTTCGTGCACATCCGCATCGGCGGCGACCTGGCCCTGATCAAGGGCATGATGAAGGTGATGTTCGAGCGCGAGGCGCAGGGTGAGCGTGTGCTCGACCATGCATTCCTCGCCGAACACACGGTGGGCCTGGAGGCGCTGCGCGACGACGTGATGGCGCAGGACTGGGATCAGATCGTGCAGGTGTCCGGCATTTCGCAGGCGCAGATCCGTCGCTGTGCGGAGATCTACATCCGCTCCAATGCCACCGTGATCTGCTACGGCATGGGGCTGACCCAGCACCAGTACGGCTCGCGCCTGCTGCAGCAGGTCGCCAACCTGCTGTTGCTGCGTGGCAACTTCGGCAAGCCCGGTGCTGGCATCGGGCCGATCCGGGGCCATTCCAATGTGCAGGGCGACCGCACTGTCGGCATCGATGAAAAGCCGAAGCCGGCCTACCTGGACCGCGTGCAGCAGGTATTCGGCTTCGACCCGCCGCGCGAGCATGGCCATCACGTGGTCGAGTCGATCGAGGCGATGCTGGCGGGCAGCGCCAGGGTTTTCATCGGCCTGGGCGGGAATTTCATCCATGCAGTGCCTGACACACCGCGCGCGTACGAGGCGATGCGTGGCCTGGACCTGACCGTGGGTATCGCCACCAAGCTCAACCGTGGGCATCTTGTTCATGGCCGCGATGCGCTGATCCTGCCGGTGGTGGCGCGCTCGGAGCGCATCGTCACGCCGGCCGGCGAGCAGTTCGTCACCATTGAAGACGCGATGTCCAATGTGACCGCCTCGCGGGGCGTACTCGAGCCGGTCAGCCCCGATGTGTTGCCCGAGGTCGAGATCGTCTGTCGCATGGCGATGGCCACGCTGCCACGCAGCAGGGTCGACTGGGCAGGCTGCATGCACGACTACGCACACATCCGTGAGTTGATCGCGGCCGTGTACCCGGAGATCTACACCGGCTTCAACCAGCGCATCCAGCAGCCGCACGGCTTCCATCTGGATATCCCGCCGCGTCGCCGCGTCTGGCCCACGCCCAATGGCAAGGCCAACATCCTGGTGATGCCTGGCCTGGACGTGGATGATCCGGTTCACGATCCCGACATGCTGCGGCTGGCCACCGTGCGCTCGCACGATCAGTACAACACCACCATCTACAGCTACAACGATCGCTATCGCGGCGTGTACAACGATCGCATGGTGCTGTTCATGAACATCGAGGACCGGCTGGCGCGCGGGCTGCGGAAGGAGGCGCTGGTCAGCCTGGAGACGATCAGCAGTGATGGCGTGCAGCGACGCATCGAAGGCTTGACCGTGCTCGATTACCCGATGCCGCGCGGCGCGCTGGCCGGCTACTACCCCGAACTGAACCCGTTGCTGCCGCTGGATTACCACGACGGGATCAGCGGCACCCCCGCAGCCAAGTCGATCCCGGTGCGGATGCGGGCGATGCCGGCGGTCACCTAGCAGTGGATCAATCCAGTCCTATGGGCTTCCGGCATGTGGATTGGGTTCATCCAGCGCAAAGGAGCAACGGAAATAGTTGGCGGTATCCCGCCAGGCGCCAACGATCGGTTCCTGGATCTGCGCCAGCAGTTCACGGGCCTTGACGGGATCGTTGGCCTGGCAGGCGAAGTACGCGAATGATTGCAGGTTCCATGGCGAGGGATAACGTGACATCACGTCTTCGAAGCCGCGCTTCATGGTCGGCCAGTTCACTTTCGACTCGGTGAACAGACGGTCCTCGTACTCCCGCTGCGAGGCGACCCAGTAGATACGGGCGTACAGCATGTATTGGTCCTGCGGTGGGGCCGCAGCCATGACCCTGCGTGCATAGGCTTCCAGGCCAGCCGGATCGCCGCCCCACTTCGGAGCGAAATAGCGCACGGCAGCAAAGTAGAGCGGGAAGTAGCCCGGATAGCGCGCGATGCCTTCGTCATGCAATGCGAAGAAGCGGTCTGCATCCCAACTCTGTTCGATCGCCCGGTGTTCCATCGACTCGTACCAGTACGGGTCCGTGCTGGCGATGTCCTTGTACTTCAGCAGGTAGTCAACGGCCTGCTGCTGCAGCGCCTTGAACGGAGCCCAGTCCTCTTCCTTCACCGTATTTGCATAGCCGGGGCCGCGGATGCTCCATCCCTGGTGGCTGAGCATCTCAGCCATGGCCAGGCGCGCCGACGGCGACCTGGGGTAGCGCGAGATCCATGCCTGCACGAGTTTCTCGCGACCCTGCCAATAGGCCGGGTCACGGTTGCTCATGCTGAAGGCATAGCCGATGCCAACGTAGTACGCCGAGAGCTTCCAGACACCGCTGCTGAAGTAGCGATCCGTATCCCGGTAACGACTGGCGAGTTGCTCCAGTCTGGCGAAATCCTGCTTCTCCAGCAGTTGCTTTGCCTGCCGGGAGACTTCGGCGCGTTCGCTTGCTTCATCTTCACCGGATGCACCGGCGTGGGCGATGGTCGCGCACGACAACAACAGCATCACAAGCAGTGTTCGCATGAATCCATTCATGGGAGAAACTCCGTGTCAGGGACAGGGGCATGGCAAGGCAGTGGGCCACGATCGCCATCTCGCCATAGCAGGGGCCGTCGCGCAAGTCGGCAGCGTGGATGCCAGGCGGGCGTGGGCGCTGCCACCCCATGCTGTGCAGTTGTGCATCGGCTATCATCGGCGGGTGAACCTGCCTGGCCTCATACTGCGATGGATGCTGCTTGTTGCCCTGGTGCTGAATGCACCGGCGCTGGCGCTCGCCGCGTCTTCCTACAGCGGTCCGGCCAGCCAGGACCATTGCGTGGCACCGCACTCGGCCGGGATAGCTTCGGCGGGGTGTTGCGATGATGCAGGTCCGGCGGCTTGCCAGAGTGGCCAGTGCGAATGCCCGCTGGCGTACTTGGGCATGTTGGCAACGCTGAACGGGACACCAGCCTCCCTTTGGCGCGAGGCGCCCGCTCCAGCCAGTAGCCAGCAACGCGCGCCCCCGTTGATGCCGGATCCGTTGCGTCCCCCCATCGCGTGAATTCCTGCAGGCCTCAAGCGCCTGCCATGACTGTTCGACTTTCTCTCGGCGCTACCTGCGCCTTCAATGCGTGGGTGGCGGGCCGCTTTGCCCGCCTCTGCAAAGGAATCACTCAATGAACCGTACTCTTTCCCTCGGCCTGCTGCTGGGCACCGTGCTGGCCACGACCGCCTGCGCTCGTGCCGCCGAAGAATCCTCCGCGGCACCGGTCGCCAGCGAAGCACCGGCCCAGGCCAGCCCGGCCAAGATCGATCCAGCCTTGCCGGTCGCCATCGTGCACAAGACCGCCAGCTGCGGTTGCTGCGGCATCTGGGTCGACCACCTGAAGGCCGCCGGCTTCCAGGTCGATGTGCGCGACACCGATGACATGAATCCAATCAAGGTCCGCTTGGGCGTGCCGGTCGGCAAGGCCTCCTGCCATACCGCCGAGATCGGCGGTTACGTGGTCGAGGGTCACATCCCGGCCGAGGACATCAAGCGCCTGCTGGCCGAACGCCCGGCCGCGCGCGGGCTGGTGCTGCCCGGCATGCCAGCCGGTTCGCCGGGCATGGAAATGCCGGACGGCTACGTGCAGCCGTACACCGTCGAGCTGGTGCGCACCGACGGCAGCACCGAGCCGTTTGCCGAGCACGGTCAGGGCGGCTGATGGACGGAGGGTGCCGGTCGTCCTGACCGGCACTCTCCGACGCGTCTTGTGTAGAGCCGAGCCTATGCTCGGCTGTGTTTGGCCGGCAAGCTGAGCATGGGCTCGGCTCTACAGGATCAGCGTGCCGTGGCCGTTTCCTTGGCCAACTGCGCGTCGAACTTCTTCTCGGCCGCATCCGCGTAGGCTTTGCAGCTCAGTACGTTCTCGCTGGCGTTGCTGCCAGCAGCATAGTTCCAGTTGCTGGCGCCCGGATGCGGAGTCAGCAACAGGTCGCAGGGCAGGCCGCGCACCATGGCGAAGCTGCGTCGGTAGTCCTGGACCAGGCGGGGATAGCGGGCGTTGCCCTGGAGCTGGTAGCCCGGCGCGCTCAGGCTGTCGGCATAGGCGATGCGCACCGGCTTGCCATCGCGGGTATCGGTCCAGGTCCAGGCAGTGCTGCCCGGGGTGTGTCCCGGCATGAAGTGCGCGGTGAACGCGATGCCGCCCACGTTGACCACCTCGCCATCCATGATGATGCGGTCGGTGCTGACCGGCGGAAAGGTGATGCTGTCGCCAAAGTGCAGGTCGTTGCTGCCACCGCGCGCCAGCAGCGCGGCCGATTCGGCGTTGGCCACCACTTTTGCACCGGTACGGCGCTTCAGTTCCGCCACCGGGCCGGCATGGTCGGCATGCGCATGGCTGAGCAGGATCAATCGCAGGTCCTGCGGGGCCACGTCGCGCAGCTTCATGTTGTCCAGCAGGTGACCGGCCATCTGCGGCATGCCGCCATCCAGCAGCACGGCGCCGTCGGCGGTCTGGACCAGCAGTGCGGTAAGGTCCTCGGTGCCGATCTGCCAGGTGTGGTCGGCAATCTGCAGCGGTGCCATCGGCTGCAGCCATGAACTGTCCACCGTGTAGGCCCGGAGCTGGGGCAGCGGTTCGTCGGCGGCAGTGACATCAAAGGCAAGCGTGGCAGCCAGGGCGAGGGTAGTCAGGCAGAGGCGCATGGCAGAAAGGTGTCTGGACTGGGGCCGATGAAGCTAGCACGCGGGCCGCGCCGGCCGTTTCGCGAATAATTCATGGCTGCCATAAGCTCCGCCGCAGTCGATGCAGGGATTGTTCGCTTGCTGTGGATTGTGAATCCATCTCCACAGGCTGGAGCGCAGAATCGGCCGGGGCTAGTCTGCTTTCAGGCTCAAGGAGGTGGACCATGCATGTGCTCATGGTGATGCTGGGTGGCGTGCTCCTGCTAGGGGTGTTCCTGCTGTTTGGCCGCCTCTGGAGCGTGGGCACCTCGCAGCTGTCCACGGCGCTGATCGCCTTCATCGCCACCTGGCTGCTGGTGGCCGTGGCCAACATGTGGGTGGGGGTCAGCAGGGCCGGTTACGCAGTACGCGAGGAGCTGCCGATCCTGCTGCTGGTGTTCGCCGTGCCGGCGCTGCTGGCCGGTTTCCTGTACTGGCGCCTGGCGCGCTGAAGGAGTTGCATGAGTACCCGACTGCGCCTGCCCGCGCTGCGCCACCGCGATGGCCATCATGCCCGCGTGACCTACGAAGAACTGTTCTTCGACCTGGTCTACGTGTTCGCGGTCACCCAGCTCAGCCACCATCTGCTGCATCACCTGGACCTGGCCGGCGTGCTGCAGACCCTGGTGCTGTGGTTCGCGGTCTGGCTCGGCTGGCAATACGCGTGCTGGGTCAGCAACTGGTTCGACCCGGAGGCGCCGCGCATCCGGGGCCTGATGTTCGGCACCATGCTGCTGGCGTTGTTGATGTCCTCGTCCATTCCCGAGGCATTCGCCGATCGTGCGTGGATCTTCGCCGGGGCGTACGCCACGATGCAGGTCGGACGCACCGCGTTCGTGTTGCTGGAGGTCGGCCGCAACCATCCGTTGGCGCCGAACTTCCGCCGCATGCTGGCCTGGGTCAGCGTGTCGGCCTGTTTCTGGCTGGCCGGCGCGGCGGCCGAGGGCCACCTGCGGCTGGCACTGTGGGCGATGGCGGTGGCCTGCGAATACATCTCGCCGATGTTTGGCTTCGCGTTCCCGGGCATGGGTCGTTCGCACACCCGCGACTGGACCATTGAGGGGGGGCACCTGGCCGAACGCTGCCAGCTGTTCGTCATCGTCGCACTGGGTGAGACGTTGCTGGCCACAGGGGGTGTGCTCAGCGACGTCGAGCACTGGGACCTTGAAGTGGTATCGGCGGTGCTGGCCACCTTCGCCGGCACGATTGCCATGTGGTGGCTGTACTTTGGCATCTCCAGCCACGATGCCACAGAGGCCATCACCCACGCGGAAGACCCCGGACGGATGGGGGCCAACTTCCATTATGTGCATGCATTGCTGATCGCCGGCATCATCGCCACCGCGGTGGGCAACGACCTGGTGATGGATCACCCGGAAGCGGCGATGACGCCGGTATATGCAGCGGTGCTGGCCGCCGGGCCGTTGATCTACCTGCTTGGCAGCGCCCTCTACAAGCGCGTTGTGTACGGGCGCGCCCCGTATTCGCATCTGTTCGGTGCCATGGCGCTGGTTGTGTTGGGCGTGGTCTTGCCGCACAGCCATCTGCTGGCCGCCGGTTGGCTGACCAGTGCGGTGCTGCTGGCCGTGGGGTTGATGGATACGCGGTTGAAGCGTCGCCTGCAGCGGGCGTGATCCGTTGCGTCAGCAAAGCGCTCCAGCCGCCATCGAGCGCAAGCGCTGAGCAGTCGATTGACACTCGACTTCAGCACCGCTGCACAAGAAATGCTGGCAGGCTAGGCCAGCGCGGCGGCCATCGCGGCAAGCTTGCCCACCGTGTTCATGTTGCGGGCAGTGCCTTGCTGGGCATAGGGCATCCGCAGGCGCGAGCCGGCCATGCCGTCTCCGTAATGGATGAAGATCTCGCGCGTGCCGAGTGCGAGCTGTTCGTCGCGCAGGCCGGTCACGCCGTCGAGCGGATCGGCGGGCAGGCTGCCGTCGAGGAACAGGGCGACCACACGGTTGCCGGCCGCCTGCGGAAATGGATTGCGCGCCACCACGCCGGCGATCTCGTTGGCCGAGCGCACCAGCACGCCCACCGGCTTGCCAGCATAGACCTTGAGCCGCTCGCCGAGGGCCTGGCGCACGCCCGCCTCGTCGAGCGAGCTGCGGAACACCACGTTGCCGCTGGCGATGTAGGTGCGGACATCGGCGAAGCCTGCGTCCTCGCACATCGCCACCAGTTCGCGCATCGGCAGCTTGCCGGTGCCGCCGACGTTGACCGCGCGCAGCAAGGCGACGTAGGCGTTCATGGCGTCCCCGCCTGCAGGCGGTCGTACATGCGTACCAGGTCAACCAGGGTGCGCGCGCCCATCTTGCGCATCACCTGCGCACGACGCACCTTGACCGTGATCTCGCTGACCCCGAGGTCAGCGGCGATCTGCTTGTTGAGGCGGCCGCGCACCACGCCATCGACCACCTCACGCTCGCCCGCGCTCAATGAATCCCAGCGCTGCTGCAGGGCGCACAGCACGTCGCCGTCGCGGCGGCGCTGGCGGTCGATCTCGATGCCCCTGTGGATGGCATCGAGCAGCTCCTGGTCACGGAAGGGCTTGGTCAGGAATTCGATGGCGCCGTCCTTGATTGCGTTGACACCCATGGCGATGTCGCCGTGGCCGGTGATGAACACCACCGGCAGCCGCAACCCATGGTTGCCCATCGTGCGGTGGAATTCCAGGCCGCTCTGGCCGGGCATGCGCACGTCCAGCACCAGGCAGGCCGGTGCGTCTACCAGGTCGTGTTCAAGGAACGCCTGGGTGGATGCAAAGGCGTGCACCCGCAAGCCCATCGATGCCAGCAGGTCTTCCAGCGCCGCGCGCACCGACGGATCGTCGTCGACCACATACACGATGGGTGCCGGATCGACGGCAGGGGTAGCGGGCCTACGCATGTTGGGCATCCGTGACGATGGGCAGGTCGAACACGAAGCAGGCACCGCCGCCTGCCGGCCGTTCGGCGCGGATCTGGCCGTCGTTGGCTTCGATCATCGAACGGCTCAGGCTGAGGCCCAGGCCCAGCCCGTGTGACTTGGTGGTCCAGAACGCATCGAAGACGCGTTCGGGATGGTCGGCGGGCAGGCCGACGCCACGGTCGCGTACGCTGAGGCTGACACGCTGGCCGTCGCGCCGGGTCAGCAGCGACAGACGCCGGTCGCCTGCGGGTATGGCTTCCATTGCATCCACTGCATTGAGGATCAGGTTGCCGATCACCTGCTGCACCTGCACGGGGTCGGCGTGTACCTGTGGCAGGTCGGGGTCCAGCAGCAGGGCTACGGCCACGCCATGCCGGTTCAGTTCGCTGCGCGACAGCGCCAGCATTTCCTCCACCGCCTGGTTCAGGTCGAAGGCGCGTCGTTCCGGTGCCGCGCCCTGGGTCAGACCGCGGATGCGGGCGATCACGTCACCGGCGCGGTGCGCGTCGGCGAGGATGCGGGCCACGGTCTGCCGGGCCTTGTCCACGTTCGGCGGGTCCTGCGCCAGCCAGCGCTGGCAGGCTTCGGCGCTGCTGGCGATTGCGGCCAGTGGCTGGTTGACTTCATGGGCGATGGAGGTGGTGAGCTCGCCTACGGTGGACGCGCGTGCCACCCGCAGCAGGCGGCCCTGCGCTTCCTGCACTGCGGCCTTGGCCGCTTCCATGTTCAGAGCGAGATAGGTGGTGATGCCGATCACCAGCATGCCGATCACCGAGTTGACCAGGCCGATGCGGTAGGTGCCGAAGCGGGTCAGGAAGAAGCTCAACCCGGTCAGCGCGATGCAGGCGATGGCCAGGGTGATCAGCCCGCGCGCGCCCAGCACGCGCGACGCCGCAAGGATGACCGCTGCATAGAAGCAGGCCGCGGCAACCGCATAATCGGTGACGGTGTCGATCAGGAAGATCGCCGCCATCACGACGATCAGGGCCAGCAGCACCAGCGGGCGGCGGGGCGACAGCGATGGCATCGGGGAGCTCCCTGGCGTGGGGGAAAAGGATAGCAAAGCCATCACCGTTGGATGCCGACCTTGGTCGGCGTGCTCTCGTGCGGTGGGTGCCGACTCCTGGTAGGTGCCGACCGTTGGTCGGCACAGCAATTGAATGGCGGGGGCGATGAGGGCTTGTGCCGAGCACGGCATCGAGCTCACCGGCATCCACCGTGGTGGCGTACAGCACCGCTTCGATCTCCACATCGCGCTCGCCGAACGGGCGCTGGTCCACCGCGCGCACCGGGTAATGCGCCTGCTCAAGCAGCAGCAACAACCGGTCCAGTACCTCGGCCTGCTGCTCGCGCTGGCAGACCACGTTGATCGCATAGGTCGCCTCGCTGAACGCTTCCGGCAGCGGCTGCCGCTGGATGCGGTTCACCACCGGCCGCAGCAGGGTATTGGCGGCCAGCACGAACACCGCTGCCAACACCGCCTCCGGCAGCAGCTTGATGCCGGCACACGCACCCACCGCCGCCGAGCCCCACAGGGTGGCGGCGGTGTTCAGGCCGGACACCTGGGCGCCGTCCTTCATGATCGCACCGGCGCCGAGGAAGCCGACGCCGGAGATCACATAGGCCACCACGTGCAGCGGCGAGGGTGGACCACCGTACAGGTCATGGAAGCGCACCGCCAGATCGACGAGCACTGCCGCGCCCACCGCCACCAGCGTGTTGGTGCGCAGGCCTGCGGTGCGCTGGCGCAGCTGCCGCTCCAAGCCGATGGCCGTGCCCAGCAGGAACGCCACCGACAGGCTGATCAGCGAGCTCAAGGTCGCGCCGGCGTTGAAGGCCGGCAGGTTGGGATCGATGTCCATTGTGTTTCTCCCTGGACAAGCGGCGGGCGTTTACTGCCACCCGTACCGGCGGATGTAGAACTTCTTCAGCGCGGTGGTCAGCACCGCATAGCCGAACAGGATCGCCACCAGGAACGGCCAGTAGCCAGCCGGCAGCGCCTGCAGCTTGAAGTAACCGGCCAACGGGCTCATCGGCAGGGCCACGCCGATGGCCATGATCAGGCCGGTCATCAGCAGCAGTGGCGGCGCGGCGATGCTCTGCAGGAACGGTACCTTCGGCGTACGGATCATGTGCACGATCAGGGTCTGGGTCAGCAGGCCGACCACGAACCAGCCGGACTGGAACAGGCTCTGGTCGGCGGCGGTGCGCGCATCGAACACGTACCACATCAGCGCGAAGCAGGTCAGGTCGAAGATCGAGCTGATCGGCCCGAAGAACACCATGAAGCGGCCGATGTCCGCCGGGTTCCACTTCAGCGGCCTGCGTACCAGTTCCTCGTCCACGTTGTCGAACGGAATGGCGATCTGCGAGATGTCGTACAGCAGGTTCTGCACCAGCAGCTGCAGCGGCAGCATCGGCAGGAACGGCAGGAAGGCGGAGGCCACCAGCACCGAGAACACGTTGCCGAAGTTGGAACTGGCGGTCATGCGGATGTACTTCAGCATGTTGTTGAACGTGCGCCGGCCCTGGATGACACCTTCCTCCAGCACCATCAGGTTCTTTTCCAGCAGGATGATGTCAGCCGCCTCCTTGGCGATGTCCACTGCACTGTCCACGCTGATGCCGATATCGGCCGCACGCAGTGCCGGGGCATCGTTGATGCCGTCACCGAGGAAGCCGACCACCTTGCCTTGGGCGCGCAGCTCGCGTACCAGCCGTTCCTTGTGCAGCGGCGTCAGCCGCGCGAACACGCGGTGGTGGTGCAGTGCCCGTGACAATGCGCCATCATCCATGCGCTCGATCTGAGGGCCGGTCAGGATGGTGTCGGCGTCCAGCCCCACCTGCGCGCAGACGCGGGCGGTCACCAGTTCGTTGTCGCCGGTGAACACCTTGACCTCCACGCCATGCGCGGCCAGCGCCTGCAGCGCCTGCGCTGCCGATTCCTTCGGCGGGTCCAGGAAGGCGACGTAGCCGACCAGGGTCAGGCCACATTCGTCGGCCTGCGAATAGGTGGTCTGGCTCGCGGCGGTCTCCTTCATCGCCACCGCCACCACGCGCAGGCCCTGTTCGTTCAGCTCTTCGGTGGTCTGCCGCACGCGGGCCAGGCGATGTTCATCCAGCGGCATGTCCTGGCCGTTCTCGCGCACGGTGCTGCACACCGCCAGCATTTCTTCCACTGCCCCCTTGCAGATCAGCTCATGATGGTCCTCGCGCTCGGACACCACCACCGACATGCGGCGGCGCTCGAAGTCGAACGGGATCTCATCCACCTTGTGGTAGTCCTGGGACAGCCGCAGCGAACTCTGCAGCTCCACGTGCTCCAGCACCGCACGGTCCAGCAGGTTGATCAGGCCGGTCTGGAAGTGGCTGTTGAGGTAGGCGAACTTCAGCACGTCTTCCGAATCGTGACCGAACACGTCGGTGTGGCGCTCCAGCGCGATCCTGTCCTGGGTGAGCGTGCCGGTCTTGTCGGTGCACAGCACTTCCATCGCGCCGAAGTTCTGGATGGCGTCCAGGCGCTTGACGATCACCTTGCGCCGCGACAGCAGCACCGCACCCTTGGCCAGGGTGGAGGTAACGATCATCGGCAGCATTTCCGGCGTCAGGCCCACCGCCACCGACAGCGCGAACAGGAATGCTTCGGTCCAGTCGCCCTTGGTCCAGCCGTTGATCAGCAGCACGAACGGCACCATCACCAGCGCGAAGCGGATCAGCAGCCAGCTGACACTGTTGACGCCGGCCTGGAACGCGGTCGGCGCACGGTCGGTGGCGGTGCTGCGCAGGGCCAGCGTGCCGAAATAGGTGCGGTTGCCGGTGGCCAGCACAACGGCCGTGGCAGTGCCGGACACCACATTGGTGCCCATGAACAGCAGGTTGTGCTGTTCCAGCAGGCCAGCCAGGCCGTCGCCGGGGTATGCGAACTTTTCCACCGGCAGCGATTCGCCGGTCATCGCTGCCTGAGCGACGAACAGGTCCTTGGCGGTCAGCACGCGGCAATCGGCTGGAATCATGTCGCCGGCCGACAGCACGATGTGGTCACCGGGCACCAGTTCGCGGATCGGCAGGTCCAGCAGGCGCGCCGGGCGCCGGCTGTGCAGGTGCGCGCCGAAGTACTGGTCGGCCACATCCGCAGCCTCGGTGCCCGGATTGCGGCGCAGCACGCGTGCGGTATTGCCGACCAATGCCTTCAGCCGCTCGGCGGCGCGGTTCGAGCGACCTTCCTGCACGAAGCGGATCAGCGTCGACAACAGCACCATCGCGCCAATCACGATCGTCGCCTTGATGTCCTCGGTCAGCCAGGACACCGCCGCCAGCACGGTCAGCAGCAGGTTGAACGGATTGCGGTAGCACTGCCACAGATGGCGCCACCACGGCAGCGGCTTCTCGTGATCCACCTCGTTGGGGCCGAGCGTGGCCAGTCGCTCCTCGGCCTCATGCGGGCTGAGGCCATCGGCATGCGATTCCAAGGTGGCCAGCAGCTGGGTTTCATCCTGCTGGGCAAGGGTGACCAAGCCGGTGGTAAGCGCGAACGGCGCCGCTTCGGCGCTGCCCGGGCCAAACCCGGCTTCGGGCATCGCGCGGCGGCGGAACAGGTTGCCTGCGCGACGGCTGCGCAGGAAGGCGTTGAACCAGGCATTGAGCAGGCTCATGGGACGCTCCTCGAATGTCAGAGCCGGCCGCAGCCGGAACACGAACGGAATGGGTGAGGCAGATCAGGCGTGGCGCATCGCCAGCACTGCCGGCGACCACGGCTGCATGTGCAGGCGCTGGCTGCCGCCGACGCACAGCGGCTTCATTGCATCGCGCAGGGGATAGGGCAGGTGGCGCAGCACGGTGATGCGCTCGCTGATCGGCAGCAGCGACAGCGCGTCGGCCACCACGCGTGGCGAACCGAGTGACAGCGAACGGGCAAACATCACGGGGCCGTGCTGCAGCAGCTGGCTGCGCAGCGCGGCAACATCGCGCTCGCCGATCAGGCGGCGCAGGGTGATGTAGAGGATCTTGTAGGACATGGGGGTGCTCTCCAGGCAAACGGCGCCTGGCGGCCCCCCGTCACTCAGGCAGGCAGGGGCCGGCGGGCAGGCGCCAGGAACAGGCAACAAGCGGTCATCCGGGGCGCGGTGCGCCCGGCAGGGTCGGGGTCCATCTGCGTCTCCATGAGGGGAGGGTGCCGGCCAGGATTGCCCTGGCCAGTGGCGCTATTGTCCGCCCCTGAATGGGACGGGCCTAGAGGCTCGTGGGTTAGCCCGGCTATACCTTGGTATAGCCAGCATGCGCAGCGCCAGTCGAGGGCTCAATGATGGATCAATGCGAAGCGCTGGTCTGCTTGCACACGTCGTACTCGCCGCGGCTCAGCGTCTTGTTGCGGTCGGTGTCGCAGGCGTGCAGTCGTTCGGCCCAGTCCGGTGCCACGGCATCCACCTCGGCCAGCGTGACGATGCCGTCCTTGTCCTTGTCCAGCGATTCGTAGGCAGGGATGAGCCTTACTTCTGTCACATCCTCGGCGGCGGTGGCCTTGCTGGCCTCCTGCGGATTGGAACAGGCGCCCAGCAGCAGGCCCGCAGATAGCGAGAGAGCGATGGGAAGGCAGCGATAACCGGTCATGGCGTGCTCCTGGGGAAAGGGCGAACCACCGGTGCGGTGGTCACCGCCGGATCTTCTGCGCGGAGCTGTAAGCGGGCTGCGAAGAATGGGGCCGTGGACCGTTGCCGGTGGGTCGCCATTCACCTGGCCGCGCAGCAGCGATTGCGCGGAGTCGGCGCTACCCTCGAACGGTGGGATGCCGGCCAGCGGCCGGCACTACCATCTGCTCAGAAACGGTCGGCAAAGGCGTCCGTCGCCCGCACCAGCGCATCCACCGTGGCCGGCTCGTTCGCGCTGTGGCCGGAGGTCACCATCTCCAGCCGGGCTTCCGGCCAGGCCTTGGCCAGATCCCACGCACTGCGCGGCGGGCAGATCATGTCGTAGCGCCCCTGCACGATCACGCAGGGCAGGTGGCGGATGCGATCGATATCGCGCAGCAGCTGGTCCGGCTCCAGGAAGACGCTGTTGCGGAAGTAATGCGCTTCAATGCGGGCCTTTGCCAATGTGTCCAGCGGGTCGTCGGTGGATTGCGCATCCACGTCGTGCTGCAGGGTGGCCGCGTTGTCCTCCCAGCCCAGCCAGGCCTGCGCGGCTTCGATGCGGGTCGTCTCGTCCGCGCTGTCCAGCCGCGACCAGTAGGCTGCGATCATGTCGCCGCGCTCGGCTTTCGGAATGTAGGCCTCATAGCGGTCCCAGCGCTCCGGGAAGATCCAGCGCGCACCGCCGTTGGCCTCGGCGAACCAGCGGTTTTCCATTTCGCGGCCGAGGAATACGCCACGCACGATCAGGCCGGTGGCGCGCTCGGGATGCGCCTGTGCGTAGGCCAGTGACAGGGTCGACCCCCAGGAGCCGCCATAGACCAGCCAACGCTCGATGCCCAGGTGCTCACGCACCGTCTCGATGTCCGCCACCAGGTCCTGCGTGGTGTTGTCGCGCAGCTCGCCGAACGGGGTGGAGCGGCCGCTGCCACGCTGGTCGATCAACACAATGCGGTAGCGTGCCGGATCGAAGAAACGGCGATGGGTAGCTGAAATGCCCGCGCCTGGGCCGCCGTGCAGGTACACCACCGGAATGCCGCCCGGCGTGCCGCACTCTTCGATGTGCAGCGTGTGCATATCGCTTACCGGCAGGGTGAACTCGCGATAGGGCTCGATGGCGGGGTACAGGGTGCGCATGGCAGGTGTCTCACAAGCTGGGGCGGCCAGCATAGCGCCGCCACCTGCGGGCTGCAGCGACGGGCTCCTGCGCGGCGCTGGAAATGGGCTGGCCGATGCGCATAAGCTTCCGCGATGCAAGCGACCACGACCGGGACGTCAACCTTCAACTTCACCCTCTGCAGCGGCGCGCGCGAGCTGCTGAAGTGGATCGCACTGCTGGCCATGACCGGTGATCACGTGGCCAAGGTGGTCTTTGGCGGCTACGTACCGGTGGTCAGCGAACTGGGGCGCATTGCCTTCCCGCTGTTCGCGCTGGTGATGGCCTGCAACCTGGCCCAGCCCGGGGCCGACCTGCGCAAATCGATACGCCGGCTCGCGTTGTGGGGGCTGATCGCGCAGCCATTGCACGCATTCGCGTTTGGTTCCTGGCTGCCGCTCAACATCCTGCTTACCTTCACTTTGGCGGTCGTGGCCGTTCATGCGCTGGCGAACCATCGGCCCGTTCTGCTGTTGCTGGCTGCCGGCGTGCTGCCGATGTTCGTGGATTACCAGTGGGCGGGTGTCGGCTGCGTGCTGCTGGGATGGATCGCGTTCCGGCATCGCGCGTGGTGGCTGCTGCTGGTCGGGCTCGCAGCAGTGTGCTGGGCGAACCACAACGGCTGGGCATTGCTGGCCGTGCCGGTGGTGCTGCTGGCCGCGCGGGTGACATGGCCACTGCCGCGCTGGCGGTGGGCGTTCTATCTGTACTACGTCGGGCACTTGGCGGTACTGGCCGCGTTCGCACAATCGCGTCCCTGATGCGGGTCGTCAAGGCAGCAGGCAATCGTCCCTGTCCGATGGAACCGGTTCGATTCCGCTCCCACGATGCATGTCGCGGCCGCATCCGTGGCCGCGCAACCACGCAAAGGGAGCACTCCATGAGCATTGAAAAGATCCTGTACACCGCCCAGGCCACCGCTGTCGGCGGCCGCGAAGGCCATGCCGCGTCGTCGGACAAGGCGCTGGATATCGCACTGTCGACGCCGGCGGAGCTGGGGGGCACTGGCGGCAAGGGCACCAACCCGGAACAGCTGTTCGCGGCAGGCTATTCCGCGTGCTTCCTGGGGGCCCTGCGTCATGTGGCCGGCCAGGAGGGCGTGAGCATCCCCGACAATGCTTCGGTTACCGGTCGCGTGGGCATTGGCCCGGTCAGCACCGGCTTCGCCATCGACGTAGCGCTGACCATCTCGCTGCCGGGCGTCGACAGCGAGCAGGCACGTGCTCTGGTCAGCAAGGCCCACGTCGTTTGTCCGTACTCGCATGCCACCCGCAACAACATCAACGTCGCGCTCATCGTAGCCTGAGCCCACAGCCGCAGCGGGACCCGACCGCTGCGGCTTTCGGGTTTACCCTGGCGCCATCCAGTCCAACGGTGATGCGGCAAGAAATGCCTGCACCGCGCTGGACAGTGCGTCCGACTGCGCAGCGCTCCCATCCAGCCGGAACTCACCCAGCACGTGCAGGGTGCCGGCGCCGTCGTCATCGTTGCGATGCCCGGCAAGCAGCACCGGCACCCGCGCCAGTCGCGCAAGCCGCAACGGTGCGGGTTGGTGATGGCCCGGCAGGGCGGAATGTGCCATCAGCAGTGGGTCCAGCAGCGCGATGATCGTGGCGCCACGTTGCAGCTGCCGCCAGCCCTGGCCGGGCATGGACGATGATCCGATGTCCAGGCGATGGCCCTGGCCCTGCAGTGCCGACAGGATTCGATGCTCGGCCGAGCCTGGAGCGTGCGGGCAGCGGATGAAGTAGTGTGCCGGCGCACCCGGCCGGTCCAGCACGGCGGCGATGGCCAGTTCGACATCACCGGTGGGTAGCACGCAGACCACCCGGCGCCTGCCGGCTCCTGCTGCCCAGAGCGCCTGAGGGTCTTTCCAGGTGATCAGGCGCGCATGCCGTTTCACGGCGGGGAAGGGGAGTAAGCGCAGGTGGCGCAGGCGCATGCGTCGCAGCCACGCGTGCGCCAGCACGATGCTGCCCAGCCTGCTCGCCGTGCCGGCGGGCAGGCCGAGCTGTTGCAGGGCGCTACAGGCGCTCTGGTAGCGACGGGGTTGCAGGCAGGGCCCCAGCGCAGTGGAGATCCGGCAGGCGATGCGCCGTTGTTGCGACGGCGACAGCAGGCGCGCGGCGACGCCGCCCAGGCGCAAGCTGGCCTGATCGAGTGCATGCCGGCTGAACAGCCGCAGCAGCCACCAGCGTTCGCCCATGCGTCGTGCCCACATCGCGGTCTCTCCGTGTCCTGACATTCGGGACGAACAGGGTCGCGGTGGGTGGGAAGTGTAGAAACCGGACAAGTACGAATTGTGGGGGGGGGGGGGTAGAGATTCGGGCGGAATACGACATATCAATCGTCGAATTTGGACATCGTCCTACATCGATAGGGAGAGGGCGATTGCATGCTGACCGTCCCCGATCTTCCTGCGTGCGTCCAGCGCCGCCTTCTGCCATGCCGTCGTCCCGTCCCGCCATCGCAGCGTCCCCGTACCGCCTGCACGCCCGTGCTGGCGCGGGTCCGGCCGATGGCGGCGAGCTGCTGGCACTGCGACGCTACCCACGTCGGCTGATGCTGGCGTGCGGGGCGGTACTCAGCCTGCTGTCGATCAGCGTGCTGATCACCCTCATCGTGGTCCAGGTGAACGCCTACGAGGCCCGTCGCATCGCCGATTTCCGCCGTGCCCACAATGCATTGCAGATCCAGCTGGCGCGGCAGGATGCCAGCTACGCCCGCCTGGCCAACATGGCCGAGTACGCCTGGGGCCACGACGCGCGATTGGGCCAGGCCAGTTCCGATGCGATGTACCAGGCGTACCTGCAGGGTGGCCAGCGGCTGCTGGTGGTGGCCGACGACAGCAGCCGGCCGCAGATGGCACTGGGCCTGCAGACACTGCAGTGGCAGCCGCGGGAGCTGAAGCGCTACCTGCAGCTGAGCGCCGCCGTCTCGCTGATCCAACGCCTGACCCGCACCTCTGATGAAGGCGAGCCAGTGGGGGCTTCATACTTCTTCGACCCCAGCGGACAGTACCTGTCGCTGGACAACGGCCTGACCGAGCGCAGCCTAGCGGACGCGCTGGGCATGCGCTCGCGCGAAGAGATCTTCGCGCACCTGCGGGCCCCGGCGCAGCTGCTGGCGCCGGCCTCGCTGCATGACCAGGTGCCGTTGCTGGAGAGCCTGGCGCGCAGCGACGCGCCGCAACGTACCTTCGGCCGCCATCCGATCAGCGGCGAATCCTCGCTGGTGTCGGTGTTCCAGGCCAGTGCCGGCGACGCCCCCATTGCCACGTTCGTCGCGTACGAACCCCTGGCCCGCTTGCAGGACCTGCTTCGCCGCAACAGCCAGGGCCACCTGATGCTGCTGGACCGTGACGGCCTGCGCGTGCTGTCCAGTCGCGAGGATGCTCATGATGTTGCCAGCGCCGATGTCGACTGGGTGCTGCTCGGCAATGCCACCCGCGCACGCTTCCACAACGGGCGCTTCACCCTGGCGCTGGCGGTGAACGGCACGCCCTGGACGCTGGTGGAAACCTATCGCTGGCGCGACATCCTGCGTGGCATCGCGCCGATGCTGCTGTCGGGTGTGGCCTCACTGATCGCCGCGCTGGCCGTGCTGTGGGTCTTCCTGCTGTGGCTGCACAAGCGCATGTACATGCCAGCGTTGAGCCAGGTGAAGGCCATCTATGCGCGCGACCAGCGGCTGCGATTGCTGCTGGAGTACGTCCCGGTCGGGGTCGCGCTGCTGGACGCCCGCAGCGGCGAAGTGCAGGACCTCAATAGTCCCTTGCAACGGATGGATCGCGCCTGTGGTGGCCGCTTGATTCCACAGCTGCGTGCCGCGGTGGAGCAGGCTGATCTGGCCGATGGCCCGGTCACCCTCGGCGGTGAGCTGCCGCTGGCCAGCGATCCGCAGCAGCGCCTGTTCCACCGTACTCATGTCCACTGCGGCGGGCACGCGTGGCCGGGCGGGGTGCTGCTGATGGTGGAGGACATCAGCGAGGACATGCGCGCCCTGCTGGCCGAGCGAGCGCAGACCGCTGCCGCCGAATCATGCAGCCGCGCCAAATCGCATTTCGTGGCGGCGATGAGCCATGAGATCCGCACGCCGTTGCACGGCATCATCGGCCACCTGGAACTGCTGGCGCGCGCGCCCCTGCCCGCAGAGTCGATGGAACGGGTGCTGCGCCTGCGCCAGTCCGCCGATTCACTCATGGACATCATCACCGACGTGCTTGACCTGTCGCGCATCGAGTCCGGCCAGTGGACACTGACGCCCGAGCGCTTCTCACCGGCGGCGATGCTCGAGCGGGTGGCGCTGCTGTATGCCCCGATGGCCAATGCCAAGGGCCTGCAGCTCGATTGCGTGGTGGGTGCCGACGTGCCGGAAGGTGCCGTGGCGCCGATGGCGGCGATCGAGCGGGTGCTGCGCAACCTGGCCAGCAATGCGCTGAAGTTCACCGCGTCCGGTCGTGTGCAGCTGGGTGTGTCGTGCCGTCGCGAGGCTGCCCAGGCCTGGTTGCGTTTGGAGGCGACCGACTCCGGCATCGGCCTGAGCCAGGCAGAGTGCGACCGCCTGTTCCAACCCTTCGTGCAGGCAGACACCACCATCCTGTCGCGATTTGGCGGCTCCGGGCTGGGCCTGGCGTTGTGCCAGCAGCTCTGTGAACGCATGGGCGGACGGATCTGGGTGGAAAGCACGCCTGGGGTCGGCAGCCTTTTCGCGTTCGAAACCCCGCTGGCGACCTCGGTCACGCAGGTCGCGGCCGTACCACTGGCAGGCCGGGTGGTAGGCCTGTTGGCCGCTGCCGGGCCGTGGCGCACCGAACTTGAGCGGCGGCTGCGCGGCTTCGGCGCACAGGTGGTCACACCGCAAGTGCTGGCACAGGCGCCATGGCTGGAACTTCCCGAGGAGGCGACGGTGGTGATGTTCGAGCCTGGCCTGGGTGAATGGGAGGGGGTGTTGCGCTCCGGCCGTGCGTGGGTGCGGGTCTGCCGCGAAGGTCCGCTGCGTCCGCAGTGGCAAGGGGAGGGGCAGGTGGTGTCCTGCTATGCCAGCGAATCGCTGTATCAGGCTCTGGTTCAAAGCGAGCCAGAACCGCCAGTGAATGTCGCAATCGGATAAATTGCATGGGCACCCACGTCAGGATCAACGTCATGGCAGGTTCCGCAACCGCGCCTACCGCAGGAAGCTCGGCCGCCGAAGCACGCCTGGACGACCTGCGCCGCCTGCGCAAACGCCTGCTGGTCGGCGGTGGCGCCCTGATCACCGTGCTGGTGCTGCTGGCGGCCGTCGTCAGTTCCATCGCCGACGTGGAGGAGTTCCATGGCCGCGAACGCCAGTCGTTCATGGAAGCCCGTGCCGCGCTGGACTACTTCCTGTTCCAGCGCGATCGCGCGTACGCAACAGTGGTCAACGGCAACGACGTGCTCTGGCGCGACCAGCGGGCGGTCCTGCAGCACGCCGGTGGACCGTTGGCCGAGCGCTTCCAGGCGCAGGACCAGAAGCTCCTGGTGCGCGCCGAAGGCCGCACGGCGGTGCCGTGGCTGGTGCTCGGCCTACGCGACAATCCGCTGCCGGCGGATGAGCTCAGCGCCTATCTGGGCATGATCGAGATCTACTCGGCCTACACCGCCGATTCGATCACCTCGCAGGAGGCTCCCGGCGCGGTGATGGTCTACGCCTACGAGCCACAGGGGCGGTTGCTGGCCGTGTCCAACGTGCGTGATGAGGCGCAGCTGCTGCAGACGCTTGGGGTGGCGACACGGCAGCAGGCCTTCGCACGGCTGCTGCGCGACGAGCCCGACGTGCGGCGGTTGGCAGCGCGCCCCGGTCCGATCCGCTCGGCATCGCGTGAAGGACGCCTGCGCTCGCATTTCGCCGTGAATCCGTTCAATGGCCAGGCATCCCTGGTGGGAACCGTGACCATGGCCGAAGGCACCACCCCGTATTTCAGGCGGGTCGTGTTCGAGTCCATTGATACCATCCGTGCACGCCTGGAAGCGCGCGAGGAAGGCCGCTACCTGGTAGCCACCGGCGACCATCGCGTGGTGCTGAGCAGCGGCGGGCTCACCGCTGACGAGCAGGCGCTGGCACTGGCTGCCGTCGCCAGCGGGCTGGGCACCAAGCCTGTGCGCCACTACGGGAACGGCCGTTTCATCCTGGCCTGCGCGCTGCCCGGCGTGGACTGGACGCTCAGCCACGTCTACGACTGGTCCGACATCTGGCAGGCACAGGGCAACTACCTGCTGGTACGCTGGAGCAGCGCGCTGTTGATCATCGTCCTGCTGTGGTGGCTGCTGCGCCGCATCGACCGGCGGGTGTTTGCACCGGCGCTGGCCGATGCGTCGCGTGTCTACGAAAGCGAGGCCCTCAGCCGCGCCATCATCGGTACTGCACCGATCGGGCTGGCGCTGCTTGCCCGCGACAATGGCCGCCCACTGCTTGAGAACGAAACCGCGCGGCAACTGGTGCGGGCCGTTGAGGAGGAGGATGCCGAGGAAGGTGAAGTGCCGCCGTTGTACGCGCGCCTGGCCGAAGCCGGGCGGGGCGTGCAGGGTGACGAATCATTGGACCTGCATTGGTCGGCCGAAGAAGGCAATGCCACCCAGCTGCAGATCAGCCTGGCGCTGGCCAGGTACCACGACCAAGCGGTGTGGGTGTGTGCGCTGCGCGACGTCACCGCACAGGTGGAACTGGAAGAGAACCTGCGCCGCGCGCGCGAGGACTCCGAAGCCGCGCGCGAGTCCGCCGAAGCCGCCACCCGGGCCAAGTCGGCCTTCGTGGCCACCATGAGCCACGAGATCCGCACGCCGCTCAACGGCGTGCTGGGCCATCTGGAGCTGCTCGGCCGATCGCCGCTGCAGCCGAGCCAGCGCGAGCGACTGGACCGCATCCGGTTCTCCGCAGACGCGCTGATGCGGATCATCAGCGACGTGCTGGACTTCTCCAAGATCGAGGCCGGGCAGCTGGATGTCGAGCTGGCCCCGTTCCCGCTGCGGCCACTGATCGAGAGTGTGGCCCTGCTGTACGCACCCGACGCCCTGCGCAAGGGCGTGCGCCTGTACTTCGCGGTGGAAGCACCGGCCGGCCAGGACTGCATCGGCGATGTGCACCGGCTACGCCAGATCCTCAACAACCTGGTCAGCAACGCGGTGAAGTTCACCGCCTCCGGTCGCATCCTGCTGCGTGCGGAACTGCTGGTCGACGGCAGCGCATCGCAGCTCCGGGTGCAGGTGGTGGATTCCGGCATCGGCATGACCGCCGAACAGGCCGAGCAGTTGTTCCAGCCTTTCCAGCAGGCCGATGCCAGCGTCTCGCGCCGCTACGGCGGAAGTGGCCTGGGCCTGGCCCTGTGCCAGCAGTTGGCGCACGCCATGGGCGGCCAGGTGTCGGTGCAGAGCACGGTGGGCGTGGGCAGCAGTTTCACCCTGTGGCTGCCGGTGCGCACGCAGGCCGCGACCGCAGCGTGGCGGCAGCCGCTGCGTGGGCGTCGGATCACCGTGCTGTCGTCGTCACCGGAATGGCGCGGCGAGTTCGAGCGCCTGTTGGTGCAGTGGGGTGCGGCTGTCACCGTGCTGGATCATCCGCAGGCCGATACCGGTGGCGATGTGCTGCTGGTCATTGGTGATCACCGCCCGTGGGACCGCGAGGAGGAACGGCAGCTGGCTGCCGCCCATCGCCATGCCGTGCTGGCCTACGCACAGGGGCCGTTGAATCCCGAACTGCGCGGCGGCTATACCGAAGTCACGTGCTATGCCAGCGATGCGCTGTTGGCGGCGATCGGGGCCGACGAAGGCGCCGCGCCTGCGCCACAGCCGATCAAGGTTCCAGCGGCGAACGCGCGCGGCCGGGTGCTGCTGGTGGAAGACAATGCAGTGAACCGCGAACTGATCCAGCAGCAGCTGGAGGAGCTGGGCTTTGCCGTGGACGCCGCCGAAGACGGCCAAGCGGCCCTGGCGATGTGGCAGGACGACACCTACCTGGCGGTGCTGACCGACATCAACATGCCGGTGATGGACGGCTACGCGCTGGCGCGCGAACTGCGCAGCCGTGGCCACTCGCTTCCGATCCTGGCCATCACCGCCACCGCGCTGGCCAGTGAGCGTGAGCGCTGCCTGGCGGCCGGCATCGACGACCTGCTGCTGAAACCCTTGAACCTGGACCGCCTGGAAGCCGGACTGACCCGGGTGCGTGTGGATGCAACGCCCGCCATGGACGCGGCTACGCCCACAGCGACCGTGTCGCCCGCGATCCGCCGCATCTTCGTCGAAACCGGTGACAAGGACCTGCGTGCGATTGCACAGGCCCGTGCAGATGGCGATGCGCAGCGCCTGCTGGAACGCGTGCATGCCTTCAAGGGCGCACTGCAGATGCTGGGCGAGAAGACGCTGGCCGAGCAGTGCGGCGTCATCGAACGTGCGTTGCGTGACGGCGAGACGGTCGATGCCCAGGCACTGGATGCCCTGCAGCACGCGTTGCAGGTGCGCCTGGACCAGTACAGGCAGACGCTGGAGGGGGCCCCGTGATCCCCGCAGCGCGCCGAACGGACTCAGCTGCCGAGCAGGTTCAGGCCCAGGTCAACGGCAAACTTGTGCAGCTCGGCGTCATTGGTGGCGTTGAGCTTGCGCATGGCATTCATTTTCTGCGTGCTGACGGTCTGCTTCCTGCGGTCCAGCCGGGCAGCGATCTCGGCAACGGTCAGCCCATTGACGAACAGGGCGACGACTTCCTTTTCGCGCGGCGACAGCTCGGTCACGCGCCGCGCCTCCTTGCGCTGCAGCAGCTCGGCCACGCTGGGCGAAAAGTAGCGGCGGTGGGCATACACGGCCATCACCGCAGCCTGCACGTGATGCAGGTCGTCGCCCTTGCTGAGGATGCCGGACACGCCCAGGGCGTCCAGCCGGTTGAGCAGGCTGGGCTGGTCCAGGCCGGTCATCACCACAATGCGCAGCTGTGCGAAATGCTGCTGCAGGTACGCCAGCAGCTCCAGGCCATCGCCATACGCACCACCAGGCATCGCGTAGTCGGTCACCACCACATCGCAGTCCGCCTGTTCCAGCAGCGCCACCAGCGCCGTCGAGTCTTCCACCGCACCGATGCAGTGGATGGCGGGCGCCTGGTCCAGCGCGCTCTGCACGCCCAGTCGTATGACCGGATGATCGTCGGCGAGCGCAACACGGATGGCGAGCTGGATCATGAGGGGAACTGTCCGGTCGTAAACGGGATGGCTGGCAGCGCAGCAGGAAACACGAACCGCTTCAAGGAGAACGCACCATGAGTATCCGTATCGTTATTGCCGATGACCATCCTGTCATCCTTGCTGGCGTGCGCGAAGCATTGGACAAGGTAGCCGACATCAAGGTCGTAGCGAGCGTAGAGGATTCTACGGCATTGATCGAGGCGATGGGCCGCTTTCCGGTGGATGTGGCGGTCACCGATTTCTCGATGCCCGGAGGGCAGTATGGTGACGGTGTCGCCCTCGTAGGCTTCCTGCGCCGCCGCTTCGCCGCCGTCCCGCTGGTGGTGCTGACCGCCGTCGGCGGCCGGCAGGTTCTGAGCAGCATCCGCAGGGCAGGGGTGAACTGCATCGTGGCCAAGACCGACCCCATCGACGAATTGGCCGAGGCGATCCGCTGCGCCAAGCAGGGCGTGCGCTACCTCTCGCGCGACGTGCGCCACCAGTTGGGCGATGATGATGATGCGCCACCGGCGGTGCTGACCAAGCGCGAGGCCGAAGTGGTGCGGTTGATTGCCGAAGGCAAGTCGCAGAAGGAAATCGCCGCACAGCTGCAGCGCAGCCGCCAGACCATCAGCACGCAGAAGCACTCGGCCATGCGCAAGCTGAAGCTCGATCGCACGGCTGAAATCTTTGAGTACGCCGTGAGCGAAGGCATGGTCTCTGCATCGCAGGGCGCACGCCTGGCCCGCGGAACCGGCAGCAAAGAAGATGACTGACGCCCTGCAAATCAGACGTCGTCCGATGGAACTGGCCGCTGCACTGGATAGGGTGATGGGAACCCCTCACTCTCATTCCGGAGCCGCCGTGTCGCGTCTGCTCGATGTTCGCATCGCCGCATTGATGTCCAGCTTCTCCCGCTTGTCGCCCCAAGGGCAGAAGCGATTCCTGGACCTTCTGAATGTGTACCTGTATGCCTCGCCCGCACAGCGCAGGCAGCTGCGCAGCACGTGGCCGGACGTGGTGATCGAGCCGTGCGGGTGCCACGAGGATGTGCCACAGTCACCGGCAAGCAGCAGGGTTGGCTGAGACAATTCGAAGTTGATCGAAGGCAATCTCGTACTCGTCAGAAGGATCCTCCGGTCTGCCTTCTCCATTGTTGAGCGGCCAGCGCCTGCATGCGCCGTGAGGGTTGCGGGCAATCCCTTGACTGGAGAACTCCTGATGAATCCCTTTTCTCTTGTGGCGGCGGTGCTGTTCGCACTGGCCGGCGCCGCAACGTCAGCCAAGACCGTCGATGCCTGCCTGTCGCCAAACATCCATGGCGGCAGCGGCGCCACGCCGTCGGCCAACGGCACCCCGTATTCCGGCCTGCAGAATGGCATCGGATCGTGCAGCTGACGCTGCCCGCAACAACCCTCGCTTCCACGTCCCGGAAGCTGCGTGAAAGACCTGTGAAAATCGTACTCGTCAGACAGATGCGCGTCCGTACAGGCGGCATCGTTGTGGGCGCCATCCCGCCGCACCCGTGTGCGAAGGGGGGGTATCCCTCAACTGGAACCACGAGACACCATGATTTCACGCAAGCTCCTGTGTGCCGCCACCCTCCTGTGCCTGGCCCCGTTTGCCGCCAGTGCCGCCGAAGCCCATCTGACCCCTAAGTCCAATGGTGGTAGCGGTGCCATGCCGTCGGGCTACAGCACGTTGTTCTTCGAAATTTCAGACAGTGATTTCGTGGCTGATCTGAAGCTGCCGGCCAATCCGCGCAATCTCGACCAGGTCGTGTTGACTTCGGTGGCAGGCCGTCGCGATGCCATGTTGGACGCCGCAGGCACCAGCGTGGCCGATATGGTCTACATTCCGGCGACGCGCCTGAGCAGCTTCGTGTTCACAAAGAGTGATGTCCTGGGGCGTTGGTACGCAGCTGGCCACGGCACGGATGAAACGCGCATCGTGCTGAGAGACGGCCCGCACGCCCAAGCGCCGGCGACTGATAAGACCCTCATCGACCTACATGTCACCAGGAACGTCTCCAGTATCGGCCTGCCGCCGCAGGCTCCGGCGCGTGCCGTGCTGGGTCTGGTGAATTACACCCAGAACGACGTGACGATCAAGGGGCCGGAAGTGGCTGGCGGGGAGCAGACTTGTGCTGTCGCGCAGACCTGTGGCTTCGTCTTTGATGGTGCCGATGGCAGGTGGCACGCACGTCGCGGCCGCGCACACTTTCAGCCGACCACGGCGCAGCTGCCGAGAATGCAGCAGCGCTGGACCGACATCGTGCTTGCCGGGCCGGCCGAAGATGTGATCACTCCACGCAACATGACGCTGCCGGTCGAAGCGGTGGATGGTGATGTCATCCAGTTCACCGATCTGTCGAACTCGAACTTCTACAGCGTCAATGGCGCTGTTTTCAACAGCAGGACCTACCGCTATTTCGCCAGCGAAGGCCGCTGGCGGCCCGGCGTTTTCTAAGCAGCGCAATCGGCGCAGGGTCGTTCGGCCCTGCGTCGTGTTCTCTTCATTTGCTCCTGAAGAACTCCCCATGAATACCTCTCTGCTGGCGCTGTGCGCCATTGCGGCCTGTGCGCTGCCATCGGCGGCCTGCGCCGAGGCCGCGGCAGGCTATTACGCGTCCGTGCGCATCATTGACGCCCACCACCAGGCCCGCAACATGGATGCCAGCGCGCGGCCGGGCATCGGCCAGTTCGTGGCCGGTGACCAGAAACAGCGATTCGCCACCGGCTCGGCTGCACTGGGACATGCCTACGGTAACGGCTGGCGCACTGAAGGCGAGTATGTGGTTCGGCGCACCGACACCTACACCAGCGGCTCCTCCATCTTTGCCACCAGCCACAACCATCACGATGTGCGCTCACAGCGGTTGATGCTCAACGTCTACCGCGATGTCGCCATCAACGAGGCGTGGTCGGTGTATGGCAGTGCCGGCGCGGGACTGTCGCACCTGCAGTCCGGTGGCTGGCAGGGCAATGAAGGCCGCCGGTATGCCAAGGCCACCCGGACCGGCCTGGCCTGGTCGCTCGGTGTGGGCATCTCGGTGGCAGCCGGCAGCAATGCCACCGTCGATCTGGGCTATCGCTATGCGGACCTGGGGAGTACTGAAAGCGGCTGGAATACCTTCAGCAACGCCCGCGGCCTGCAGGACGAAAGGATGAAGCTGGACCTGGTGTCGCGGGAGGCGACGCTGGGATTGCGGTACGCGTTCTGAATCAACCGCCGGGCAGGGAGCCTGGCGATCGAAAATTAGTCGTTGTCCTATGCCTGCAGATGCGGGCCATCCCTAGCATTTCCTCTCGAAGGGAATGCCCTTCGGTCAAGCCCAGACATAGCGCGGCTTGAACGCAGTACACCTATCAAACATTGGATATTCAACCTCATGAACAAGCTTGCAATCGCTCTTTCGGCCGCGCTCTCGTTGGGCGCTGCTGCCTCGGCTCACGCCGCTGACGCCACCATCACCTTCACCGGCAAGGTCGTCGCATCGACCTGTTCGGTCGATATCGGGGGCGGCGGCAGCACGGCTACCGTGCCGCTTCGTCAGATCAACGCGGGCGCTTTCAAGACTGACGACACCGTGGGTAGCACCCCGTTCACCATCACGCTCACGGCAGCAGGCAGCGGCACTGCAACCTGCAGCAAGGACAACGCGCGCCTGTACATCGATACGGCCACAAGCAACCTGACCGCAGACGGCATGATCGAGAACATGGAAACCGGCAGTCCGACCAGCGCGGTGGTCAAGTTGCTGGATGCGGACAATGGCGACCGCGTGATCGATCTGAGCGACAGCAATGACGTCAGTCTGGTGCGTACCAAGGCGTCCAGCAAGTTCGAATACAACCTGATCGCCCGCTATCACAACCCGACCGCAGCCGACCTGACCGAAGGTGACTTCAGCGGAAAGCTGGCCTTCGACGTCGACAACTACTGATCCGTGCTGCCGGGGGCGTTTGGGCCCCCGGCATGCCCCGAGTCTGGAGGGCCTTTTCCATGCGCTTCAACAATCGAATGCTGATGCATTGCGCGTTGACTACAACTGCGCTTCTGGTCGCACCGTTGGCTGGAGCAAAGGTTGTTGTTGAATCCAGCCGGGTGATCTATCCAGCCGGAGCGAAGGAAGTAAGTGTGCGGGCGCGTAATGCAGGGACCGGCCCGGTGCTGGTACAAGCGTGGACCAGTGCGTATGGCGCCCGAACCTCGCCCTCGGACAGCCATGCACCGTTCGCAATGCTGCCGCCGGTGGTCCGGATCGACGAAGGGAAGGGCCAGGTGTTCCGCTTGCGCCATGTCGGCGCGGAACTGCCGCAGGACCGCGAGAGTGCCTTCACGCTCACCCTTGCCGAGATTCCGGCTACCACCGCGGGCGAATCGAAGCCTGGGGGCGTGCTCAACATTGTCATCCGCAACCGGCTCAAGCTGTTCTACCGGCCCCAGTCGATCAGCAAGCTCAATGCTGCGAGCGCCATCGACAGTCTCCGCTGGTCTGTCGTGCCTCAAGGCCAGGGCTGGGCGCTGCAGGCAGACAACAACAGCCCCTTCAACGTGAGCACGGTCAAGGCATCGGTAACCGTGAATGGCCGCAAGACCGATGCCAACGATGTTGACATGCTTCGCCCCTATTCCAAGCAAGTGTTTCCGTTGCCGGGTGCCGCGTCAACTCCAACCGGTACGGTCACCTTCAAGTACATCAATGACCACGGTGGCGTTGTCGAACGCACGATGCCGCTGACCACGAACTGATCCGTCGTACCCCCGCTGACGTGCTCCACCTGGGCTCCGCCTGGGCTGGCAGCGCCTTGCCCGAACACTGGACCATGACCATGACTCGACATGCCATGCACAACTCGCTCTGCCGTCGCCCATTGGCGGCCGCAGTGGTGGCCGCGCTGCTGCCGATGTCCGCATGGGCCGCGCCGAAGGTGGAGTTCAATCCCGATCTGCTGTTCGGCATGGGCGGTGAGCATGTAGACCTCAGTCGGTTCGAGCGTGGCGATCTTCTGCCGGGCACCTACAACGCAGATATCAGCATCAACGGCCAGGTCGTTGACCGACGGGATATCGTCGCCCGTGTTGCCCAGGACGATGAGGTGCGCATCTGCTTCGATGCAGCGCTCTTTGAACTGATGGGCCTGGACGAGAAGCGGCTGGAGGCCGAGCGTGCCTCTGTCGACGATGTCGCAGGCACCCTGCAGCCGCTGCCGGCGGAGTCCAGTTGCGAACGCCTGGACGCCTTCATTCCGGGTGCAACGAGTGAGTTCGATGTTGGCGAACAGACGCTGCTGATCAGCATTCCGCAGATCTATCTGAGCCGCACCCCGCGTGGCTGGATAGACCCGGCCAGGTGGGACCAGGGCATCACTGCCGCCACGCTGGGCTACGGCCTTAGCCACGATCGCTATCGCAACGGTGGCACGGAGAGCCAGAGCACCAGCATGACCGTGGATGCCGGCCTGAACCTGGGGCAATGGCGGCTGCGCCATAGTGGCTATCTGCACCACAGCAATGACGATGGCGTGCGCTATGCGGCCGGGCGAAGCTACCTGCAGCGCAATGTGCCGTCGTTGAATGCGCAGTTGACGGTAGGTGAGTCCTCCACCAGCGGTGACATGCTGCAGGGCGTGAACTACCGTGGTGCGAACATCACCACCGATCCGCGCATGTTGCCGGATGGTGCCAGCAATTTCGCGCCCGTGGTGCGCGGCGTCGCGCAGACCAATGCACGGGTAACCATCCGCCAGCGCGGCTTCGTGATTCACGAGACCAGCGTCGCGCCGGGTCCCTTTGAGATTGACGACCTGCAGATCTATGGTTCCAGTGGCGACATCGAGGTGGAGGTTACCGAGGCCGATGGCCGCATCGAGCGCTTCGTGGTGCCGTTCACCGCCATGCCGCAGCTGCTGCGCCCTGGCCAGCAGCGCTACAGCATCACCGCCGGTGAATTGCGTGACGACCAGTTCGTGCAGAAGCCGCGCTTCATTGAGGCGACGCTGCGCCGGGGCGTGAGCAACCGGTTCACCGGCTATGCGGGTACCACGGCAGCGTCGGGCTATACCGGGCTGGTGCTGGGCGGTGCCTGGTCGACGCCCATCGGTGCGTTCTCCGGCGATGTCACCTTCAGCGACGCGCGGATTCCGGGCATCGACGGCGGCGTCGAGCGTCGCCGTGGCCAATCCTACCGCGTTGCATACAACAAGGCGCTGTTCGACGACAACACCAACATCACGATGGCGGCCTACCGCTATTCGACCAGCGACTTCCTGACCTTGGCCGACGCCATGCGCCTGCGTGGCAATGTAGGCCAGGAGGCTGGCTATGACATCGTGGGGCGCCAACGCAGCCGCCTGGACCTGACCGTCAACCAGCGCCTGCAGGACGGCAAAGGCCAGCTGACCTTCACCGGCAGCACCAGTGACTACTGGGACCAGAACCGACGCCAGACCAGCTTCTCGCTGGGCTATGGCAGCCGCATCGGGCGCGCCAGCTATACGATCAGCGCCCGCCGTACGCTGGAATCGTCGCTGTTCTCCAGCGACGCGGCGAAGGCCACCAACAGCGTGTACCTCAGCGTCAACGTACCGCTGGGCGTACCGGCCAGCGCGCCGCGCCTGGATGTGAATTCAAGCCGCGACAGCAGCGGGCGCAGCGGCTATGGCGTGGGCGTGATCGGATCCCTTGGTGACACCGGCCTGGGCAGCTACAGCGCCTCACTCAATCGCGACGGCGACCGTTCCAGCTACGGCGTAAGTGCCAACTATCAGCTGCCGGTGGCACACGTCACCGGTTCCTTCAACCGCTCAACGCAGAGCAGCAGGCTCTCGCTGGGCGCCAGCGGCGGCCTGGTGGTGCACGGTGGCGGCATCACGCTGGCCCAGCGCCTGGGTGAGACCGTTGGCCTGGTGCATGTGCCGGGTGCGGCGGGCGCCAAGATCGACAGCGCCACCGGCGTGAAGACCGACTCGCGTGGCTATGCCGTGGTACCGCACCTGAGCCCGTTCCGCCGCAACGAGTTGGGCGTGGACCCCAGTGACCTGTCACTGGACGTCGAGCTGAGTGCCGGTTCCGTGTCTGCCATCCCCAACGCGGGTGCGGTGGTGAAGATGGTGCTGCCGACCGCCGTGGGCCGCAACGCACTGATCGAAGCGCGGCTGCCGGACGGCACTGCGTTGCCCTTCGGCACCGATGTGCTCAATTCACAGGGCGACGTGGTGGGCGTGGTGGGGCAGGGCAGCCGGCTCTGGGTGCGCGGCCTGGATGAGCAGGGCGAGCTCTTTGTTGCACACGGGGCAGGTGAAGGTGCGCAGTGCCGCATTCCTTATGACCTGCGCGACAGCCAGGGCGCCGATCTTCTGGTTGCGGCTTGTGTGCTGCCATCGGGGGATCAGGCTCAGCTTGCGGCTGAATGAATTACTTTCGGCGTAGAGGACACGTAACATGAGATTTCACGTACGGAAATGGACCAAGCGGGGACTGCTTCCCATGATGGCGGTGGTCGCCATGAGTATCGCTGCTCCAGCCATGGCGCGTTGCGACTTCGGGAAGCCTGGTCGCGCTACCCTCACCGGCGTTCGGCTCACAGTCAACGGGACTCAGGTCGGCAGGCCGGTTTCGTCGTGGTACAACCTGTCGTCCGTCAATGACGTCGGTGGCTGCACCGACTATGGGTGGCTCGAAGTGACTGGCCGTGCCACCACCCTGGGGAACTACACCGAGGGCCGGACTACCTATTCGATCTATGAGACGGGTGTCCCAGGACTTGGCTTCGTCATGGCATTCCGGGACGAGGCACGGGAAGACGGCATTGACTATCAGCCGGTGGTTGCAGGCTTTACCAACTCAAACGTCCGCATCCGGCATTGGCCGACGCTCGATCTGAGAATCCGCTTCATCAAGGTCGGCGATATTCCTGAGGGCAACCTGGTTGTTCCGGACGTCGCTGCGGCGGACTTCGTTCTGCGCGACACCACCAGCGTGTCTACCGGGGATAGGCTTCTGCTGGCCGCAACTTCGATAGAAGGCGTCTACCGGAAACTCTGCTATCCCAGGAACACATCGGTGAACATGGGCCGTGCGCTGCAGACGGAGTTCTCGACGCGCTACAGCCACAGTGCACCGCGTACCTTCGATATCGTGCTGGACTGTGAGGAGAAGGTCGGTGATGTCCTGTTCTACCTCGAAGAGAACGCGGCCAGCCCGCTGCTTGATCGTGATCGGGGATTGGTTGAAGTCAGTGGTGGGGCAAAGGGCATCGCGCTGCAGATGACGGACGTGGGCGGAACGCCGATTCCGTTCGACACGCTCAGGCCGTTCGGCCACAGCGGCGATGCGGCCGGTGAGCTGCGACGCACGTTCGAGGCGCGCTATGTGCAGACGGTCGGTAATGCCGCTGATATCGTGCCGGGCAATGCGAACGCCTCCATTTCCATCGTGATGGCCTACCCATGAGCCGTCGACTGGCAGCCTGCGGCATGACGGTGGCACGGGTGCTGGTGGCCTGCCTGCTGCTGAGCAGCATGGGTGAGGCCGCAGCGCAGGTTGCTCTGCCCAGCACCCGCGTCGTCATCCGGGCCGAACAGGGCGCGGTAACCGTACCGCTGCACAACATGGGCGAGGTGCCAGTGCTGGTACAGGCGTGGATTGCCGAAGGTGACCCGAATCAGCCGCCGGAGCAGTCAGCTGCACCATTTGCGATGGCGCCACCGTTGATGCGGATTGACCCCGGCAAGGACAAGCCGCTGCGCATCAGGGTGCTGGAAACGCGCGCGCCCACCGATGCGCGCGAGCACCTGTACTGGTTGAACGTGCACACCATTTCATCACGTTCGGACCTCGCGCAAGGCGATCGGCTCGAATTGCCGGTGCGCAGCATCTACAAGCTGCTGTACCGGCCTGAAGGCCTTCCGGCGCCAAGCGTGAAGCGGGCAGAGGCGGTCGCGGTGCAGTTGCGGCGCGAGGGCGCGGCGCGATCCCTGGTCGTGACCAATCCGACGCCGTACTACCTGAACCTGGGCGACGTAACGTTGGTGCACGCGTCGGGCGATACCCGCTTGGGCAACCCCCATGTGGCACCGTTCGGCAACGTCGCGATTCCGATACCCGGCGATGCCCCGGACGGACAGCTGAGTGCGCGCTTGAACTGGATCGATGATGACGGCCGCCTGCTGCCGATCGTTCGCGACCTGGGCCACGCGGGGTAGGGGGGAGCTGCAGGCGGGCGGCAACCGGGACTGTCAACGCGCCGGGCCGCGCCGGACTTGCGCAGGCGACGTGCAGGAGGGTATACCCTTCGGCATCACGGTTTGAGGCGGCACGTTCCTGGCTATGGACCCACCCGCTGGCGAGGTTCTGAACGAGGCTCCTGCGCGGCGGCCAGTCGTGCGTCTAGGGCTTTTGCTGGTCCCCTGTGTGCTCGCGCCTGGCATCGCCATGGCGGCCTCCTGCAGCGGCGGTGGCGGCCACACGGACTTCCAACCACCCGCACTGGTGGAGTTCACCGCGCGCGACGTTCCCGTAGGCGCGGGCCTTACACCGTGGCTGCCCGTCAATAGCGGCGCATCCAGCGGCGAGTTCCGCTGTGATTCGAACGTCTCCATCGACTACCGGATGGAGACGCACGGCGGGTTCATCCGTGAGCGCTATCACGAAAGCGGCGCAGAGTATGTGGTGTATGAGACCGGGGTTGCGGGGGTCGGCATGGCCTTCCTGGCGGAATTCGATCGCAGTACCCGCGGACGCCCATCAGCACTGGGCTACGACGAGGTGGTGCTGCATGCCGGCGACAGCGGCACCGGGCCGGTGGGGGCGCGGCTGAAGGTGAAGTACATCCGTACCGGCAACATCGCCTACGGCAGCGCTACCAGCACGCGGGAAATGGTGATCGAGTCACGCCTGTATGAAGGCGGCGCCGGTCCACTGCGGCATCAGCTGTGGGTAGGTGCAACGACCCTGAAGGTGCAGGACCGCCCCAGCTGCCGCATGCGCACGCAGGAGGTCAACATGGGTTTCGTGCCGGTGGCGGCGTTCACCGGCGTGGGGTCCATCGCCGGCGAGCGCAGCTATCAACTGGTGCTCGACTGCGAAGCCGGTGTCGGGCGGGTTGACTATCAGGTGGTTCCCACCACGGCGGTGCTGGATGCCGCGCAGGGCATCGCCGAGGCCAGCGGTGGCGTGGTCGGCGTGGGCTATCAGTTCCTCAACGGCGATGGTTCGCCGATGCGCTTCTATGGGTCCGATGAGTTTGGCCGGGGCTCGGCCAACGCCGAGATCCTGCGCAAGACATTTGGTGTGCGCTATCGGCAGACACTTCCGGCCATCACGCCCGGCCCCGCCAACGCGGGGCTGACCTTCAGTCTGACCTTCCCCTGAGGCCTCATGCCCTATCACGTGCAAGCAAAGACTGGATTGCGCGCGGCCTGCTGGAGCAGCGCCTTGTGGCTGCTGTTCCTCGCGCCTGGCGCGCAGGCCGACGTGACCGTGGAAGGCACGCGGTTGATCTATGCAGCAGGCCAGCGTGAGGCGGCGCTGCGATTGAAGAATGACGGCGAACGCGCGTCGCTGGTGCAGGCATGGGTGGCCGACGGAAACCTTCAGCAGACCCCGGAAGCCTCCGCAGCGCCGTTCGTGCTTGATCGCCCGATGTTGCGGCTGGACCCCGGTGCATCCCACGCACTGCGGATAAGAGGCATCGCACCGCGGCTGCCGACGGGCGACCACGAGCACCTGTACTGGCTGAACGTGGTGGATGTACCCGCACGCGAGGCCAAGGACGGTGACAACGTAGTGCAGGTGGCCATCCGCCTCCGCATGAAGCTGTTGTACCGCCCGCAGGGGCTCGGGGCGCCGGTGAATCCTGACGGCCAGGTGAGCATGGCAGCAGGCGCGGGCGGGCTGGCGCTGCGCAATGCGGCACGGCACTACTTCAACCTGGCGGGTATGACATTGGTCTCCGCGTCCGGCGAGCGGGCGGTGGACGCGTTCTACCTGGCCCCGGGTGAGAGCCGGACATTGGCGCTGCCCGAGGGGTTTGCCGGCCCGCTGACGGCGGTGCGCTATGAGTGGGTGGACGATGATGGCGTGCTGCATGCGGTGACGCGGACGCTCTGACGCGGACGCTCTGACGGCACTGAGGGCGTGGACATGTCGGCATCGGCTTGCCCGTGGCGCTGCTGCGGGTTCGAGGCGCTGGCAGTTGGGGATGTGCCGGGCCCAGTTGGGAAGCGTGGCAGCGGCACGCGCGAGCCCTGAAACACGGGCGTCTGTGGGTGTGCGACAATGCCGCCCGCTGCATGAATGTCTCCGTCTGTGCACCGCAGCGCTTGCTGATGGCAAGCCGGTTGTGCGCATGATGGGTTGCCACCGGAAAAGGGTGGCCGGGTGTGGAAACCCGTTTGGTCGATTGATGTTTGATGTCTGCGCTTGCCAGTCGGCGTCGCCTCGTGTGGCGCCGGCTGGCAATCCGCTCGCGTTCCATGGCGGGCGGTACGTGGGGTGTACGCAAGTGCGCCCACCGGCCGATTAATCGACCACCGGTTTCCACACACGTACCGTCCCGCCGCCTTTGTTAAGGGCGGTGGCACCGTAGCTTGTACGGAGACCTGCCATGAACCCATCGGACATTCCCCCTCTGCGCAGCCGGTACGCCCCGGCCAACGCCGATGAGGGCGAGGAAGCGAGCGCGAAGCCCGACCCCAACAACCTCATCGCGCTGCTGCACCAGATCGGCCTGGGCGTGGCCGCTGACGGCCAGCCCTGGCCCGAGCGGCATCAGCTGCCCGGCCGTTGCCTGGCGCTGGCCGACAGCGACGGCGCCTTGGCCGGCCTGCGCATCGTCAACGAGATCCTGCTGGCCGCCGAGCGCGCCCGCCAGAATGGCGGCCCGGAACACTACGTGGGCGACCGCGTGATGGAAGGGTTGAAGCTGGCCGCGCTGGCGCTGACCAACCACGCCATTTTCCGGCTGCACCCCGAATAGATCCGCACCATGCGTGGATGCTGTTCATGTAGGGCCGGGCCCACGCTGGGCTCACCGGACAAAACGCAGCCGAGCATGGCGTGGCGCTACAGCAGAGCCACGCCATGCGTGGGCGCTACCGCTGGTGCCTCATCGGCCGCCACGTGGCAACCGCGCTGGCACCCCACGCCACCCACGCGCCCAGGCCTATGTAGACCAGCGCCTGCAGGCCGGCCGCAAGCACGAACGGTTCGGCGCGCTGTGCCATCGGCGGGCACACGCCACCCAGCACCAGCAGGCCGGCCAGCAGCCATGCTGCCGAGCCCATCGACGAACGCTCCCGGCCGACACGCGGCACCACTGCACAGGCGGCAGCCACGCAGAACGGCAACAGCAGCGGCGTGGCCTGCCCGGCTACGCCCACGGCCAGGCTGGCAACGGCGATGACACCCCAGCAGATCCGCTCGCGCACCGCCGGCTGTTCGTGGCGGGCCAGCGATGTCCCCAACGCGTGGATACCAGCCGCGACCGCACTGCCCAGCAACAACCCCGCAGCGACGTCGCTCCAATAGTGAACCCCCAACCAGACCCGGGCCATCCCGGCGATTACCCCGGCCATCAGCGCGATGCCCAGCACTGCCGCAGTCTTGAACTTGCCCGTGATGTTCTGGCGTGCCAACAACCACAGCGCGGCCAGCACGAAGAAGCAGGTAGCGCTGGTGGTGTGCCCGCTGGGCAGGGAAGGGCCGGCGGCACCGGCCAGGCTGAGCGTGGCGTCGAAGCTGAAGGGGCGCGGCACGGGAACGAAGACCTTGATGCTCTGCACGGCCAACGTGACGGCCATCAACGCCATCAGCATCAGGCGCGTTGCCTGCGCGCCGAACGCCACCCACAGCACTGGCATCGCCAGCAGATAGAACCAGAATTCGCCCAGGGCGTTGCCCACCACCGCCAGCCCGCGCACCGGCCACTGCTGGGTGCGCTGCACGCGATCCAGCTCCGCCTGTCGGAAGGCAGAGGCGGGCCCGAAGCGCGCGACGGGGCGTACTTCACTCTCGGCTACTGCGTGCAGGCGCCGATAGGCGTGCTCCAGCTGTTGCGGGAAGCGCGTACTCAGCTGGCGGGCTTCGTCGCGGGTGACCCAGCGCGCCTGGATGAGCTCGCGCCCGAGATGCGGGGCGTCCAGGACATCTATGGCAGCCCCCTGCACCTGTATGGGCTCGGTCGCGCGGCAGGCGAACACATGGACACCGGCGTCGTCTTCCAGCAGGTCGGTGGTGGCGACCTGCAGGCCGGTCTCCTCCCACGTTTCGCGCAGGGCTGTCTGCGGCGGGAGCTCACCGTGTAGCGCGGTACCACCAGGCAGCTGCCAGCGCGAGGTGACGTCCTGCACCAGCAGCATGCGCTCACCCGAGCGCATGACGCAGACCGAGGCGGCGCTGGCCAGCTGGGGTGCCAACAGCAGTGTTGCGAGCAGCACATTCCGCAATGAGGCGGCGAACGAAGGGAGGGCTGGAAGGGGCATGGCACCATCGCGTGGGGAGGGTCACGTCGATGGTGGCGTCCCGCCGGGAGGGACACTATCGGATTCGTACGAATCCGATAGTGCGTTTTTGTGGATCCACGCCATGCACGGATGCATGCCGCAGTGCGAACGAGGGTGGGCGCAGATCGCGTGACGGAATGGAAGAGAGCCGAGCATGGGCTCGGCTCTACAGGAGTTCCATGCCCGCTCAAAAATCCATGGTTGCCGACAACAAAGCCGTTCTCGGTGCCCCCAGCGCCAGGCTGGAAAGCAACGGCATGCCCCAATACGCCTTGTTGGTCACGTTGTTGACGGTGGCGCGCAGCGCCAGCGGCCTGCCGGCCAGTGTGGTGCTGTAGCGCGCGCCGACATCGAACAACGTCCGCCCAGGCACCGACAGGCGGTTGTCGGCACTGATGTACTGCTTCGACATCGCCGTGGCATTGCCGGTGAGGGTCAGGCCTTCCAGCGCGGGCACATCCCATTCCACACCGAGTTTGGCCTGCCGCTGCGCAATTGCCGTGGCCATGCGGCCTTCATTCACGCCGCCAGCCGTCCGGGTCAGCTTCGGCTGTACATAGGCCATGCCACCGAGCAGGCGCACGCCGTCCATCGGTGCACCGAAGAAGCCCCATTCCACACCCCGGTTACGTTGCTCGCCGCCAAACGAGAAGATATTCGTGACCGGGTCGGTGTAGCTGCTCGGTCGCTTGATTTCATACACGCTGAAGGTGTGCGCGAAGGTGCCCAAGTCCAGCTTCACGCCCAGCTCCTTCTGCTTGGTGCGGAACGGTGCGAACACATCGCCGGCATTGGCGGCGGTCATCGGCGCGGTGGCGCCCTGGCTAAGGCCTTCGATGTAGTTGGTGTAGAGGGAGATCGTGTCGGTGGCCTTCAGCAGCAGCGCCGCAGCCGGGGTGGTGGCGCTCTCGTCGTAGCGTGAGGTGCGTGCGCCGCTGGCCACGTTGAAGGTTTCGCTGACCACCTGCTGACGGCGTATACCCAGCGTCAACTGCACG
The DNA here is from genome assembly GCF_036624925.1 of Stenotrophomonas sp. A3_2. Taxonomy (NCBI): domain Bacteria; kingdom Pseudomonadati; phylum Pseudomonadota; class Gammaproteobacteria; order Lysobacterales; family Lysobacteraceae; genus Stenotrophomonas; species Stenotrophomonas sp. A3_2. The sequence goes on from NZ_JAZKVY010000358.1 coordinate 83,556, forward strand.
CGATCATCGGCGAAGGCCAGCGTGTCGGCGACGCCGAGGCTGTCCAGCCGCAGTTCGGTATGCGAGATGTGCGGTGCCACGAACGGCGCGGCCGGGCCCCATACCGGGTTGTACAGATTGGTGGTCCAGTCCCAGCCGGGTACGCTGCGCCGGCCGTAGTCGTTCTGGGTGTGCTGGTAGTGGGTCACGTTGGCGGCCCACTGGTGGCCGACAGCGCCGGTGCGGAAACTGCCACGCAGACCAGCATCTGCGGATTGCTTCTTGATATTGAAGGCGAGCTGGCCGATCACCGTGGTGAAGTCGCCAGCTGGATTGAGGATCTGCGCGCTGATCGAACCGTTGTAGCGGTAGTCGGTCTTGCTGGTGCCGTAGGCCAGATAGGCCATCAGGCTATCGTTGATGTCCAGCTCGCCGCGCAGCATCGCGCCTTTGTCCTGGCTGTCCATGTAGGCCCAGTCCGGGTTGATCAGCGTATCGCCGCGCGGCGGGCGCGGAATGGCCGCACCCGGTGCCAGGCCGACGCCACGCGAGGGGCCGTCAACACGGTCATCGGCGCTGTACAGATCGGCCGACAGCCGCGCACGTTCGCCGCGCCAGTCCAGTGCCAGCGAACCGAGCTGTACCTTCTTGCGCTGCTTGCCGACGGCGCCGTCACCATCACGGTAGGCACCGTTGAAGCGGATGCCGAACTGATTGTCGGCACCGAGGCGGCGACCCGTATCCACATGGGTACCGAACTGAGCATCGGAGGCGAAATTGGCACTGACCCGCAGCAGCGGTTGCTCGCTTGCGCGCTTGGGGACCAGGTTGACGCTGCCACCGACCGAACCACCCGGCGGCATGCCGTTGAGCAGCGCGGAGGGGCCCTTCAGCACTTCGATGCGCTCGAACATTTCCGGCGAGGTGCGGTAGTAGGGCGCCATGCCGCTGAGGCCATTGAAGGTGGTGTCGCTGGTGTTGGAGGCAAAGCCTCGGATCGCGTAGTTCTCGCTCCACGCACCGGTGACGCCGTTGCTGAACACCGTGGGGTCGGTGGCGGCGATGACGTCGGTCAGGTCCTTGGCCTGGCGGTCGCGGATGAAGGACTCGGTATAGCTGACCGTACTGAACGGCGTGTCCATGAAATCCTTGTCGCCGAGCAGGCCGATACGGCCGCCGGCGGCCACCTGACCGCCGGCATAGTCGCCGGTCACGCGGCGCTGTTCCTGCACCTGCACCGAGGGCAGGGTGGACGGCGCGGTTTCGGCCAGCGCGGCGCACGATGCCATCAGGCCAAGCGCGAGCGCCGATGCGCGGTAGCGCCGCGCCAGGCCGTGTGGGAGTGGCTGGCTGCAGAACGCGGCGGCAGCTCGGATTTGTGGAGAGGAGAAGGGGTACACGGTCATGCCAGGGTCCTGTGAATCGCGAGGGCGAGCGCGCCTCGCGCGCGGCCATCGGCACGCACGGGAAGAGGGGCGCAGCGCAGGGTTGTTGGCTGGGTGGGGACCTGGCGGAAAGTGAGCCACGGGGCTCGATCCGGGCGGCGCCATGAGTGCGAACCAGACGCATTCCGAATTAGTTGAGTAAATTAAACTAAATAGACCGAAGCGGACAAGAGGGTCCCTTTGCTGGCACCCTCGGCAGGGTATGAACACGCACCGTATGAGCCCGCACCCCGATCCAACGGCGCCGACCCGTGGCCGCCCGCCCACCATCACCCCGGAGCGCCTGGCTGACATCGGCATCCGTCTGGGCCTGCCCAACCTGACCATGGCCAACGTGGCCGCCGAACTGGCGGTGACCCAGGCGGCGCTGTACAAGCGCGTGGCCAACCTGGAGGCGTTGAAGCGGCTGGTGGCCGAAGCCGTGTTCCAGCGCTGGCAGATCCCCCGCGCCTCGGCCGATGCGGCGGGTGGCCTGCAGGGCTACCTGACGGTGTTCGTGGAGTCACTGTGCGAGGTGGTGAAGGCGCATCCCGGGCTGCCCCCGTACCTGCTGCGGCGCACGGTGGCGACCGCGCCGATGCTGGAAAAGATCGCCTCGCACCAGGCGCACGTGGCCGAGGTGTTCGGCCTGCCGGTGGACAAGGCGCGCTGGCTGCTGGCCACGATCGCGTTCTACTGCATCGCCGGCGCCGACACCATCTACGCGATTGCGGATGACGAGGAGGGGCAGGTGATCACCGAGTTCAAGCAGGGCATGCGGGCGCTGGTGATCGGGTCGTTGCAGTTGTTGGATGCGGACGACGGGGACGGATTGCCGTGACCCCATCCACGCATGGCGTGGCTCTACAATGCGGCCATGCCTGCCACGCCCACTCTCAATGACCTTCGCCGCTACGCGGTGGCGCGCACCCTGTTCAAGCCGACCACGCTGCTGACCGCGATACGACGGTTGGGCTTCGTGCAGGCCGACCCGATCAGGGCACCGGCGCGCGCGCAGGACCTGACCCTGCGGCACCGGGTGAAGGACTATCGCGCAGGCGATCTTGAGCGCCGGTATACCCGCCTGCCGGTGGAAGAGGATTGCCTGGTGAACTACGGCTTCCTGCCGCGCGAGCATCTGGCACTGATGCACCCGCGCGTGTCCAAGCGCGAATGGGACGCCGAGACCCAACGCCGCGCCGCCGACGTGCTGGCCTTCGTGCGCGAGCGCGGCAGCGTGCACCCGCGTGAGGTGGACCAGGCGTTCGCGCATGGGCGGGTCACCAATTACTGGGGCGGCACCAGCAACGCAAGCACGCATCTGCTTGACGGCATGCACTACCGTGGCCTCCTGCGGGTGCAGCGGCGCGATAGTGGCACCCGCATCTATGCAGTGGCCGAGCACGCCGAGCCGGACGCCAGCGAGCAGGCGCAGGTTGAACGGGCCGCCGCCCTGATCGACCTGGTGGTGCGCAAGTACGCGCCGCTGCCCTCGGCCAGCCTGACCTATCTGGTGCGCCTGCTGGGCTATGGTGCGCCGCATCTGGCCGAGCAGACCCGCAAGGCATTGGCACTGGCAAAGCAGCAGCTGGCCAGCTGCACGCTGGAGGGCACTACCTGGTACTGGCCGGCGGACGAGAATCCGCGTTCGCGCCGCCATGCGCCGGACGAACAGGTGCGCCTGCTGGCGCCGTTCGACCCGGTGGTGTGGGACCGCCGCCGTTTCGAGCTGTTGTGGAATTGGGTCTACAAGTTCGAAGCGTACACGCCTGCGCCGAAACGCCAGTACGGCTACTACGCGCTGCCGGTGTTGTGGCACGACCAGGTGGTGGGCTGGGCCAATCTCAGCGCACGCGAGGGTGAGTTGGTGTCGAACGTGGGTTATGCCGGCAAGTCGCTGGCCCGCGACAAGGTGTTTGGTGGTGCGCTGGACGACGAGCTGCAGCGCATGGCGGAGTTCCTGTAGCGTCAAGCGGCGCATGGGTACCTATCTGGTGCTGGCCGCGTTGATGTGTTGGTCTGTGATCGGACTGGGCTTCGGCTGCTTCCCGGCACACAGTGCTGCACAGCTGGAACCTATCCAGGCATTGACGGCGGAATAGGGCCGCCCGCTATGCACCTGTAGAGCCGAGCCCGCGCTCGGCTGCACTCCGTTCAGGTCGCGCCGTACCGAGCGCTGCGCGCAGCAAGCCGAGCATGGGCTCGGCTCTACAGCTACTCAGCGCACCTTGCCTTTGATCGGCACGCTTCCCGGCAGCTGGGAATAGCCGCTGTCACCCCAGTGGCGGGTGATGCGCTGGAAGAACAAGGAGTTGGGCACGCGCAGCAGACAGCCGCGCGCGCCTTCGCCACGATCACTCAGCGTGGTGTAGATCAGGTTGATGTCCACCACCTGACCGCACAAGCCCGGCTTGTCCACGCTTTCCAGCACTTCGATGGTGTCATTGATGCGGAACGGGCGCGTAGCCACGATCAGGAACGAACAGAACAGGTTGGACAACACGCTCCACGCTGCAAAGAACGCCACCGCACCGACCGCCATGAACCCGGTCAGCGCGGTCCACAGCACCGAGCGCGAAACGCCCAGCCGCTCCAGTATCAGCAGCGCGGCCGCCAGATACAGCAGCAATGCACCGCCGCGGCGCAGGCCCACATGAAGCTCTGGCGCCAGCCTGCCGCGCTGCCGGGCCTGCACCAGCAGCCACGCCAGCGCGCGCACCATCACCCACGCGACGCCGAGGATGGCCAGCACCTCGGCCACCGGCACAACCACGGTCAGCCAATCCTGGATCCAGGCGGGCAATCCGGCCATGAGGGGTCACAGTGTTGCCGCGCCGCCGGAGATGGTCAGCAGTGCGCCGGAGGTATAGCTGGCGCTGTCCGAAGCCAGCATCACATAGGCTGAGGCCAGCTCGGCCGGCTGTCCGGGGCGGCCGAACGGCGTCTGCGCGCCGAACTGTTCGACCTCTTCGGCGGCCATGCCAGCGGGAATGAACGGCGTCCAGATCGGGCCGGGTAGCACGGCATTGACGCGGATCTGATGTTCGGCCAGCAGGCCGGCCAGCCCCAGCGTCAGGTTGGCGACGGCACCCTTGGTTGCAGAATAGGGAAGGATGTTCGGCGTCGGCCGCTTGGAGTTGACCGACGCCGTGTTGATGATCGCGCCGCCACCGCGAAGATGTGGCACGCACAGCCGGGTCAGATTGAACACGGCATGCACGTTGGTATCGAACGTCCGCTTCCAGTCATCCAGGGTGATGTCGTCGAAATGCTCGTAGTAGCGTTGGTAGGCCGCGTTGTTGACCAGGATGTCGAGGCCGTCAAGCTCGCTGGCCACGCGGTCGACCAGCGAGCGCGCCTGCGCCGGGTCGCTGATGTCACAGGGCACCAGCACGGCCTTGCGCCCGGCCTGTTCGATCTGCTGCTGCACATGGCGGGCGTCGTCCTGCTCTCCATCGAGGAATGCGATGGCAACGTCGGCGCGTTCGCGCGCGAACGCGATCGCCACCGCCGCGCCGATGCCGCTGTCACCGCCAGTGATCAGTGCCTTCTTGCCCTGCAGCAGTCCATGCCCGCGGTAGCTGTCCTCGCCGTGGTCCGGCCGGGGCTGCATCTGCGCGGTCTTGCCGGGGAAGGATTGCTGTTGGGCGGGGAAGGGCGGGCGTGGGTAGTCGGGCAGGGCCATCGTCACTCTCCGGAAGGAAACCGGGGCCAGTCTCCCTCCATGGCGGTAAACGGCCGGACGGCGCGGTGTCGTTGCGGCGTGGATGTGTGCGCGCAGGACTTCACAGCGGATGGGCGATGGTGGTCATGATGCTGTTGGCCGGTTGACGCGAATCCAGCCGCGTGTGCTGCACGATGATCGGCTGGTCGGATTCAACGAGGGTGGCAAAGCCGGTGCCGCGCGGCACGGCGCCGGATCCTGCAGGTCGTTGAAGCGCAGGTGACAAGTGCGTCGCGCCGGCACGGTGACCCGGTAGGGGCCCACCGGATCACGGTCTTCGAAGTAGAGGGTCAGCGTGACATGCGCGTCCTCGTTGCCGGCATTGAGGACGCAGCAGGTTTCGTGACTCTGCATTTCCGGTGCTGGGCCGTTGCTCCAGGCTGGAATGTAGCCCTCGGCGATAGCCCAGCGTCGATGCCCGATGCAGGAAGCGTTCGTTTCCATGACGCCGTTTTAGCTGGAGGGGTGTTGCCATCGTGTCCAGTCCCCGCACGGAATCCGTGATGACCATCGGCTACCACGCATCGCATGAGCAGTTCCCGCCCGCCACCTTGCTGGGCCTGGCGCTGCGCGCCGAACAGGCGGGATTCGAGGCCCTGATGTGCTCGGACCACTTCCACCCGTGGACGACCGCGCAAGGGCAGTCCGGCCACAGTTGGGTATGGGCCGGCGCGCTGGCGGTGCAGAGCGCGTTGACCCTGGGCATGGTGACCTGCCCGATGCTGCGCCAGCACCCGGCCTTGGTGGCACAGGCAGCGGCGACGCTGGAGCAGTTGGCGCCGGGCCGGATCTGGCTGGCGCTGGGCACCGGCGAGGCGCTGAATGAGCGCGTTACTGGCCAGCCGTGGCCAGCCAAGCGAGAGCGGCAGAAGGCACTGCGCGATGCGGCCGAGGTGATGCGGCGGCTGTGGGGTGGCGAGCGAGTCGACCACAGCGGTGGCTTCCAGGTGCGCCAGGCACGGCTCTACAGTCGCCCGGCGCTTCCCCTGCCGCTGCTGGGGGCGGCCGTCACCGAGGAAACCGCACGCTGGATGGGGGGCTGGGCCGATGGCCTGATCACCATCAGCCAGCCACTGGCGCAGTTGCGGCGTGTGGTGGCGGCGTTCGAGGACGGCGGTGGCAGGGGCAAGCCGATGTACCTGCAGGCCAAGCTGTCCTACGCGCGCGCCGAGCAGGCGGCGCTGGAAGGTGCGATGGAGCAGTGGAGCGCCAACGTGCTGCCGCCGGAACTGGCCGAAGGGCTGGACCAGCCCGAACAGTTCGAAGCACAGGCCCGATCGGTCAGCGCCGAGGTGGTGCGCCAGCACGTGCATGTCTCGGCAGACCTGGGCCAGCATCGGGCCTGGCTGCAGGAGCTGCAGGGACTGGGCTTCGATCGCATCTACCTGCACAACGTGAACCGCGAGCAGGAACGCTTCATCGATGATTTCGCCGAGCACGTACTGCCTGCGCTGCGCACTCAGGCACCCTCGGCGGCCAGCCACGTATAGCCATGGCCCTGCAGGTAACAGCGGCGATCCTGCAGCTTGGCGCCGCGGCCAACCAGCGTGTTCAACGGACCGCGCAGGGGCACGTCCACCTCGACCGGCTCGTCGCCGAAGTTGATCAGTGCCAGCGCCTGATGGGGTGCCTCACCGTAGCGGAGCATCAGCAGCGCGGGAGATGGCGGGTCGAGCGTGTGAGGACCCTGCTGCAGCACGGGATGAGCATTGCGCTGCTGCAGCAGCTCGCGCACCCGCAGCAGCAGTGAACCTGGCGTCGCGCGTTGCGCCTCGACGTTCACCGTGCGGTAACCGTACGGGCCGTCTGCCGGTGGTGCGCGCCAGGCATGCAGCGGTTGATCGGTAAACCCCGCCGCTGGTCCACCGTGCCAGTGCATCGGCATGCGCACGGCATTGCGCTCTGGCAGCTCCAGGCAGTCACCGAGGCCGATCTCTTCGCCATAGCGGATCACCGGTACCTGGCCCAGCGACAGCAATGCCGCCCAAGCCATACCCTGCCATGCGATGTCGCCCTCCAGCATCGGCGCCAGCCGGCGACGGATGCCACGGCCATAGATGCGCATGCCACGCTCAGGGGCGAAGCGCTCCATCACCGCTTCGCGCTCCTCCGGCTCCAGCTGCTCCAGGTCAAGCTCATCGTTGTTGCGCAGCCAGGCGATGCGGGTGTGCGGCGGCGCCTGCGGTCCGTATTCGGCCATGACCCGGGCCACTTCGCTGGCGTCGCCGCGCGCCAGGGCCAGGAAGAAATGATTGTTGAGGTGGAAATCCAGCAGGTGCGAAAGCCGCCGGCCATGGCAGAGGAAGTCACCGTAGCGCGACGCGGGGACGTCCGCTTCGCCGATCAGCGGCAGGCCTGGCTGCTGCGCGTCTGCCGTGGCGCGCATTTCCTCCAGCAGCCACAGCCCGTCGTCGCGGGGGTCGGCGTGTCGCGCGCGCTCGACCATGTACGGAGCAGCGTCCACGCGGAAGCCGGCCACGCCGCGCTGCATCCAAAACGTCATCACCCGCAGCAGTTCCTCGCGTACCGGCGCATGGGCCAGCTCCAGGTCTGGCTCGTGCCGGTAGAACATGTGCCGGTTGAACGCGCCGGCCTCGGCGTCCCATGTCCAGGCAGAGGCCTCGATCGGCGGGAACATCGGCTGCAGGCCGTCGTCGGGCACGTGGTCGCTCCACAGGTACCAGCGGCGCCATGCCGGGTCGCCCCGCTGCGCGGCGACGAACCACGGGTGGGCGCTGGCAGTGTGCTGCATCACCAGCTCGACGATGATGCCGATACCGCGTGCGGCGGCAGCATCGACCAGGCGCTGGAACGCCGCCTCGTCACCCAGGCGTGGATCGATGCGGTAGTGATCGGTGACATCGTAGCCACCGTCACGGCCGGCGTTGCAGTAGAACGGCAGCAGCCACAGGTGGCTGATGCCGAGCCATTGCAGGTAGTCCAGCTTTTCGGTGATGCCATCCAGAGTGCCCCAGCCGCGCCCATTGCTGTCGCGGAAGAGGTAGGGGTCGACCTGGTAGATCGCGCGCAGCGGACGCACCGCCATTGGGCCGCTCCAGCACCGTTCAAGTGTGACCAGCCTGCTGCGCGACATGGCAGCGGTCCGTGAACCGGACGGCACCGCATCATGACGCGGCATCCACGGCCCCTGCATGCCCGGACGCGCACTGTGAACGCTCACTCGATGCGCCGAGGAGCCTCTAGCCATGTCCCGCCGCAAAACGCTTCGTATTGCGACGTTCAACGTCAACGGCATCGGCACACGCCTGCCGCAGCTGTTGGAATGGCTGCACAGGGAATCGCCGGATGTGGTTGCCCTGCAGGAACTGAAGGCGACCGACGCCGCGTTTCCCGCTGCGGCATTGGAAGAGGCCGGCTACGGTGCACTCTGGCAGGGTGAGGCGCGCTGGAACGGCGTGGCGCTGCTGGCCCGGGGCACCGTGCCGGTCGAGAGCCGCCGCCGATTGCCGGGCGAACCCAAGGATACGCAGAGTCGCTACCTGGAGGCAGCGGTGCACGGCGTCATCGTGGGTGCCCTCTACCTGCCCAACGGCAACCCGCAGCCCGGGCCGAAGTTCGACTACAAGCTGCGCTGGATGGAACGCCTGATCCGGCATGCGCGCAGCCTGGTCGAGCTGCCGCACCCGGCGCTGCTGCTGGGTGATTTCAACGTGATTCCCACCGAAGCCGACGTCTACGACCCCAAGGCCTGGCGCCGCGATGCGCTGTTCCTGCCCGAGGTTCGCGATGCCTTCGAGCGGCTGCTCGCGCAGGGCTGGACCGATGCGCTGCGAAAGGTGCACGGCGACGCCACGATCTACACCTTCTGGGACTATTTCCGCCAACATGCCGAGCGCGACCGTGGGCTGCGCATCGATCATCTGCTGTTGAATCCGATACTGGCGGAGCGACTGAAGGATGCCGGCGTCGACCGCTGGGTACGACTGCAGGAAAAGGCCAGCGACCACGCGCCAGCCTGGGTGACGGTCAGGGCGTGATCAGCGTGCGGCTGGGTCTTCGCGCCGCTCGCGGCGTACCCGCGCGCGGGTGCGGTACAGGCGGCTGTCCGCCTTCTGGATGGTGTCGGCCACGGGTTCGCCGGGCGTGTTGATGGCCGCACCCATCGAGAACGCGCTGGGCGAGAGCGCGGCGTGGTCCTGGTACCAGTGTTCCAGTTCGCTCAACCGGCCATTTTCGGGCGCGACCAGCACCACCATGAACTCGTCGCCACCCAGCCGTACCACGGTCTCGTCCTTGCCCAGCGGCGAGCGCAGGAAGGTGGCGAACTCGACCAGCACGGCATCGCCACGGCGGTGGCCCTGGGTGTCGTTGATGTGCTTGAAATGGTCCAGATCGAACATCACGCACGCCCAGCGCTCGTCAATCAGTTCATCCAGCCGGTGCAGGTAACGCCGGTTGTAGCACTGCGTGAGCGGATCCTTGAAGGACATGTCGCGCAGCTGCTGCTCCTGCATCCTCAGCGCGGTGACGTCCTGCGCATGCCCCAGCACGTAGGGCGGGCTGGCTTCGTTGTCGAGCACGTTGTGGTACGCCCAGTAATGGCGCGTACCATCGGCGGCAATCAGCTCGATCACGCCAGCGTCGGTGTGGTTTGCCTGGATCCGGGCGAGGTAGGCCTTGAAGCCCTCGCGCTTTTCCGGTGGCATCAGGTCACACAGGCTGCGCCCGATCATCTGGCTTTCCTCGAAGCCCAGCGACTGCACCGCCGCCGGATTCACCGAGGTCAATGTCCCGTCCAGCGTGTGGGTGCAGATCAGGCCCAGGCTGTAGTGGAACAGTCGCCGGTAGCGGGTTTCGCTGGCTTCCAGCGCGTCGAGCGCGGCTCGCTCATCCGTGATGTCCTGGATGGCCCCGACCAGGCGCGGATGGCCGTCGACCTGTTGCCGGCTGCCGACCACCCGGGTCCAGATCGCGCGCCCGTCGGCGGTCGTCATTGGCAGCTGCACCTCCCAGGACGTGCCTTCGTCGATGCAACGCTGCACTGCCGCGCGGATGATGTTGCGGCTGTCTTCGCGATAGAACGACAGCGCGGTGTCGAGCGTCGGTTCAAAGTTGCTGCGCACGCCGTGCAACTGCTTGGTCTCGCGGGTCCAGCGCACTTCGTTGGTGACCAGGTCCATCTCCCAGCCGCCCACCCGCGCCGCGCGGTTGGTGCGCTCCAGGAAGTCTTCGCTGCGTTTCAGCTCGCGATGCAGCGCTTTCGCCTGGCCAACCTGCGCCATCAGGGTACTGCGCTGTTCCAGCACCTGGGTGGTGACCCGCGCCAGATGCACCATCAGTTCGCGCTGGGAGGGGGACAGCACGCCGGGCATCGGGTCGAGCAGGCACAGCGTGCCGATACGTGCGCCGTGCGCCGAGCCCAGAGGTATGCCAGCGTAGTGGCGGATGCGCGGCCCACCCGTCACCAGCGGATTGGTGGAAAAGCGTGGGTCCTGGCGCGCATCGGGTATCTCGAACAGCTCGTCCTGGCGTATGGCATGGGTGCAGAAGGAAATTTCGCGAGCCGTCTCGCTGACGCCCTCAAGGCCGATGTTGGCCTTGAACCACTGGCGGTCTTCGGCCACCACGGTGATCAGGCCCATCGTCAGGCCGGTCGCGGCGCGGGCGGCGGCGACGATGGCATCGAACACCGGCTCCGGGGGCGTATCCAACAGGTGCAGTCGTTCGATTTCGAGCAGTCGTTCGGCTTCGTCCATGGCGCTTTTCAGGGCTGGGTGGCGAGGGCGGTTGCGGCGGCTGTCTTGGATCACGGTAGTGCGTGCGGCGTTATGTATCGCCATGGCAGGGTGATGCCGGCGTGAGGCGCGCGCACCGGCTCAGTGTTGCCGGAGCGATGCCTGCAAGGCGGTAGCCAGCGCGGCATCACCGGACACCAGGTCCTGCCAGCGCAGCGTGATGCCCTTGCGGCGCCCCTTTTCAACCAGCTTCAGTCCTTCGGGGTCCACGATGAGGGTGTAGGGCTGGCCATCGATGTCCAGTTCGCGTCGCAGCGGTTTGTCGAGCGGGGTCATCATCGTTTCCTCGCCGGGGAGAGAGCGCGGCGTGGCTGTATCGATACGTGACGATGATCACGGACGTGCCAGCGCCAGGGGAAATCAACAGCGCGGGTGATGCCGATGCGGGGCCCGACCACTGGATCCTCCGGCGGCGGCACGCCGTCGCTGACGATGACAATGCCGTGGTTGCCGGTCACCAGATCAGCGCCGTCGAAGCTGCGGTCCAGCCCGAAGGCCTGCGAGAGCTTGCCGGGCCCGCTGGCCAGATCGTGGTCGCGGCGCGCGGCGGGACGCAGTTCGCGCATGCGCTCCAGGCCCACCAGCGGCTCGATGGCCCGCAGCAGCACCGCCACGCCTTCACCCACTTCGCCGCAGACAACGTTGCTGCCCCAGTGCATCCCGTAGGTGAAATAGACATACAGGTGGCCGGCCTCACCGAACATGCTGGCCGTGCGCGGCGTCTGCCCGCGATAGGAGTGTGCGGCCGGATCGACACTGCCCGCGTAGGCTTCGACTTCAACGATGCGACCGGCCCGGCCATCGTCACGGACCAGGAGCTTGTTGAGCAGCTCGGGCGCAACCTCGACGGGCGGGCGCCGGTAGAAGCTGCGCGGGAGGATCTGAAGAGAGGCAGGCAACCAATCCGGCACGGTAGAGGCAGGCTCGGGCAAACGGTGATGGCACTGTGGCATCAGGCAGGTGAAACGGGCGCAGACGCAGTGTCATTGCTGCGCAGGACCGGCGGCCAGTGCGGCTCTCCGTGCGGCATAGACCTCCGGCGTCTGTGGCTTGATGAACAGTGCCACCAGTTCCGGATACTCGCGCTTCACCGCCGTTTCGATGCGGGTGATGCAGGCTTCGATCTGCGGGGTCCGCCGGTCATCCTCGAACTCGGCGCTGAGCATGGCCACGACCTGTTCCGGGCCCATCTGCATGGTGGTCACGCCATTGGCGCGGCGCAGGTCTGGATCGGTTTCCGCCACGGCCATGATCCGCTCGGCCACCGCCGGGTGGGCCGGCTCACCCACCAGCAGTCCCTTGGTTTCGCGTGCGAGAAGAAAGGCGGTGGCGGCAAGCACGCCCGCGATGCACAGCGACGCCACACCATCAAGCACCGGCATGTCCAGGATCTGTGCGGCCACGAGCCCGATCAGTGCGAAACCCAGGCCCAGCAGGGCCGCGCTATCCTCCAGCAGCACGGTAAAGGTGGAAGGATCCTTGCTGCGGCGGAAGGCTTCGAAGTAGCCAAGCTTGCCCTTGGTACGCCGGAACTCGCGCAGCGCCACCCACCAGGAGGCACCCTCGAACAGGATGGAGATGCCCAGCACGCTGTAGCTCAACGCGTGGTTGGTGGCCGGCTCCGGCTGGCGGATGTGCTGGATACCTTCGTAGGCCGACACACCGGCGCCGGCAGCGAACACCAGCAGGGCGACGATGAAGCTCCAGAAGTACAGTTCGCGGCCATAGCCGAACGGATGTACCGGGTCCGGCGCCTTGCCGGCGCGGCGCAGCCCGTACAGCAGCAGCACCTCGTTGAGGGTGTCGACCAGCGAATGCACGCCTTCGCTGAGCATGGCCGAGCTGCCGGAGATGCCGGCGGCGATGAACTTGGCGATCGCAATGGCGAGGTTGCCCGCGAGCGCGGCATAGATGACAAGGCGGGAACCGGTGGGAGCGGACATGTCAGCAGCGGGGCACGGTGGACGGCTGATCTTCGCGGTCTGCCCGTGCCCATCGCGTGCACGTCGCGGTCAACGCCCCCTGGGATTGAGATAAAGCCGGGCTCCATCCGGCTCGCGGAACCCCGACCAGCGCCCGCCTCCTGACGCGCGGAAGCGCCCGAATACGGTGTTGTTGGTATCGGTCAGCAGCAGCTGGTTGCCCGACAGTACCCAGCGGTTGGCCGAGAAGAAGCCGTCCGGGCAGCCGGCAGGCACGTAGGCGCTGTAGCCACCGAACCACTCACTGTTCTTCAGCTCGATGGTGCAGGTGCTGCCGTTCTCCTGGCCCAGCGTCCAGCTGCCGAACAGATCGCTGTCGCGCACATCGCGGTCGCCGCGGTGGCGGTCATGGTTCCAGTCGTCGTTGTCGTCGTGGAAACCGAAGCCCACGTCGATCTCCTTGCTTTCGGTGCGCGACTCGGACTGGGAGCTGCCACTGGTGGTGGTCTGCGTGGTCATCGAACCACTGGTCTGGGTCTGGGTGCTGCTGGATTGCGTGGTGTGGTCGGTGTGGGTGGTCTGTTCGCCGAAGCCGAACGAAGCGTCCTGGGCAAGGGCGGGCAGGGCCAGGAAGTACAGCGCCGACAGGCAGCTACGGGCAAGCAGAGCAGCCATCGCAGGATCCTCGGAAGGGTGGATCGCGCGAGTATCGAACCGGTGGGGTGGGAGACGGTGTGAGGGCGCGCCCTGAGGCAAGCCAGCCAAGAACAGGTGCTGTCCGCTGAAGGGTAGTGCCGGCCGCTGGCCGGCTCCCCTTTGACGCCCAGAGCCGAAGGAATGCCGGCCCGCGGCCGGCACCTCCCGCAGCCAGGCATGGCTTGGCTCTACTGGTCGGGTTTCACCCTTACCACCCGTTTCCGGTACTCGTACACGTTGTCACCGCGGATGCGCTTTTCCTCGGTGCCGGTGACCCGGCCCACCTGCTGGTCCGAACCGGTCACGGGCTGTGCCTCGATTTCGGTCTCGTGCTCGAAGGAATGCGATTTGTCGGTGTTGCGGTAATAGCGGTACAGCGCCCAATACAGCGCGGTCGCGCCGGCTGGACCTGCCGCCAACAGCCAGAGTCCACTGTCGTCGCTCATGTCGATGCTACCAGGAAGGCAATTGCGAGGGCTTCAATGATGGTGCCGGTGGCCAGTGCCGCCAGCAGCATCTTCCATTGCTGCACGGGCACGCTGCCCATGGTTTCGCCGGTACGGCCGTTCACCGCGATGTAGTGCAGCATGCCGCCGTTCTTTCCGGGCTGGTGATACGAGTACAACCACACCGGCAGGTACATCGACACCCAGCGCGTTCCATGCACCTCCAGCTGTTCCTGTTCCCAACGCACGCCACGGTTGTAGCGCCTCACCGAACCTTCCACCTGTGCGCGGGCAATCGACAGAAGCTGGTCTTCCAGCCGCGGCCGCAGCTTTTCCACGTCGAGATTGCGTTTTTCAGAGGTGAAGCCGGCCAGGTACGAAGCGTTCCATTTCACCGCGTTCTTGGTGTCGAATGGCAGGATGGTGTTGATGATGTTGTTGGTGTTGGCCCGGGTATCCAGATTGCCGCGCTCGGCCGAGGATTCCAGGGGCAGGTCATCAACGGTGAAATCGACCTGGCGTTCGACCTGGTAGACATCTGCGTCGTACAGGGTGCGCTTGTTCTTCTCGGTGCCGACCGTGTATTGCCGGGTCTGGATCTCGCCCTTGCCGGCCACGGCCGCGCTGACATTGCTGTCGACGATCATGTAGGGCAGGAACACGCCCACCACGTTCTCCGGGGTGAACTGATCCTTGAATGCCTTCAGCGCGAACATGCGGCGCTTGTCGACGAACTGGCGGATGCGCGCGACCGCATCGTCCTTCTTGATATGGAAGGGCAGCACCGCATCGGGCACCGCGCCGTTGGCGATCTGCTCGTTGACGCCGAAGACGTGGCGGCACCAGTGGCAACGCGCCGTCATCGTACTCTCGGTATTGACCGTGACTTCGGCGCCGCACCCGGTGCACTTGAACGTCATCAGTGCCGAGGTGTCGGCATCGATGTCACGCGCGCCGGAGGCGATGACCGTACCACGCAGCTGGTCGATGGCTTCGCCAAGGCCGAATTCTTCCTCGACCCGCGCGCCATGCCATCCGTGACGGCAGTACAGGCAGACCAGGATATCGGTCCCGGCTTTGGGCCGGATGTCGGTGGCGCCGCACTTCGGGCAGCGGTTGAGACCGTCCTTCAGCTCGCTGGCCGAGGTATCGATGGCCACAGGATCGGGCGCTTCCACTTCATCGCGGATGGCCTGCGGCAGCTTCGAGGTGTCCAGCGGGAAGCTGCCGGGCAGGGGAGGGACGTCCTGCGGCGAACCGGGCCCATCCAACGACGCCGCCGGCAGGGGCGGCGGCGTCGCGGGCACGGATCCGGGCAGCGGCGGTGGGCCGTTTCTGGGATCGGACATGTGGGTTGTGCGTTCTGCTGTTACAGGCCCAGTGCCTTGGCTTTCAGGGCGTCATAGTCGCCCTGGGTGATCAGGCCCAGGTCCAGCATTTCCTTTGCCTTCTTCAGCTTGGCCACCGGGTCATCCGCAGCCGGGGTGACCGGCTGCTGCATGCCGCCCACACCGAACATGCCCGAGGCCATGCCGACCCCGACTAGGCCCGCCGCACCGCCGTTCTCGCCGGCCGACTGGATGCCCTGGGCGACGCTGGCCTGCAGGTTGGAATTGCCGCGCGAACCGGACAGCGCATCGGCGCGCTGCACGGTCTTCAGCAGTTCGCGGGTGTTGGCGTCGTACTCGATCGAGACGATGGCGGTCTTGACGATGGCCAGGCCGCGGTCGGACTTCCACTGGTAACCCTGCTCGACGGCGGCGGACAGGCTCTGCGCGAAGCCCAGCGAGTCCTGCTGCAGCTTGGTGATGCGGTTGCCCTTGCCCGGATCGTTGGTATACAGGCTGAAGGCCGGGGCCAGCGAACCGACCACTTCATTGAACAGTTGGCTGGCAGCGGCGTTGTCCAGATCGGTGAAGTCGAACACCTGGCCCGGCCGCAGGTAGCTGGCCGGCACGAAGTTCTTCACAAACAGGATCGGGTCGACGATCTTCAGGGTGTACGAGCCACGGGTGACCGCGCCTACCTGGGTGTTGAGGAAACCGTCGTCCCAGTAGATTTCCGACTGGGTGCCGAAGCGGTTGTCCGGCAGTTCCTTCAGCGAGACGAAATAGGCCGCCTGCTGCGAACCCGGCTGGCCGCCAAACTTGAAGCGTTCCCAGCTCTGCTTGATGAAGGTGCTGACCAGGCCGTCGCCGGCGAAGATCGACTGCGAGTTCAGGTCGTCCGAACGCCATTCGTAGCCACCCGGTTCGGCGACGAAGGCGGTGATCGCGCCGTCCTGGAGCAGCAGCAGGCCGTAACCTTCGGGCACGATGATCTTCGAGCCGTTGGTGATGATGTTGGACGAGCCGCTGGTGTTGGAGCCGCGGCCGGCATTGGTGCCCTGCGGCACCGCCGCGAACAGGGCGGCCGTGGACGGCAGGCCCGCCGGCACGGTGTAGAAGTCCTTCCACTGGTCGGCCAGCACACCGCCAACCGCCCCCTTCACCGCCTGTACCAGACCCATGACCAACTCCCTGTGATTCGAAGGCAGGCACCATGCCTGCCGAGCTGGACTGAATATAGCAGCGGTGGAGGACGGCAGTAGTGCCGGAACATGAATCCGGATCAGCGCCGGCCAGTGCCGGTTGGCCCGGCCCGTACCGCCTGCAGCACGGCCGCCATGTCCAGCGCCCCCGATCCGGACGCCAGTGCCTGTGCGAACAGCGCGTCGCTGGCGTCGATCAAGGGCGCATGCATGCCCACCTCATGGGCGGCAGCGGCTACCAGCCCACTGTTCTTGCGCACGTCGGTGATCGACGCCTGCACGCTGAAGTCACCACGGATCATTTTGTCCAGCTTGATTCGCGATACTTCGCTGGCCATCGGCCCTGCGTTGAGCACCTGCGCGAAGCGGTCAAGCTCGATGCCGTGTGCTTCGGCGAAGTACACCGCTTCGGCCAAGCCGGTGACCAAGGTGATCAGGTACAGGTTCACCGCCAGTTTCATGCGCAGTGCGGACGGCACTGCACCACAGCACACCGTTTGCCTGCCCATCGGTGCAACCAGTGGGGCGGCTGCCGCGAGGTCGACATCGGCACCGGCCAGCAGGATCACCAGTTGCGCCGCTTCGGCCTGCACGCGTGAGCCAGACACCGGCGCTTCCACGTAGCGGCCGCCCGCGGCACGGATCTGTTCGGCCAGCGCCTGTGAGTAGGCTGCCGAGCTGGTACCCATGTTGATCAGCAGGCGGCCCTCGACCCGCTCGCCAAACGCCGCGCCATGCCGATCGAGCACGCTGTCGATGGCATCGTCATTGGCCAGCATCAGGATGAGGGTGTCGCAGGCCGCGAATACCTCGTCCACCGCCTCGCAGACGTTGATGCCGGCGGTGCGCGCGGCCGCATGGTTGCGGTCGGAGCGCGACCAGCCGCATACCTCGTAACCTGCGCGAGCCAGATGGGCCGCCATGGGCGTTCCCATCACTCCAAGTCCCAGGAATCCGATGCGCATGATGGACGTCCGCTGGCCGCAGAGCGCCCATCATGCCATGGGCAGTGGCCGCTAGAGCATGTAAGGAATCTTGAACGCCAGCGTGAAGTCCGGTGCGTCCGGGGTCAGTCCGATGCCCAGCAACGTTACCAGCGTGGTGTGCTGGTTCAACGCATAGGTCACGCCCAGGTTCAGTGATGCCGCATTGGCGTCACTGCCGATCACCTTCATCCACTTGCCACCCTGGAAGCGGGTGGAGGCGCGGGCGCTGATGCGGTCGCTGAAGGACAGGCTCAGGCTGGTCCGCTCGTTGAATGCGAAGGCCACCCCAGCACCGAAGTACACCGAGCCGCCCAGCTTCACGTCGCCTGGGTTGACCGTATCCGGATTGCTGTCGATGTCGCTGAAGCCGCGAGGGATGGAGTGCACGTACCCGATGTTGGCGAACAGGATGGCCGGGTCAGCGGTCTTCACCATCGACAGGCCGAGGTTGGCCTGCCATACGCCGTTGCCGGTGGGTTGCTCGCGCGGCACGGCGAAGCGGATGTAGTCGTCGTCATCGCGTTCGATCACCTTCCAGTCCAGGCCGTAGGGCGCGCGCCCGGTGGGGGCGGTGACACCGGCCGTGAGCACGGTCTCAGGGCGCCAGCCGCGTTCGCCGAACAGCCGGTAGTTCGCGCTCAGGCCAATGTCGCCCAGGCCGTTGCCGTTGGTCTGCTCCTGCGCGACGGCGGCCGCTGCACCGCCCGCGCCGCCTTTCTGGTACACGGTGCGCCGCGCCAGGTAGGGCACATCCAGGTTGAGGGTCAGGTTCGGGCTGACGCCCCAGCGGGCTGCCACGTTATAGGTCAGCGAGTCGGACTCCACGTTCTCGATGGCGATATTGCCGAGGAAGATCGCGTCCAACGCGAGGAAGCCGTTGAGGGTGAGCTGCTTGCGGTCATAGCGGGCGTAGGTGAGGCTGTTCTCGACGGTGAAGCGACGGGAGAACAGGGCCGATTGCTGCTGCTTCGCGTCGTCCACGCTGCGCCGCGACTCCTGCCTGGCCTGCTGGGCCTCGGCAGCGGTACTGGCGTAGCCCTCGCTGCTCGGTGGAACCGCGGCGGCCGCCGCCTGCGCCAATGGCGCGGCCGGTGGGGTCGAAGCCGGGCCAACCCGCCCGCCCAGGCGCGCCTGCATGGCCTGCACCTGCATGTCCAGTTCGCGCAGCCGCCGCACTTCCTGTGCGTAGTTGGCTTTCAGCTGTTCCAGCTGGTTGGCCAGGGCCTGCACGTCGGCGCCATCGTCAGGCGTCGGCGGCACGGCAAGGGCGGTGCCCGCCAGCGCCGCCAGCGCCAACGGGGTGATCCTCATCAGGGTGTGCATGTTCGTGTCCTGCGTTGTGGAGCGTTTCCCCCAATGCCAGGCCCTGCTACTGGCCCGGCCCCATGCCGCGGTTCAACGCAATCGCCTGGGCCACGTTCTGGCTCAACGGCAGATTGCCGCCCACGGCGTTGCGCACCAGCTCCAGCCGCAGCTGGTTGCTGGCGATCTGGCCGTCACCGGTAAGGGCGATGCCCTGGCCGACGCTGCCATTGCGGATCCACTGCTGCACCAGCCCCTGGCCATCCACCTGCAGCAGCAGGTGTGCCTGGTTGCCTTCCAGCACGGCCGTCGCGCTGGCGCCGGCCGGCTGCGCGGTGACGTTGCCTGCGCCATCAGAGAGAACAGCCGGCACGCCACCCTCGCGGACGGTCAGCGTGGTGACGTTGCGCGCGACATTGCCATCGCCGGCCACCTGCACGCTCTGCACCAGGCCGCTGGCATTGGCCAGGCCGCTGCTGTCGATGCTGCGTCCGTGGGTATCGGGCAGCGGCGCATCGGCTGCCGTGACATGCACGCTGGGCTGGAAGCTGAGCTTCGGCGCGCCAGCACCACGGAAGTCCATGCCCAGGGTCAGGCTGCCCTGCAGGGTCGTGCCGTTGCTGGCCTGCCACTGCGACACCATGGTGACCCCGAACCAGGCAACGTTGTTGCCACCCACGGTGTAGCGCCCCCGCATCAGGCTCAGCTCCGGGTCGGGGATTTCCGTGAGTCCACGCCCCGTCCTGCCGTCGGCGGCCTGCAGGGGCAGGGCAGGGGCCATCAGCAGCAGAGCCATCCATACGTGTTGACGGAACATGGTCGTACCTCCTCAGAACAGGTCGGCGTGGCTGAAGCCGAAGTCGACCAGTTCGGCATCGGTGATCGGCCCTTGCCGCGCGTAGAGCGCGCGGGCGCTTGGCCGTTCGCTGGGTTGCAGAAGAACGGTGTTGCGATCGAAGTCGCTGCCGATCACCACGAAGACCGCGCGCGATGGCCAGGCGGCCAGGAACTCCGGCAGCGCCAGGCTGCGGTTGCCGAGGATCGGGTCAGCCACTTCCACGATGCCGTTGCGCACCTGCTTGAGCACCACGAAATGGCGGAAGCCGCGCACGTCCATCAGCACCAGTCCTGGCACGCGAAGGGTGCGCAGTCGTGTTTCATCGATGCGGTAGCCCCGGCCACGCATGCCGAGCGATTCCACGTAGCGCTTGATGTCGAGCAGGGAGAAGCCGCGTTCGGCCACCAGCGCTGGATCGGAGACCCCCATCATTCCTTCGATCACCGTCGCTTCGTCGGTCTGCAGGTGATAGGCATGGCGCAGGATGGTCGCCAATGCGGCTGCCCCGCAGCTGTAATCGGTGTGCTGGCGCACCACGTTGCGGTAGCGCCGCTCCTGCATGCTTTCGACCTTCTGCTGCAGCAGCGCGCCGTTGGGCAGCACGCCGGCGAAGTGGACCTCGCCGGCCCACGCCGATGCGGTGCCCAGCAGCCACAGGCAGGCCAGCAGGCGCATCGATGGAGGGCAACGGATCATCTACGTTCTCCGGCAGCAGGGGGGAGCCCCCGTTCCAAGGGGGAGGAGGAACAGGGGCTCCCGGGGACCCGGCCATTGGCGGACGGCCGGGGTGTTGCGCTTACTCGCCGCTGCCACCACCGCCGCCGGTGCTGGGCTGGGCGACTGCCAGGGCCAGGCTGTTGGCCTGCAGGTTGCCGGTGCCCGCAGCAACGTTCACGCCGATGTTGCCGGAGGCGCCCGAGAAGGCACTGCCGGACAAGGCCGAGGTGTTGGTCGCATTGACGTTCACCCACCGCGTGGTGCTGACCGTGCCGCTGAGGCTGGCATACAGGTCAGCCACGCCCAGTTCGACGAACTGGCTGGTGCCACTCTCACGCGTATCGAAGCCCAGGCCGCCCACCCCTGGCCGGTTGGGGTTCATCGTGGCGTTCTGGATCTGGTTGTCCAGATCGATATGGCCGGTGCTGTTGCCACCCGGGTGCGGCAGCTCGCCACTCCACGTATCCAGGTAGTAGTTGGCCATCTGGTAGGCGTTGCCGGTGCCGCGGTAGGTGCCCGCGCCATAGGCCAGTGTCAGGCCGCTGACGCCGCCACGCATGCCGACCTGCACGGTATCGGTGTAGGACTGCACGAAGCCGGCGTTGCTGACCGTGTTGCCGGTGGAGACCTGGTTGGAGCTGATGCTCGACTGAGCCACCGCCGTGGTCGCGACCGAGGCCGCGAGGGCGTTCTTCTGCTCGTTGTTGTTGCCCGAGGCGATGTTCACGCCGATGTTGCCGGACGCGCCGCCAAAGGCGTTGCCGCTGAGACCTGCGGCGTTGGTGACACCGGAGTTCATGGTGGCGTTGCCGAAGCCGGCCTGGTTGACGAATACCTCGGCGTCGGCCATGCCGAAGCTGAAGGACGCATCGGCCGCAGATAGTGAGGCCGCGTTGTCCTGCGCATTGTTGTCGCCGGAGACGACATTGAAGCCCAGATTGCCCGAGGCACCGGCGCCGACGCTGTCACCGATCGACGCGCTGTTGGTGACCAGGCTGTTGCTGGTGGCGTTGTTGCTGATCGACTGCCGGTTGTCGATCACGGCAATGGCCGCCGAGTCGAGGTCGATGTCGCCGGTGATGTTCGGGTCGCCGGAGAAATTGATGTCGGTGCTCAGGCGCAGGTCCTTCTCCAGGTTCACGTCGACGCCGTGGTTGTTCTTTTCCTTGCGTTCGTCGGCCTGGATGTTGCTGTGCTTCTGCACGTTGACGTTGACGGTGCGGTTGCGCACGTCGTTGTCGGTGTGGTTGTGCGTGTCGTTGCGGGTCTCGCTGACGGTGTGGTTGTGGTTGATGTTCGCGTTGGCGTTCTGGTTGTCCCAGCCATTGGCCGCAGCGGCGGTCGAGGCAGTGGCAATCGCCATGGCGAGCATGGTCTTTTTGACGGTCGCCTTCATGGTGCCCTCTCTCTCATCAGGTGGTGCATCGGTTGGGTGGTTGTCACGGGCGGTCCTGCACGACCAGGCCCAGTACGTTGGCCGTGTCGTTGCCGTTGCCCGCGATCTGATTGAGTTGCAGGACCCCGTCGAATCCCCGCAGTGCGGTGCTGGCTACACCGGCGCTGCGGGTGCCCGTCGCGACGCCGTAACCGGTGTCGTCCCGCCCCCCTGCCAACGCGGAACCCTCGGCGGCCAAGGCCGTATCGTCGGTTTCGCGTATGCCCTGTCGGGCCAGCGTCGCGCTGACGACGTTGAGCGTCGTGTTGGCGATGCCGCCGGCCTGGTTGATGGATGCGATGCCACTGGCACCGGCCAGTGCGTCACCGCCAATGAACGCGGTGGCCTGCAGCGGCCCGGACAGCACGCGGTTGCCCTGCTGCAGTTGCCGGGCATTGATCGCCACGTCGGCGCGATCGCCCTTGGCGATACCCCGCAGGTTGGCCTGCACGTTGAGGTCGCCGGCGGCCTGGTTGACGGCGATGGCACCTGTCGCCCCGGCCAGTGCGTGGCCGTCGATGCGGGCCACGTCGAGATAGGCGAGCATGCCGCTGTAGTCATCGGCCCGGGTCGCCCAGGGCGCGGCAGCGAGCAGCAGAAGCAAGCCGTGCAGGGCCTTCATTTTCCACCTGCCGGGGCCGTGCCCTGCAGGGGGAACTGGGCCAGTGCGCCGCGCACGGTATCGGCGATACCGCGGGTGCTGCTGCCGACCGCACCGAGCGGACCGCTCATGGCGCCCCCTAGGTTGCTGCCGACCATGCCATCGCCACCGCGGCCAAGCGTGCCGCCCAGGGCCTGCTGGGTGACCCGTTCAACGGTAGTGCCGCCCGGTGTCGCGACGGACGCTGCCTGGCCGGCACCCATGCCGGCATAGTCCTCATCGCTCAACTCGTCCATGCCGTTCGTCGTGCCACCGGCGCCCAATGCGGTGGCGATCTCGCGCTGTGGCTTCGGGTCGGCAATCAGGGCCATGCCCGGTGGTGCCATGCGATAGGCCGGCCGCGCGGAGACGTCCCGCAACAGGACGATTTCGCCCGGCTGTGCCTTCACGCCCTGGCGGGCGCCGGACGCGGATGCGCCCGTGCCAACCAACAGCAGGGCGATTGCCAGTGCTGCGGCCAGGCCGCGAACCAGGGTGGTGCCGTCCATGCCGATCTCCCGCGATGGGTGCGGCGGAACCACGCATCAACCGTGCCAACCTGGAAGTGCCCACCCGCGAATGTCGGGACCGTGCAGCACCTGACCGTGCTGCTGCCACGGTGTTACAGGCACGTCGGGGAATTGTCGGGATTTCGAAGCGCCAGGCACCGCAGGGCAAGGGTTGCGGGCGACTGTCGCATCGGTGTTACAGGTGCCGTCGCCGTCTGCTACGGTGCCGCTTCAGTCAGGAATTTCTTGACGCACTGCTCATTGCGCCGCCGTTTAGGGAAGCGCTAGGATCCGCCCAACAAAGCCACCCCGGTGGCCGTAGAGGTCCCGGCGGAGGGCGGCACGCCGGTGATTGCCTGACAGTCCGCCGACGGTGTCCGGATGCTGGGGGAAGCATGGCAGCGGTCCCGGAGGCTTCTACGTCACGTTGCGTGCTCTGGTTTGGCGAGCCGTTGGCGAACGAGCGCAGTGCGCTGGCGGCAGCGGGCTGGCATGTGCGCAGCATCCATCCCGATCCCGCCATGGCGATTGGCCTGCGCGGGCGCGATCGATTGCTCGCCGTACTCGATCTGCGCCATCTCGATGCGGCGTCGCTGCAGCTGCTGGAACCGTGGATCGAGCAGCACCAGCATCTGCCCTGGCTGGCGGTACTGCCACCGGGCGCCGGACCCACATCGCCGGCCTGGCTGCCGTTGCTGCAGCGATGTGGCGCGCGCTTCACGCTGCCGTTCGGCCTTCAGGATCTGGTCTGCGCAATGCGCCAGCAGTTCGATGCGGATGATCCGCCTGTCGATGCAACCTGCAGTGGGCACGGACCGCACGCGCTGATTGGCGAAAGCGCCGCGCTGCATGCGGTGCGCACGGTGCTGCACAAGTTCGCGCCGGTGGAACTGCCGGTGCTGGTCACCGGCGAAACCGGTACAGGCAAGGAACTGGCTGCACATGCGCTGCATGCGCTGTCGGGGCGCGCCGGCAGGCCTTTCATTGCGGTGAACTGTGGTGCGATTCCGGCCAGCCTGGTGCAGTCGGAGCTGTTCGGCCACGAACGTGGCTCGTTCACCGGTGCCGACAAGCGGCAGATCGGTGTGTTCGAATCCGCCCATGGCGGTACGGTGTTTCTTGATGAGGTAGGCGATCTGCCGGCAGAAGCGCAGACCAGCCTGCTGCGCGTGCTGCAGGAGGGGACCTTCGAGCGCGTGGGCAGCAGCCAGCCGCTGCGCGCGGACGTGCGGGTACTTGCCGCGACCCACGTCGAACTGGAACACGCGGTGGCGCAGGGGCGGTTCCGCAGCGATCTCTACTACCGCCTGAACGTGCTGCGCCTGCTGATGCCACCGCTGCGCGAGCGCGGTGCCGACGTGCAGCTGCTGGCCGAGCACTTCCTGCGCTGCTTCCGGTTGCGCCACAGCGTGCGTGCACGCGGCTTCGCACCGGCCGCACTGCAGGCGATGCGGCGCTTCGACTGGCCCGGCAACGTACGCGAACTACTGAACCGTGTGCAGCGTGCAGCGATCATGGCCGAAGGCGAGCTGATCAGTGAGCGTGACCTGGAGCTGGGCGCATCGGTAGCGGCCCTGCCCGCGGCGATGCTGCACGATGCGCGCGGCCAGGCCGAGCGCGATGTACTGCTGCAGACCCTGCGCCAGACCGGCTACAACGTCTCCGAGTGCGCGCGGCAGATGCAGATATCGCGGGTCACGGTGTATCGCCTGTGCCGCAAGCACCGGTTGGAACTGCCTGCACAGCGCTGATCAGCCGGCCGCCAGGTGCTTGAACAGGCGCAACGGTTTGCCCGCGACGCGCTCGATCACGCCCTTGGCTTCCAGGTCCAGCTGCACGGCCTTCAACCACCAGCCGGCGGTGGCACCTGCCGGGAACAGCGCGGCGGGCAGGTGTGGCAGCAGTGCCTGTTTCGCCTGCGCGACGGTCAGGCCGGGCGGTTGCGCGGGCAGCGCCCGCAGCAAGGCATGGCGCATGGCGAGGTACTTGGCGCGATCCACGCGCTGGATGTGCCCGGGCGTGGTGATGCTTTCGATCTCGATCCGTCCTGGCTCAGGCATGGGCATCTCCCGCGACCTCGATGCGTGGGCTGCGGAAGCCCATGGCGATCCACGCCTTCATCAACCGCGCATAGAAGCGCAGCGACCGGGTTTTCAGGTTCGGCACATCGTCAGGAAGCACAGACGCATCAGGAAGATCGCTGACCATGGTCCGCATCTCCACGGCAGGTCTTGTCGATGCCGGCCACAACAGGCCATACAGGCTCAGCCAATGGCCGCCGCTGAACTCCAGGAAGAGCGGCGTATTGCAGCAGCCGGCCAGCACGCGGCGGCTGCCGCCCCTGCTGGACAATCGCAAGGCACGCAGCATGGAATGCCCGGCATCGATGCTGACGCGATCCTTGCGGTGCATTACGAAGAGCGTCTAGCCGTGCGGGCCCAGCACGTCCGGTGCTCGGGGCATCGACTGCAGCATGGCGCCGGCCTTGCGGCAGCTGTCGCAGCAGCATTCGACGGTGGCAATGGATTGGCCCGTGGCGGTCAGGCGTACCTGGCCGCAGGCGCAGGCAAGGGACTGGTGTGAGGCCATCTGCGTTTTCTCCTGGGGTAGTCATCCTCTCGATGAACCGGGGCGCGGAAAATCGACAACATCTGCCTTCAAGGGCGCATCATCCGATAGCGGATGCGGTACAGGTCCAACCCTGCACCGTCCGCGCGCCGCGCCGAATAGGTCAAGGTGTCGGATTGCGAGCCATCCAGCATCGCGCCGTAGCTGTCGCCGGAGGCCTCGTTCAAGGGGGAGGGCAATGCAAGGCCCGCGTCATACCGGCCTCCACGCTCGTAGGCGATGAACTGGCGTACCGGTGCACTGCCGAAGTCCAGGGCGCGGGCAAACACCAGCGTCCGGCCGTCGCCCAGGAAGGTGGCATCGAACTCCTGCGCTGCGGTATTGAGGTCTCCCGGCAGCGGCCGTGCCGGCTGCGCCATGTCACGGACCATCGCTGCGACGTAGAGGTCATGGCCACCCGCACCGCCTGCGCGATCGCTGGAGAACAGCAGCGTGGCTGCGTCCGGCGAGAGCATCGGCGCGAATTCATCGGCCGCGCTGTTCACTGCCGGGCCAAGATTGACCGGCTTCCCGAATCGACCGTCGCTCCCAATGCTGACCCGGTACAGATCGTCGCCGCCCAGGCCGCCTGCGCGATCCGAACAGAAATACACCACGCGGCCATCGGCGGAAAAAGCGGGATCGAAGTCGCGCCCCGGCGAGTTGAACGGCACCGGCGTCGCCGGCCGCCAGCGCTGCCCCTCGTTGCGGGAGACCCAGATGTCATACCCACCCGGCCCACCGGGCCGGTTGCGGCTGAACCACAGTGCGGTTTTTCCGTCCGGGCTCAAGGTCAGTCGAATCTCGTCGTATTGCGTGGATGCAACGCCCGGGGCAAAGCGCTCGGCGGGGCCGACGATCCGCAGCGCCCTGGATGGCGACGCGGGAGGCGACGCAGCAACCAGCAGCATCACGGCCAGCAGCGCCTTCATGCCTGTCGCTCGAAGTCGCTGACCCAGTTGGTTTCCCAACTGCGTCCACCATCGGTCGAGGCCGCCTGTTCCCAGCGCGCCGAGCGCGGGGTGATGCGTGACCAGATCACCCGCGTCTGGATTGATCGACCGTCGTGCTGGTCTTCGCCGAAGAAGCGGCCGACACCGGCCTGGAAACCACCACGCAGTGGCGCGCCGATCCGGGTTGGCTCCCGGCCATCCAGCCACCAGCTCAGCCAGTGCTGCTCCGCCGCATTCCAGGCACGGATGCCCATGCCGCGCAGCGGTGCTCCAGGCACGTCCATCAGGTTGTCACCCACGTTGCCGAATCCTCCCAGGACCGGCCAGTTGTGCAGGGTGCCGTTGAACGCGTTCCACGCGTCGCTGCCTGCCAGCCGAGCGCGCAGGCGACGATGGCGCACGTTCCAATGGCCCACCAGGAAATCAAAGTCGCCCGGTGCATCCGGCAGCTTCGGAAGCGGAGAGGGGGCCGCAGCAGTTCGGCGGAACCAGTTGCGCCAGTTCACTTCCCAGTGCGCACCGGCATCGTCGGAGAACGCCTGTTCCCACCACGGCTCCTCGCCGTGGATGTCATGCCAACGGAACCAGACCTCGACGGGGCGCCCGTCGATCCGGTCGGTGCCGCGGAAGCTGCCGGCATCGCCCTTGAAAGCGCCGCGCACAGGGGCTTCCATATGGGCAGGGTTGCGACCATCGATCCACCAGATCGACCACGTGGAAGACACCGGATCGAATGCACGCACGCCCAGGCCCCTGTAGGGGCCCGAAGGCAGCGCCATGACGTTGTCATCGATGGTGCCGAGTCCGCCCAGGGTGAGCCAGACCGCGCTGGAACCGGTGAAGGACTCCCATCGGGTATCGCCGACCAGGCGCTCCTTCAGGCGTCGGTGCCGGACCTGCCAGTTGCCCTGCAACCATTTCCAGTCTTCGCTGTGGCTGGGCAGGGCCCACCCGGAGGGCAGCGCCGTAGATGCCGCCGCGGCGGCCAGGGTGGCCAGGAACTGCCGTCGATCCATGTGCGTGATCCCCTGTCGAAGGTGCCTCCATCGTTGCGCGTACCAGGGGGATTGACCACGCAGATATCGGGGCTCAGGCTAAGTCACACTTATGGTCACCCAACGCCAGCTGCCATCGCTTGCCGCCATCCGTGCCTTCGAGGCGGCGGCGCGGCTGGGCAGCTTCGCGCGTGCCGCCGAAGAGCTCGACACCAGTGCGGCATCGGTGAGCTACCACGTGCGGCGGCTGGAGGCCCAGACCGGTACCTGCCTGTTCCTGCGCCATGCACAGCACGTAGAACTGACAGCGACGGGTGCCAGCGTCGCCCAGGAGGCCACCCGGGCATTCGATGCACTGCGCGCCAGCTTCATGCGCGCCGCAGACATGGATGCGGCGCGACTGCGCCTGTCCGTGCTGCCCACGCTGGGCACCAGTTGGCTGACGCCGCGACTGGGCACGTTCCGTGCCCGCCACCGGCAGCTCGTGCTGGAACTGGCTGTCGGCAGCGCCGCAGGATCTGGCCGCCGGTCACTTCGATGCCGCCATCCGCAATGGCCAGGGCGAATGGCCGGGTCTTCAGGCAACTCCCTTGTTTCCCAGCGTGTTCACACCGTTGTGTGCGCCGGCGCTGCTGCACGAGGCGCGTGGGCTGGGCAGCAGCGCGCTGGAGATTCCCCTGCTCGGGCGGCCGGACTGGTGGGCCCTGTGGTTTGCCGCGCACGGGCACATTCCACCGCCGGCACCGGAGAGTTTCGTCGCGCCCTTTGCCGTCGAGCATCTGGATGTCGGCGCCGCGATCGCCGGGCAAGGCATCGCCATTGGTTCGCCGATCCTTTTCCAGGCCGAGCTGGACAGCGGGCGGCTGGTGCAGGCGCATCCGGGTGTCGCCAGCGACGGTCGCAGCTTCTGGTTCGTGGCACCCACGGCGCGAAATGGCAGTGCCAAGGTGATTGCATTGCGTGACTGGCTGGTCGAGCAGGCCGCTGAGGCGCGGCACGCGGCACGCCACTACCTGGCCCAGGCGGTGGTGCCATGAACCAGAGCCCCGAACTGCTGCGGCGCCTGCTGCGTGCCAAGGACCGGATGGACCGCGCCAGCCATGAGGAATGGCCGGTCGCGCGCCTGGCCGAGGTCAGTGCGGTGTCGCCGGCGCACTTCGCCCGCTCGTTCAAGCAGGCCTTCGGGCTGCCACCGCACCGCTATCTCCTCAGCCGGCGCATCGAACGGGCCGTGGCGATGTTGCGTGACACCGAGTTGCCGGTCACCGAAATCGCCGCGCAGACCGGGTGGAGCAGCCTGGGTACCTTCGGCCGCATCTTCCGTGACATCACCGGTGACAGCCCGGGCAATGTGCGTGAGCGTGAGCGTGCAACCCGGGCGGCGTCGGCCAGCGTGCCGGAATGCCATGCACGCGCCGCGCAGCGCCCGGACCTGAAGATCGCAGTTTTGGAGAAGCGCCGCCGCGAGGCGGTTGCTAACGTGGACCCCACCTGAGGGAGGTCCCATGACGAACACTGTGAACACGGTCGGCCTGTATGTGCGCGACCAGGATGAGGCGCTGGCGTTCTACGTCGGCAAGCTCGGCTTCGAAGTGCATACCGACGTACGCAATGGCAGCTACCGATGGCTGACGGTCCGCAGCCCGGGCCAGGACGGTTTCCAGCTGGGCCTGTTCGTGCCAGGCCCGCCCACCCACGACGCCGCTACCGCACTTGCGCTGCAGCAGCTGGTGGCCAAGGGCGCAATGCCGCCGCTGGTGCTGGCCGTGGATGACTGCCAGGCGCGCTACACGCAATGGCTGGCACAGGGCGTGGAATTCACCCAGGAGCCGATCGAGCGCTATGGCGCCGTCGACGCCGGATTCCGTGACCCGTCAGGCAATGGCTGGAAGATGATCGAAGCCCGTTCCGAAGCGAGGCGCCGGCAATGAGCCGCGGTGGCTGGGCGCGGCCCGTGCATCGTTGGACCTCGATCGTGTTCACCCTGGCGGTGATCGCCAACTTCGCCGTTCGCGGGCTGGGGCAGGGCGAACCTGCAGCGTGGATCACCTATGCGCCGCTGCCGCCGCTGTTCCTGCAACTGTTCACCGGGTTGTACCTGTTTGCGCTGCACTACAGCGGCAGGTGCCGCAGCGCCGGGCAGGGCGCTGCGGGTTGACGCCGGGTCAGGCGGCAGCGTCGGCGGCGTAGGCCGCCAGCAGTGCGGGAAGATCTTCCATGCGCTGGAAGATCACCTGGGCACCGGCCGCGCGCAGAGCTTCGGGTGTGCTGTGGTGCGGGCCGCCCTCGCTGAAGCCGAACACGGTGGCACCTGCCGCCACGCCGGCGGTCGCGCCGGTCACGGTGTCTTCAATGACCGCGCAGCGCTTCGGATCCACACCCAGCGCGGCAGCGGCCGCCAGATAGACGTCCGGGTGCGGCTTGGTGTTCGGCATGTCCTGGCCGCTGTAGACGTGGTCGCCGAATGCATCGAGGATGCCGACCTTGCCCAGCTGCAGTTTCACCTTGATCAGGTCGGCACCGGACGCGCAGGCAATGCGGCCACCGGTCGCTGCGGCGATCGCACGCACGGCCTCGGGCGCCCCCCGGATCGGCTCCAGATCCCGTTCCAGCGCCCGGTTGCGCTGCTGGCGGAACTCCTCCAGCCATTCCTCGGTGAACGGCTTGCCGGTGCGCTCTGCGATCAGCCCTGCCAGATGGGCCACGGACTGCCCGAGGAAGACTTCACCCGCCTGCGCCGGGGTCAGCGGCCAGCCGCGTGCGGTCAGCATTTCCGAGAGAACGCGGGCGACCAGCGGCTCGGAATCGACGAGTACGCCGTCGCAGTCGAACAGCACGGCATCGAAGGGGAAACAGGACATCTACAGCTCCAGGGGGCAATGCGGTGGTGCAATTGCCCGCCATTTTCCCACAGCCATCCTTGCGTGGCACCCGGACCGGGTGCCACCCATTCCCGGCAGACCGGTCAGCCCAGATCACACCCCGCCGGCTGCGGCCAGGTGCTGGCCGGCAGCATGTTCTTCAGCGAGGCCGGTGCGTTGATCGCAACGTAGCTCGCACCCAACAGCTCCTCCAGATCGGCGATGGTCACCAGGTAGCTGTCGAGGCTGCCCAGATTGGCTTCGTTGGGAATGATCCAGCTGATCGCCTTGGCCGTGCCAGTGTTCGGATCACGGGTGATGATCGTCTTCCAGAAGAACTCCGGGGTCGGGATGCCGTGGCTGGAAAGGAAATAGTCGTTGGAGGCGTCGCCGTAGACCACGCCACCATAGACATCCACCGGTGCGATGTCACGGTAGCACTCGGCCACGTTCTCGGCCTTCACCCAGATGCCCTGGTTGAAGCTGGAGACCTGCGGAACGATGTTGGTCATGTAGTTGGCGCGGCGGATGTAGGTCGCGTTGTAGTCCATGTGATTGGACGTCACCAGATGACCCCGGTCATAGCCGGACGTGATGCTGGCGTAGGAGGCGGTGCTGGTCTGGCCGAGGCAGCCTGCCGGCAGGTCCGGATCCTTGTAGAAGCTGGACGGGCGCGCGGCCGAACCGGTGTCTGCGGTCAGGGTGTATTCGTAGCGGGTGGCGCTGTGGATGCTGCAGTCGTAGGTGAGCACGAAGCCGCCCTTGTTGAGGGTGACGACCTGGGCTTGGGCAGCGCTGGCGAAGGCACTGAGGACGAACGCGAAGAAGAAGCTTGCAAGGCGCATTGCGGTTCTCCAGCAGAAGTTCAGGGCGCAGCCGTCCGCCACGACCTGGCAGGGCGAGGTCACGGGGAGACGGTGCGGAGTCGGGTGCAGCGGATTGCGGTGGGACGTGACCGCGTTGTTGGGCTGTGGAGGCCCTGCGGTGTCGTAAGCGTCACAAGCTGTCGCCTTTCGGTCAACGACGAAAGGACGAAGCTGTGACCGCCCGCAAGCACTGGAGAGGTGTCAGATCACACGGCGCGTGGGTGACATGCGCGCGTGCTAGGGCGTCGTAGCGCAGGGGGTGTACGACTCGATATCCTGCGCAGCAGGACCGGAAACCGCAGGATCGAGCAAGGCGAATGATCAACAGTGAACTGCTTGCAGGGGGCGCTGCTGCTGCGCTGATCGGGGTTGCAATCGTGGCTGCGCTGCGTCGGCAGAGACGCCCGCCACATCGCAGTTTCAAGTGTGGGCGCTGCGGCAACGCCGCCCTCCATGACGAACGTACCCGTGGCGCTTGGCGCGCCGGGAAGCAGCGCTTCTACTGCAGGGCCTGTCATGCCGCTTGGCTGCGATCGCATCCACAGGCTTCCGCGCCGCACCGCGGGGCGTCCGGATGCCTGGGCGTCGTTGGCACACTTGCATTGATGCCACTTGCAGGCCTGGTGGCGTGGGTGATCCACCGCGCCTGAATGTGGTCCTGCATCGATCCAGCCGGGCGGCGGGTTCGAAAGCGCCATGCTGCGTCGCAAGGTGCCACCCACCATTCGCACTGGTACGGTCCGATCCGTTGCACCACCACCGACGGGGAGAGACCACGATGCGCAAGGTAGTGCTGCTGTTGATCCTGCTGACCGGGTTGGCGCCCACCGCCTGGGCGGCCACGGTCAAGACCACCCATCGCACCATTCCCAGCTGGGATGGAACGCCTCTCGGGGCTTTCGTCATCGAACCGCAGGACGCGGGCAGCGGGCTGTATCCCTTGCTGGTGATGCCCAGCAGCTGGGCGGTGCCCAGCGTGGAATACGTGGGCGTGGCGCAGTCACTGGCCCGGCGCGGCTATGTGGTCATCAGCTATAGTTCGCGTGGCTTCTGGGAGTCCGGCGGCAGCATCGACATCGCCGGGCCGGCCACGGTCGAGGACGTCAGTGCGCTGATTGACTGGGCGCTGGACAACACCCGCGCCGACCCGTCACGAATCGGCGTATCGGGCATCTCCTATGGGGCCGGCACCAGTCTGCTGGCGGCGGCACGCGATCCGCGCATCAAGGCAGTGGCTGCACTGAGCGGCTGGGCCGACCTGCAGGCCTCGCTGTACAGCAACGGCACCCCCAGCGCGCAGGGCATCGCGCTGCTGGTTGCCGCGGGCCTGGCCACCGGTCGCCCGGGACCGGAGCTGTCCACCATCAATCGCAATGTGCTGGTCGGCAACTACCAGGGCGCGGTGGACTCGCTGTTGCCGGTGGCGGCGCAGCGCAGCCCCGGGTCCAGCATCGATGAGATCAACGCCAACCAGCCAGCGGTATTCCTGGCCAACGCCTTCAACGACAGCCTGTTTCCGCCGGGCCAGCTGGTGGACTTCTTCAACCGTTTGAAGGGTCCCAAGCAGCTGCAGCTGCGCCATGGCGACCACGCCCTCAACGAGGCCCTTGGCGCTTTCGGTATTCCCAATGAGGTGTATGCCGCCGCGGGCGACTGGTTCGACCACTACCTGAAGGGGGTGACCAATGGAATCGACCGCCAGGCGACGGTGCAGCTGAAGTCGCAGAAGGGCAGCTGGAGCTACTATCCGGACTGGCAGGCTACCCGGACGGGCGCGGTCAGCTACGGGCTGACCGCGCCGAGCGGGCTGTTACAACCCACCGGTGGACTGGTGGCGAACGGTGGCGGCACCGGCTGGAGCTACCGCATCGGCAGCGGCCTGCTGACGGCCGCCAACTCCGGCGTGGTGATGGCGTCCGGCGCGCTGCAGATGATCAACCTGCCACCGGGCGCGTATGTGCCGTTCGTCGGACGCAACGCCGCGGGAGTCTGGCAAGGGCCGATCTACTGGAGTGCGCGCCGTCTGGATGGCGCGCCGGAAGTGCGGATGACGGTCACGCCAAGCCGCGCCGACACCACGTTGTATGCCTATCTCTATGCCGAGGACGTGCTGGGCAATGGCCAGCTGATCAGTCACAAGCCCTATACGCTGCGGGGTGCCACGCCGGGGCAGGCGAAGACCATCGACCTGCGGCTGGAGGCCAGCAGCTGGGAGGTGCCGGCCGGCAGTCGCCTGACCCTGGTGGTGGACACGGTGGACCTGCGTTATGCGGGCATCAGCCAGTTGGGTGGCACGGTAACCTTCAGTTCACCGGCGAACGCGCCGTCGGTACTGAAGCTGCCTTTGCACTGATGGGTCATCGCAGGTCCGGTGGATTCATCGAAGCGTCGCGGACACAGGGATCACCGGCGTCCGGTGTCAGGCGCGCCTCGATGTCCGGTGGAAACCGCGGAATCCTGCTGGTCTGCATCACCACCCAGCGCATGATCGTGTGCAGGTAGTTGAGTGGCAGCATCGTGAGCCACATGAAACCCGGGAGGCGCGCGTCTTCGGCGAAGATGCGCTCCTTGCCGGACGCGAAGCTCTCGCGCTTGCCGTCCAGCGGCATGCAGTAGTGCACCGCGTCCACGACGGCTGCCGGTCCTTCTTCCATGTAGCGCCGCAGGAACTCCCAGTGGGCATGCGCGTTCTCGATGCGGGAGGTCGCGATGCAGAACGCGAACGTCTCCCGTACTGTCACGCCATCCGCGTCCAGGATCAGTCCGCGGACATCCCAGTTGTACCATCCGAAGGTTCCGGTTCCGCGGCCCAGCGTGAAATAGACCCGGTCCCAGGGCACGCTGAGGGTGGTGCCATCCAGCCGGAACACGTGTATCTGCCGGTGCTTGCGATCGAGCGCGATCGGATAGTAGGTCCAGCGGAACAGCTCGAGGCAAGCCACCCAGATGCTCGCTGCAGTGAAGGCGGCCAGCATCGCCAGGCCGATGAATATCGCCTCCCACAGGCCGTTTTCGTTGGGTAGCCTGTTCACGACCAGCGACCAGAGCAGCATCAGCATGCCGCCCAGCCCGAAGGCAATGCCGATCGCGCCCAGCAGGGCTGCAAAGCCACGCGCGGCGAACCAGCGATCCACCGAAACCAGGCCGTTCGAATTCATCTTCACCACGCACAGCTGCGCCAACGGCACGACATCCAGCCGCTTCTTCTGCAGCAGGCGGTGCTCGCGTTCAAACGCATTCAGCGGGCGGTTGTTGGGAAACTTGCGCGTGTATCCGGTGTAATCCATGGGCGATCCCTGCGCGATTCCAGCGCCCGTTGGATTCTAGCGGGATTCTCCCGGGGGGAGATCAGCGACGAACGTCGAACGGGTGGCTCTCCATCAGTGCCCGGACTTCAGCTTCGCGGGCAGGGCTGAAGTCGCCGGGAATGGCGTGCTTCAACGCGCCCGCGGCCAGTCCGAAGCGCACGGTGCTTTCTGCGTCCAGCCTGGACAGCAATCCGTGCAGGATGCCGGCGGCAAAGGCATCGCCACCGCCGATGCGATCAACGGTGCCGGGCAGCGGCCTCGGAGGAGCCTGCGCGCGGGTTCCATCGCGCCCCAGCAGCAGCGCGCCGAGCACGTGATGGTCGGCGCTGATCACCTCGCGCTGGGTGCAGGCCAGCCACCGCAGGTGCGGGAACGCGGCAAAGGCAGCGGCCGCAGCGGCCTCGGTTCGGGCGACCGCATCGTCCTGCGCGAAGTGCAGCCCCAGCACCAGTTCGATGTCCCGATGATCGGCAAAGACAATGTCGGCCTCGGCGAAGACCTCGCGCAGGATCGCCGCTGCGTCGCCATCCCAGCGTCGCCACAGTGACGGACGATAATTGCCGTCGAAGGACACCTGCACACCGGCCGCGCGAGCCGCACGCACCGCACCCAGCACCGACTCGGCCACGTTGGCGCCCAGCGCCGGACCCACGCCCGAGACATGCAACAGGTGCGCGCCGGACAGCAGGGCGGGCCACGCATGGTCACTGGCATTGCTGTTTGCGAATGCAGAACCGGCCCGGTCATACACCACTTCACTGGCGCGCTGCACCGCACCGGTCGCCAGGAAGTACAGGCCCATGCGGTCACCCTCCACTTCACGCACGGCGGCCACGCCCACGCCATGCCGCCGCAGCTCGGCCACGGCATGCCGGCCCAGCGCGTTGCCGGGTACCGTGCTGACCATCTGCACATCGTGGCCGAGGCATGCCAGCGAGACCGCTACGTTGGCCTCGGCGCCCCCCACGTGAACCTGCAGCTGCGGCGTCTGCAGCAGCAGTTCACGACCGGGTGCGCCCAGGCGCAGCAGCAACTCACCGAAACAAACGACGTGGCTCATCGGTTCTCTCTCACTCGGGGGTAGTGCAGCCCAGCATGCGCAGATCGATGGCATCGGCCATGCGCCGGTAGCCTTCGTCGTTGGGGTGCAGATGGTCGCGGGTGATCTCGTCGGGCAGCGATTCGGCTGCCTTCGGGTCACGCAGCGCGGCATCGAAATCGATGATGCCGTCGAAGCCGCTGTTGCCGCCGCGTGCCCACTGGTTGATCGTGATGCGGGTGGCGGCGGACACGGGCTCGTAGCGCTCGGAACCGCCGAACGGGGTCAACGTACCCAGCCAGGCGCGGATGCCGTGCGCATGCAGCCGCGCCGCGACCTGTTGATAGCCCAGCAGCATGTCCGCCGCACTGCGTCCAGGCAGCGGCTGCGCGCCACCGCCGTGGCGGATGTCATTGATGCCTTCGAACAGGATCACCTGATCGGCATCGGCCACGGCGATCACATCGCGATCCAATCGTGACAGGGCGCTGTGGCTGCGGCCATGGTCAAGCAGTTTGTTGCCGCTGATGCCCTGGTTGAGTACCACGAACCGGTTCGGGCAGGCCTGCTGCAGGCGCTGCGCCAATCGCTCCGGCCACTGGTTGAAGGTGCCGCGACGTGCGGTGGCGCCTTCCGTGATGGAATCGCCCAGCGCCACGATCACCTGGGGACGATCATCACGCTGCACCATCACTGCCGAGAACACGTTCTGCTGGTAGCTCAGCCGCACGCTGTCGGCGACGGCTGTCTGCCTGCCATCTGCGACCCGCAGCTCGGTGCGGCGCACGGCGGGGCGGGTGGGCTGCGGGAAATAGGCACTCACGCTGATCTCCTGCAGCGCCGCCACCGGCATCCGCACCGGGTCGCTCAGCAGCGCGGCTCCGACCGGCACCTCGATGACCGCGCTGCCATCCACCGTTACCGGCAGCGGTGCGGCCTTGCCGTTCTTCACTCCCACGCGCAGGTCCTCGACCCGCAGCGGCGCCGTGCCGAGCTCGTTGCTGATGCGCAGCCGCAGCGCATCGCCACGGCTGCCGACACGCATGTCCTGGCGCACGGTCTGCGCGGCGAACTGAACCGGCGCATCGGACGTTCCGTCCTTGCGGTCGGGCGCGGGCGCGGCCGTCCAGGCAGTGACCCACACGGGTGCGGCCCACGCAGCGGGCGCCGTCATGGCGGAGCAGAGCGTCAATGAAAACAGAAGTGTCCAGCGCTGCATGGGCAGGAGTCCGGTCAGGTGTCAGGAGAAGTAGGTGCCGCCGTTGACGTCCAGATTCGCACCGGTGATGAACGCCGCCGCATCCGAGGCCAGGAACACCGCAGCGTCGGCGGCTTCGTCCGGTGCCCCCTGGCGGCGCAACGGGGTGGCGCCGGCAACGGCCGTGCGTACTTCCGGCTTGGTGAATTCATCGTGGAAGCGGGTGGCGATCATGCCGCAGCACAGTGCGTTCACCCGGATACCCTTCGGCCCCAGCTCCTTGGCCATGGCGCGGGTGAAGGTCATCACCGCCGCCTTGGCGGTGGCGTAGATCGATGCGCCCGGGCCGCCGCCATCACGGCCTGCCTGCGAGGCGAAGTTGACGATGGCCGCGCCTTCGCGCATGTGCGGCACCACCGCGTGCGTGGTCAGGTAGGTCGAGGTGAGGTTCAGGTCCATCACGGTGTGGAAGAACGCCGGGTCGATGTCGGCCAGCGGCCGGCGCTGCACCATGCCACCGGCCACGTTCACCAGCAGGTCGATGCGCTCGCCGAACGCGGCCTGTGCCGCAGCGACCAAGCCGGCGACGGCCGTGGCGTCGGTGACGTCGGCACGGTGCACGATGGCCTGGCCACCGGCCGCACGGATCTGTGCCAGCGTTTCCTGGGCACTGGCTTCATCATTGGCGTAGTTGATGCAGACGCGTGCACCGGCGGCAGCCAGCTTGATCGAAACGGCGCGACCGATATCGCGGCCACCGCCGGTGACAATGGCCACCTTGTCCTGGAACGACATGGGGAAAACTCCTTGGTTTGCGGGGGAACTGAAGAGAGATGCAGGCTCAGCCGGCGCGGCGGTCGAGCTTGTGGATCGGGCCGGTCCACCACCACAGCGCGGCCAGCGACAGCGGCACCAGGGCGGCGACGAGGATGAAGATCGGCGCATAGGAGTGGCGGGTCAGCACCGGCACCAGCCAGGTGGTGATCAAGGTGCCGGCCACGGCGGCCAGGCCACCCAGGCCTGCCAGCGTGCCCACCGAGCGGCCGTCGAACAGGTCGCCCGGCAGGGTCTGGATGTTGCCGATGGCCACCTGGAAGCCGAACAGCACCGCAGCGATTGCCAGCACCGCCAGCAGCGGCTGGTTGGCCAGCACGGCACCCAGCAGGGCAGGAGCCATGACCACGCAGCCCAGCGTTATGGACAGCTTGCGGGCGCGGTCCACGCTGTGCCCGGCGCGGATCATCCGCCCGGACAGCCAACCACCGCTGAGGCTGCCCAGCATCGCGCCGACAAACGGCACCCAGGCGAACAGGCCGATCTGCTTGATGTCGAAGCCGAAGGTTTCAGCCAGATAGATCGGCAGCCAGGACACGAACAGCCACCAGATCGGGTCGAGCAGGAAGCGGCAGGCCAGCATGCCCCAGCTCTGCCGATGGGCCAACAGCGAACGTACGCTGGCCTTCGGCGCCACCACCGCCTGTTGCCCGGCCTGGTCTTCCTGGATCAGCCGGCGCTCGGCATCGCTCACCCATGGGTGTTTGTCCGGCCCGGCGCGGTAGACAAACAGCCACGGCAGCAGCCACAGAAAACCTATGGCACCGACCAGCACGAAGGTACCGCGCCAGCCCAGCCACAGGTAGAGGCCGGCGATGGCCGGCGCGGAAACGATCGCGCCGATCGACGCGCCGGCGTTGAACACGCCTTGCGCCAATGCGCGCTCGCGCGCCGGGAACCACTCGGCATTGGCCTTGACCGCGCCCGGCCACGCCCCGGCTTCGCTGATGCCGAGCATCGCCCGCACCAGGCTGAAGGAGAGCATCGAATGGGTGATCGCGTGCAGGGCGATGGAGATCGACCACACGCTGATCGACAGGGCGAAACCCAGGCGCGTGCCGATCATGTCGAACAGGCGCCCGAACAGGAACTGGCCAGCGGCGTAGAACAGCATGAACACCGTCACCAGCAGGGCGTAGTCATCCTTGGTCGCGCCCACTTCCCTGGCGATTTCCGGCCACATTACCGCCAGTGCGTTGCGGTCGATGTAGTTGATCACCGTGGCCACGGCGATCAGGCCCACGATCAGCCAGCGCACGGCCGACCGTACCGGCACCTTGCGCAGGTTGGCCACCACCGCAGGGCCGTTCATTTGCCGTCAACCTTGCTGCGGTCCATGCGCGCATGGCTGCCGCTCCAGCGGTAGGCATGGCCGTCCACGCTCACGCTGTGCTCGCCCTTGGCGCTGCTGTCGTCGGCCACGCCGAGGGCGATGCGTGCACCGCTGGCCAGGCGCAGCTCGATCACCTCGGCATCGTTGCCCCGGCTGCGCACGATGTCCTTGATGCGGCTGTCCGCGCCGTGCACGTATTCGGCGGTGCCGTTGTACTCGCCGTGCGGCTCCAGCACGCTGAAGAAGGTCACGTCCTTCTGTCCGTCCACGCGCTGCAGCAGGGCCGGTTCGCGGCGCAGGTTGAATTCCGGATCGTTCGCGCCGCTTTCCACCAGCAGCGCCTGTGCCGGCGCACTGCTGCCGAAGCGGTAGGTGTAGAAGCGTCCGTCCAGCAGCCATGCCAGCGACCGCGGCTCGCTGCCGGGTTTGCTGCGTGCATCCAGCCACAGGTGCTGGTAGCCGTTGTCCTTGCCCAGCACCGGGCGCTGGGCGGGGAAGTGTTCGGCTTCGAAGCCGGTGGTGACGATGTGGCCGTTGAAGTGCAGCGGCAGGTCGTAGCGCGCGGCCTTGCCGCCGTGCACCTGCAGCAGGTCCAGCGCGACTGGCAGGCCCAGGTCGGGATGGCGCAGCAGCGCCTGGGTGCGGGTGAACACCACGCCGGGGTAGGCGTCGCGCATCGTTGCCGAGGCAATCTGGGTATCGGCATCGGCCTGGAAGAAGCGCACCTGCGGCGCGTGTTCCTCGCCGCGTTTCCAGTCGCCCTTGAAGTGGCTCTGCTCGTCCACCACCAGGGTGTTGTGCGCCACGGTCTGCTTGGCCCAGCTGCGGTTCTCGGCCAGGTAGATGCCGCCGCGCTTGGCTTCCACGTTGAGGAAGCGGGCCGCGCCGTAGTCGGTCACCACTGGATTGCCGTTGTCGTAGAACAGCCAGTTGAGCTTGTCGAAGTGGCCGTGGCCCATGCCCTGCATCGTGTCCTTCTGCACCAGCGCCTGGCCGCGTTCGCCGTTCATGCGCAGGATCGCCAGGCCGCCGCGATCGCCGTCGGGGCCATCGCGCAGCAGCATCGGCCGATAGTCGAAGGGCCTGGTCTTGTTCGCCGCCAGCGCCTGCGCCACCTGCAGGCCCTCGGGCGACAAGAGCAGGCGCTTCTGCTGCTGGGCCACGGACAGCAGGCGGTCATCACCGGTACGCGCATAGGCGATGCCGATGCCGGCCACCAGCTCTTCGGTGTCGATGCCCTTGTCCAGGATGGCGTCGTTGATCGGGAAGAACAAGCCGTTGTAGCTGGACTGCACCAGCACATCCACGGCCTTCAACAGCACGCCGTCGCGGCGCGCGAAGATCTTCCGCTGCGGTTCGTTGCGTTCGATGGCATTGGCGAACAGCAGGAACGGCGCCAGTGCATAGCGCTGGTAGTAGGGGCCTTCCTCGTAGTAACCATCGGGCGAGAACAGCAGGTCGATCTGCCGAAGAAAGCCGAATTGATCGTCCTTCCGACTGCCGCGCAGGGATTTCTCCACCAGCTCAGGGTCGCGCAGCACGTAGCCGGTCATGCCGGTGGCGGCCACCGCCCAGGTGGCGTGGTTGTGGATCTGGTCGTAGTTCTTCGGCTCGCTGACGAGGAACTCGGCCATTGGCCGGAACACCTTCGATTCGATGGTGTCGCGGTCCTCGGCGGACAGCGCGTCACGGATCGCGTCGTAGCCCTGGATGGCGTTGACCAGCCATACCGAATCGTTGAGCACCTGCCAGAACACGCGCCCGGGGATCTGCCCACGGCCTTCCGGGTGCGGGCCCAGCGTCGGGTAGAGCTGGGCATACTGCAGCAGCATGTCGCGCGCATAGTCCAGGTAGGCCCTGTCGCCGGTCAGCCGGTACAGCGTGCCCGCCGCCAGCAGCGCCTGGTAGTTGCGCTTGTGCTGTTCATGGGTGCGCCCGCCGCCCTTGTCCTTGGGTACCGGCACGTCGATACCGGCCTTCATCATCTTCTTCAGCGTTGCCTCGGTGCGTGCCTGCTCTTTGGCAAACCACGGGTAGCGGCGGCCTTCGCTGGCCACCTGCTGCCATTGTGCGGCGGTGACCAGCACCGGCGCGGCTTCGGCCTGTCGCACGGCAGCAGTGGGGGCTGCGAACAGCGATGCGCTCGGCAGCAGGGCGAAGGGGGCGGCCAAAGCCAAGGAAACGAACAGCGGCTGCAACCTCATCGATCAACTCCAGTGCGGGTGCGTGAGAGGGTGGCTTCGCCCACCTTGGGATACCAGTCGACGCCGGTCGCCTCGCGTGCGGTCATCGTCAAGGCAGGATCGGCGCCCACGGCGGTCAAGGGCGGCGTGGCGACCCACAATCCGCTGGCGCCCTGCTGCAGGCCGACGCTGCGGCCCTCTATGCCCCCCGGGAACACGGTGCTGGCTGCCGGCGACTGCACGTTGCCGCTGAAGTCGATGCCGGCCAGCGAACTGGCGGCAGTGGGCGGATTCCGGTTGTCGCGGTTGACGATCAGGTTGCCGGTGAAGCGGCTGTTGCTGGCGGCCACCACGATGCCCTTCGCCTCATCATGGCCGACGCCGAAACTGATCTTCGCCACGTCCACGAAGGTGTTGCGGCTGATCGTGGCATTCACCACCGGCGCATAGCCGGACAGCGGCGGATTGGCCTGCGCATCCATCACCGCCAGTGCCGAACGGTTGCTGGACCCGGCCAACCGTTCAAAGTAGTTGTTGCTGACGGTCTGGTCGGCGTTGATGATGCGTACGCCGCCGGTGCCGGCCTTGTCATCGCCGAGGAAGACATTGTCGATCACCCGGTTGCCATTGCCGTGGCGCAGGGTGAGTGCTCCGGCGGAACGATAGAACACGTTGCCGCGGTAGGTGTTGCCGCCGGACTTGTTGCTGATGATCTCGGTCTCGCCGTCGCAGCCTTCGAACCAGTTGTTCTCCACCGTGCTGTTGGAATCGCTCAGTGAGCTGTCGCTGGTGCCGACGCGGAGGGTTTCGCCGCCATTGACGCCCAGCGCCGGGCGCGGCCCGAACCAGTTGTGGTCGATGCGGTGCTGGTTGTCCAGGCCCTGGGTTGCATCGCGCACCACCACGACTGTGGGTCCCGCATTGGTCTTGCCGCGCAGCTGGCTGTGGTCCAACCGATTGTGGCTGCCATACAGCGACACCCAGTAGTCCTGGTCGCTGGCATCGGGGTTGGTGTAGTCGTCGATCACCAGGCCGGTCACCCGGCTGTGGCTGGCCACCGCCTTGCTGGATTCGCGGAACGCCACCACCGCATCACCCGGCGCATAGCCGCTGCGGAACACCAGGTTGGACACCTGCAGGTAGCTCCCCGCCAGGCGCAGGTCCGAGCGCCCGCTGAAGATGACCTTGCCGGCGGTCTGCGCGCGCAGCACGATCGGGGCATCCGCCGTGCCCTGGCCCTTCAGCAGCAGCCGGGCGTCGGTCCAGGTGCCGTCAGCCAGCACGATCTCATCGCCGGGCTGCAGCGCCGAGGCGGCGGTAGCGAACTCCGCGACATCGTGGACGAGCCAGCTGGCTGCACTTGCTGCTGGAGTGGTCAGGCACATTGCCAGACCAGTGGTCAGGCAAAAAAGCCATGAACCATTGGATCGGTGACGCGCCAGCGAGTGAATGCGCATGAAATCCTTCCAGGGACGGCCGGGCCGTCGTTTCAGGGTGGGCCTGCATACCACTTTCAGGTCTGTTGTAAGCCAGCTTTCGCGCAAAGTCATGCTGCATGAGCACATTAAATTGCGATCAACTGGTATGGATCAAAGGCATTTGCACAATCGCATACCAATTGGTTGACATTTTCATGTCGCCGTGCCGAAGCTGCGTCCCGCGCCTGGCATGCAGGCGATCCTTTGGGAGGAGGAAACCATGCGGCGACCCGCCGGAGCAGTGCACAGCATCTCGTTGTCCCCTACACCCCTGATCGTGGCGCTGCTTGCCGTATTGGCTGGCCTGCCCGCTGCCCACGCGCAATCCGGCAAGGACGCGGCAGGGCAGGATCCCACCACGCTGGACCAGGTGCAGGTCACCGGCATCCGCGAATCGATGCAGAGTTCGATCAACAAGAAGCGCGACGACACCGTCATTGCCGACGTGCTCTCGGCCGATGACATCGGCGACCTGCCGGCGCCATCGCTGGCCGATGCGATCGAGACCCTGACCGGCGCCGCTTCGACCCGCGACAAGACCGGCGCCTCGGAAATATCCATCCGTGGCCTGGGGGCCTTCCTCAGCAGCACCAACTTCAATGGCCGCGAGATCACCAACGGCAGCGGCGACCGCTCGGTGAACTTCAACATGTTCCCCGCCGAGCTGATCAATACGGTGGCCATCTACAAGACCCAGCGCGCCGACATCATCGAAGGCGGCGTGGCTGGCACCATCGGCCTGGAAACAGTGCGCCCATTGGAGTACGGCAAGCGTGCGGCGCAGCTGGACCTGCGCGGCAGCTGGGCCGAGTATGACAAGAAGTACCGCGACGACGACGGCATCGGCTATCGCGGCACCGCCAGCTACATCGACCAGTTCGAGTTCGGCAACGGGCAGAAGCTGGGCATCTCGCTGGGCTTCCAGCGCCTGGATGGCACCGACCCGGAAGAGAGCATCACCAGCGGTTCCACCTGGTATGCCTGCGATGGCACGCAGAACGTGAGCAATGCCAACTGCAATGAAGTGTCCGCGCAGGCCATCGCCAACGGCGCACCTTATTACCTGGTGCCCAGCAGCCGCATCTACCGGCTCAAGCAGGAGCGCAACGACCGCCAGAGCGAGTTCGCTGCCCTGCAGTGGAGGCCCAATGACGTGGTTGAAGTGAATCTCGACTTCGAACACACCGAGCGCAGCTGGTACGAGAACCGCAGCGATCTGAGCCTGTCCAACGCACGTCGCGGCATCACCCAGCGCGACGTGGACGCAGAGGGCATCGTGCGCCACCTGCATGGCAGCACCTCGATCGACTCCACCTCCAACCGCTACTGGCGTGGCGAGGAATACACCGGGGGTGGCCTGAACCTGATCCTGCGACCGACCCCGGCCTGGGAACTGTCCACCGATCTTTCGTACTCGCACACCAATCGCCTCGACAGCGAGCGCATGACCCGCCTGCGCGCCAACCAGCGCGACGTCAACAATGCCATCGTGCCGGGCATCAGCAGTGGTGCCACCGGCTACGTGGACTATGACTGGGACTGGCGCGGCGAAGTGCCCAG
Source organism: Stenotrophomonas sp. A3_2 (assembly GCF_036624925.1). Classification (NCBI taxonomy): domain Bacteria; kingdom Pseudomonadati; phylum Pseudomonadota; class Gammaproteobacteria; order Lysobacterales; family Lysobacteraceae; genus Stenotrophomonas; species Stenotrophomonas sp. A3_2. The sequence continues at coordinate 127,675 of NZ_JAZKVY010000358.1, forward strand.
TGTTGCGCTGGCGCCGAACTTCGACCCCAACAACTGGGACGCCTACACCGGCGCGGCGCGCGTCACGTCCAGCGCAACGGAGAACGACCACAGGATCAAGGCCGGCCGCTTCGATGCCAGCTTCATGCCCGAGTCCGGTTTCTTCACCCGCATCAAGGGCGGCGTGCGTGCCAGCCAGGCCGACTACCGCCTGCGCGACAACACCCTGGTAACCGACTACGACCAGCGCGTGGCGGCCGACAAGGCGAAGATCATCGCCGCCAACCAGGCCTGCCGTGCGCCGTTCCCGCAGGATGACTTCATGGATGCCGCCAGCGGCAACACGATCTCCTCGTGGGCGTACTTCGATCCGGACTGCCTGTACCAGTCGTTCCGTGGCAGCCTCGACAGTGGGTTGGATCCGGGTTTCCAGGATCCGAACAATGTCGATATCACCGAGAAGACACGCGCGCTCTATCTGATGGGTGAGTTCAGCAGCAGCCTGTTCGGCTTGCCGGTGACCGGCAACCTGGGCCTGCGCTGGGTCAAGACCGACGTTCGCTCCGAAGGCGTGCGTACGGGGCTGCGTATCGAGGACAACGGTGACGGCACGATCCGCCTGCAACCCACCGGTGCGTACAGCACGCAGGTGTTCAAGGCGGGCAACGACAAGCTGCTGCCCAGCCTCAACGCGGCCTTCGAACTGCGCCCGGACGTACTGCTGCGGGTCGGTGCATACCGCGCTATGTCACGGCCGGACATCGCCGCGCTGGGCGCCGGGCGCACCATCAACGTCAGTAGTGATGCCACCTACGGCAATCTGGCCGACGCGCTGGATGACATCAGTGCCAGCGGCAACCCCGCTGCGCAGCCGCTGATGTCCTGGAACGGTGACCTCTCCCTGGAGTGGTACCCGAACCCGGACACGATGCTGGCCGGCGCGGTGTACTGGAAGCAGTTCAACGGCGGCACCGCCACCGCGCTGGTGCCTGAGACCTACACCATCGACGGCCGGAGCGTGACCGTGCCGGTGCGGCAGCAGGTAACCACCGACGAGGACAGCACGCTGACCGGCTTCGAGCTGACCGCCACCCATCGACTGTCTTACCTGCCCAAGCCGTTCGACGGGCTGGGTTTCAAGGTCAGCTACAACTATGCCGATGCCGACTACCAGACCCAGGATTCACGGCTGGGTGAGCAGTTGGCCGGTGATGGCACGATCATTCCGGCGATCGTGCCGCCGGCCGGTCTCAGCGGCTTCTCGCGGCACGTCCTGTCCGGCTCGATCTACTGGGACGTCGGGCGCTTCAACATCCAGGCCATCGGCAAGTTCCGCTCGCACTACTACCAGGACTTCACCGGCAACACCGCGCAGCAGAACCGCTACTACGATGACAACACCAGCGTGGACCTGCGCCTGCGCTACCGGGTGAACAAGCAGTTGTCGCTGTCGCTGGAGTTGATGAACCTGACCAACGAGCCGCGCGTGGCCTACCAGCCGCTTTATGGGAACTTCCGCGAAGTAGTGACCTACGGGCGGCGTGCGTATTTCGGTGTACGATACAAGTTCTGAACAGGGCGGCGCGGCCAGTGGCCGCGCCGTCGCTCCAACCGGACCCTCGCCGGCCGCGGTGGCAGGGCAGGGACCCGGAAGGAATTGAATTGCCAAGGGTCAGCCGCATGTCCGCCAACCGCCTTTACCAGACCATCGCTGCCAAGCTCCGCAAGCTGATCGAGGACGGCGAATTCCCGCCGGGCTCGCGGCTGCCGGGCGAGCGCGAGCTGGCCGAACGGTTTGGCGTCAGCCGGGTCACCATCCGCGAAGCGGAGATTGCACTGGAGGCACAGGGCTGGATTGCCATCCGTATCGGTTCGGGCGTGCACGTGAAGCCACGCCCGACGCAGGCGTCCGGCGGGCTGCCGGATGTCAGCGCCTTCGACCTCACCGCTGCCCGCGCGGTATTCGAGGCCGAGGCCGCCGCTCTGGCGGCAAGCAATCTGGATGATGCCGGCATTGCCGAGCTTCAGGCGTTGGCCGAAGCGCTGTGCCGTCGCGACCTGAGCGACGCGGAAGCCGGCGAGTACGACCGCCGCTTCCACCTGACCATCGCGCGCCTCTCCGGCAACCCGGTGGTGGAGTTCTTCGTGCAGCAGATCTGGCGCATGCGCAGCGAGTTGCCGCGGGTAACCGAAGTCTATGCGCGGGTCTGCCATGATGATGGCGCCAGCCGTGCCGACGAGCACATGGCCATCTTCGAAGCATTGCGCGCACGTGATCCGGTGGCCGCGCGCAATGCGATGCGCCATCACTTCCAGCGCCTGTTCGAGGCCATGCTGCAGGCGACCGAAAGCCAGGCGCTGGAGGAGATCCGCCGGCGCACGCAGCAGGATCGTGAACGGTTCCTGGCCACGACGCGGATCTGAACGACGGAGCGGACACCGGCCGAGCGTCTGCGTGCCGCGACCTGGCCAGCGCCGGGGGTAATGGCTGTTGCATCGTTGAGCATGCCGGCGGGTGATCGCCGGTGATGTGTCATGCCAATGATGCATGCCGGTGCCGAGAGGGCAGCGACCATACTGCACCGTTGCGTTTCCATTGAACGATTCACGGCCGCGGCTACGTGCCCATTCGAATCTCATCCCCTGCGACGGCAGCCCGTATCCTTCCTGCATGCATTCCTTCTCCGATCTTCGCGGTCTCCCGGCAGTCCACGCGTCCTCCGGCTGGGTGCAACGCGGTGAGCGCTGGGATCTATGGTGGAGCGGCCGCATCGTGGCCAGCATCGTCCCGCACGCAGTGCTCGGCTTCCAGGTGTACCTGGATGCACGCAGGATGTCCCCGGCCAAGGTGGTGCACGCGGTGAATGCGCGGCAAGCCCGGCGCTATGCCGAGCGCTGGTGCGCGGCTCGGCTTTGCCCCCGGTTGCGGCTGCGCGACGCGGTCGCCTGTCTTGTGGGCGCCGCGCCTTCGGCAGGCGCGGCGCGGCCGCCGCCGCTCACACGGGAGCAGCGCCAGCAGGCGCGCCGCCTGGCCGAGGCCGGGACAGGGGAGGTGGCACGCATCAAGCAGGCGCTGGCACCGCGGCAGCCTGCCAGGCCCTTGGGGCAGTTAACGTGTCAGGCGTGGTCGGTACCCGTCAGGACGCCCACAGCCCTGGCAAGCGCTACGCCGAAAGCTCCTCACGCACGATCCTGGCCCCTTCGCTGAGCGCGCGCAGCTTGCCCCTGGCCACGGTGCGGGCCAGCGGCGCCATGCCGCAGTTGGTGCTGGGGTAAAGCTTGTCGGCATCCACGAACTGCAGCGCCCTGCGCAGGGTGTCGGCCACTTCTTCCGGTGTTTCCACCGCGCTCGAGGCCACGTCGATCGCGCCTACCATCACCTTCTTGCCACGGACCAGCTCGATCAGGTCGATCGGCACGTGCGAGTTATGGCATTCCAGCGAAATGATGTCGAGGCTGGAGGCCTGCAGTTTCGGGAACGATTCCTCGTACTGGCGCCATTCCGATCCCAGCGTCTGCTTCCAGTCGGTGTTGGCCTTGATCCCGTAACCGTAGCAGATGTGCACGGCTGTCTCGCACGTCAGCCCTTCGATCGCGCGCTCCAGGGCGGCCACGCCCCAGTCGTTCACTTCGTCGAAGAACACATTGAAGGCCGGCTCATCGAACTGGATGATGTCCACGCCGACCGCTTCCAGCTCCTTCGCTTCCTCGTTGAGGATCTTCGCGAACTCCCAGGCCAGCTTCTCCCGGCTCCTGTAGTGGGCGTCGTACAGCGTGTCGATCATCGTCATCGGGCCGGGCAGCGCCCACTTGATCGGCTGCGCAGTCTGGCGGCGCAGGAACTTCGCATCCTCCACGAACACCGGCTTCGGACGGCTCACGGCGCCGACCACGGTGGGCACGCTGGCATCGTAGCGGTTACGGATGCGCACGGTTTCGCGCTTTTCGAAGTCAACGCCGCTGAGATGCTCGATGAAGGTAGTGACGAAGTGCTGCCGGGTCTGCTCACCGTCGCTGACGATGTCGATGCCCGCGTGTTGCTGTTCCTGCAGCGACAGGCGCAGCGCATCCTGCTTGCCTTCAGCCAGGCCTTCGTCCTGCAGCTTCCAGGGCGACCAGAGCTTTTCGGGTTCTGCCAGCCAGGACGGCTTGGGCAGGCTGCCGGCGGTGGAGGTGGGGAGCAGTTTCTTCATCGGTGTCGGGTTGTCCTGGTATGCGAAGGGGAAATCGATGGATCAGCGCGCAGCCCACTGCTCAAGCACGGCGCGGTACGGCTTGATGAAGTGTTCTTCGGTGAACCGGCCCTGCTTGACCGCCAGCTGGCTGCGCTCTTCGCGGTCGTAGACGATGCGGGTGGACGAGTAATCCTGGTGCTTCAGGCTGGGCTGGTAGACCTTGCCGGCTACGGAATTGGCGTTGTAGATCTCCGGGCGGTAGATCTTCTGGAACGCTTCCATCGTGCTGATGGTGCCGATCAGCTCCAGGTTCGAGTAGTCGCCCAGCAGGTCGCCCTGGAAGTAGAACGCCAGCGGCGCGACGCTGCCCGGCGGCATGAAGTAACGTACCTGCAGGCCCATCTTGTCGAAGTAGTGGTCGGTGGCGGAGAACTCGCCCTGCCGGTACTCCACGCCCAGGATGGGGTGATGATTCTCGGTGCGGTGGTAGGTCCTGCTGCTGGAGACGCTGATGCAGATCACCGGCCCCTTGCGGAAGCTGGCGCGGTAGGCGTCCGATCCCAGGAAGTGCTTGAACAGCTTGCCGTGCAGGTCGCCAAAGCCCTCCGGAAGACCGAAGGTGGCCTTGCCCTCGTTGCTGGCCGGCAGCACCACGCTGAAATCATAGTCACGCACGTAGGACGAAAAATTGTTGCCGACGATGCCTTCGGTACGCGCGCCGGTCCGCGTGTCGACGATGGTCGGTTGCAGCACCTCGATCAACGGAAACGGATCGTTGCCGTCGGCGCCGTCGATGTGCATCTCCACCGAGATGATGTCCAGCTCGACGGCATAACGATCGGCGCTCGGGTTGTCCCAGTGCGCCAGGTCGTTGAAGCGGTTGTTGATCATGCTGAGGGTGTTGCGCAGGTTTTCCCGCCGGGAAGCGCCGCGCGCCAGATTGGCGAAATTGGTGGTGATGCGCGTGCCCTCGGCGGGCTGGTAGTCCTCGTTGAAGGGGATGCGCGTGATGCTGAAGGTGAAGGTGTCGTTCGTCATGGGCGGCGTTCCGTGATGCGGGGTGACATCCGGATGCGGGGCGAGCGCATCCGGCATTCAGGGTGCTGCGGCAGCCTCGAGGGCGGCGACGGGATGGCGGGCCAGGGCCAGCAGTGGCATGGCTCGGTGGACCGCCAGTCGAGCGCGCTCGATCAGCGGTTCGTTGTGCACGCGGCCGTCGGCGAAATCGCGGTCGGTGGCATAGACGCCCAGCGGCAGGGTGCGGGCCTGGAAGAAGCTGAAGAGCGGCCGCAGCTGGTGATCGATCACCAGCGCATGGCGCTCGCTGCCGCCGGTCGCGGCCAGCAGGATGGGGGTGTCGACCAGCGCATCCTGGTGGATGAAGTCGAAGAAATGCTTGAACAGCCCGGTGTACGAGCCGCGATAGACCGGCGTGCTCACCACGAGGACATCGGCCTGCTCGACGGCAAGCAGCTGGCGCTCGACAGCCTCGGGCAATTGTGAGCGCCACAGGGCGCCGGCCAGCTGTGGAGCGAGCTCGCCGAGCTCGATCAGATGGTGTTCGCAATGGACGTCGTTGCCGATCACGCCCAGCAGATGCTCGGCCAGGAGGGTGGCCCGCGAGGGGCGCTGCAGTCCGCCGGACACGGCGACGATACGGAGAGGGCGGTGGGATGATGGCATGACCCGATCCTAGTCATGCCTTTCCATGACGTAAAATGGTATTACTTCACCTATCCATGAGTGAGATTCATCGTCATGCTGGAGCGCATCCACCTCAGCATCGTGCAGCAGGTCGAGCAGCAGGGCTCGCTCACCGCCGCCGCCGGCGTGCTCAACCTGACCCAGTCGGCGCTCAGCCACAGCATGAAGAAGCTGGAGCAGCAGCTGGGTACCGAGGTCTGGCTGCGTGAGGGTCGCAGCCTGCGGCTGACCCAGGCCGGACAGTACCTGCTGGCAGTGGCCAACCGGGTGCTTCCGCAGCTGGACCTGGCCGAGGAGCGCCTGCGCCAGTTCGCGCAGGGCGAGCGTGGCGCGCTGCGCATCGGCATGGAGTGCCATCCCTGCTACCAGTGGCTGCTGAAGATTGTCTCGCCCTACCTGGCGGCATGGCCGGACGTGGATGTGGACGTCAAGCAGAAGTTCCAGTTCGGCGGTATCGGCGCATTGTTCGGCTACGAGATCGACCTGCTGGTTACCCCCGACCCGCTGCTGAAGCCGGGCCTGAAGTTCATTCCCGTGTTCGACTACGAACAGGTGCTGGTGGTGGCCGGGAACCATGCCCTCGCCAAGGTGGACTACGTAAAACCGCGCCAGCTCGGCCAGGAAGTGCTGATCAGTTATCCGGTGCCGTTCGAGCGCCTGGACATCTACAACCAGTTCCTGCTGCCGGCCGGCATCACGCCGCGGCGCCACAAGGCCATCGAAACCACCGACATCATGATGCAGATGGTGGCCAGCGGCCGCGGCGTGGCTGCCATGCCGCGCTGGCTGGTGGAGGAGTACGCCACGCGCATGGACGTGGTGCCCGTGCGCCTGGGCGCCAAGGGCATCCCCAAGCAGATCTACCTGGGCGCGCGCGAGGCCGATACTGGCATCGACTACCTGCAGGCCTTCATCGAACTGGCCCGCAACAGCTCGCCGCTTGCCGGCAACGCACGCGAGGCGCGCTGATGCCGGCCGGTACCTCAGCGCACGCGGAAGCCTTCATCAACGCCTTTTCACTGGAAGTCAGCGCGAAGGCCATGCCCGCGCTGCGCGCCGAGGCGGATCGGATCCCGCGCGGTACGGTCATCTCCATTCCCTGGCTGGCCAGCGAGGATGACGACGCCCGCCTGGCCGCCGTGCGCACCGTGCGCGCGCTCGGATTCGAGCCGATGCCGCATCTCTCCGCGCGGCGCATCGGGTCACGCACAGCGCTTGAACGCTTCCTGGAGCGCGCCACCAGCGAAGCCGGGGTGGAGCGCTGCCTGCTGATCGCCGGTGACCTCGCGACGCCTGCCGGGCCGTTTGCCGACAGTGCTTCGATCATTGAGACCGGGCGTCTTGAGCGTTTCGGCATGAAGGTCGTAGGTATCGGCGGGCATCCAGAAGGCCATCCGGCGATGAGCGGCGACGCTCGCTGGCAGGTACTCGAACGCAAGTGCCAGGCCATCGAAGCGCGCCGCATGGCGCCTGTGATCGTCACCCAGTTCGCCTTCGATGCCGATGCCGTGCTGGCCTGGCTGGATGCACTGCGCGCGCGCGGCATCAGCGTTCCGGTGCTGGTCGGCGTGCCGGGCCCGGCCAGCGTCTCTCGCCTGCTGCGCTACGCCGCGATGTGCGGCGTGGGCGCCAGTGCATCGATGCTGGCCCGGTATGGCATCTCGATCGGCCGGCTGCTCGGAACGGCGGGGCCGGAGGTGTTCGTCGATCGCCTGGTGAAGGGGCTGACCAGCGCGCATGGCCAGGTCAGTCCGCATTTCTTCCCGTTCGGCGGTGTTGCGCCGTCGCTGGAGTGGGTGGCGCAGTACCGGCGGCGCATTTCCATCAGCCAGCGCCGATGATCTGCGTCATGGCATGGATCGCGTTGTCCGGGTGCCGGGTTGATCCAGCGAAGGCGCCGGCCTGGAAAGCCTCCCATTGCAGCGACGCATGCCCAGGTCGAGGCGCTCTGCAATGCCCTGCGGGTTGATGTCTCCGGCGCGATTGATCAGTACGACGAGCGTTCTTCGATCGGTGGGACGGTGCCGGAGATACCCGGTAAAGCCTGCGGTCCCGCCGCCATGGCCGACTACCTTTCCGCCATCGGAAACTTCCCAGCCGGCCCCCCAGCCCGCCTTGCTGCCATTGGCGAGGAGTGTGTCGCACCACATCCGCTTCTGGGCCGCCTCGGGCAACAGTCGATGCTGGTCCAGCGCCACAGCAAAGCGCGCCATGTCGTCGATGCTGGCGAGCAGGCCGCCGGCGGCCCATGCCGAGCCCGGAGCAGTGGGCGGTGGTGCGCGCCAGTGGCCATCCTGGAACAGATGCCCCTGGGCAATCTGGCGCCGATCTTCTGCACGACGCGGTCCCGCATCGCGCATGCCCAGCGGCGACAGTATCTCCTCCTGCAGAACCCGCCAGTAGTCCATGCCGGTTGCATGCTCTATGGCCAGGCCGAGCAGGATGTAGTTCGTATTGGAATAGGCGTGCCGCGCACCGGGCGCAAACGCTAGCGGCCGCTCGGCCACCTCTGCGAGCAATTCACGGGGGGCTGGATTCGTCGGCATCAACCGCAGGAAATTTTCTTCATTCAGATAGTTGGGAATGCCTGAGGTATGGCTCAGCAGCTGCAGCAGCGAAGTGAATGCCCATGCGGAAGGCAACCCTTCCACGTACTGGCCGATGGGCGCGGTGACGTCGAGCAGATGCCGCTGCTGGAGCCGGAAAATCAGCAGGGCCGTGAACAGCTTGGTGATCGACCCCAGTTCGAACACGGTATGGCGATCAATCGGTGCAGGCCGGGTGTCATTGAGCCGCCCGGTCGTGCACAGCGCGGCAATGCGCCCGTGATCGACCAGAACGGCCGCCATGCCAGGCTGCCGTTCGGCCTGCAGCAATGCGGTCAGCGAACCGCATCCCGCCAACGTCGCCCGGCTCGCCAGCGCCGACGGTGCTGACAGGCCGAAGCCAGTGGCCAGCAGCGCCGCACACAGGCGACGTCGAACAGGGTCGTGGTACATGCACGTGGCTCGCAGCGGCGTCGTGGTGATGGTAGCGCGGACTGAGGGCCGGCCCGCGCAGGGTGCACCGGGTGAATCCACCCCGACAGCTGCCGGGGACGCGCAGCATGCCGGCGGGTCATCCGCGATGGCTGACAGCTGTCACTGGCTGCAGCCCGGGCGGAAGCGAATAGTGAGCGCCAATGCGAGGGCACCTCGCCACCCTTCAGCCACCACTCATCAAGGGGACCGCTCATGAACATGCTCCAGCAACTCGCCTCGCAGACGCCGATCTGGGTCTGGCTGCTCCTGGCCTTCCTGGTCACCCGTGGCATCGCCGCCATGAAGCCTGCAGAAACCTCGCTGCACAAACTGGCGATCGTGCCCGCGCTGTTCGCCGTCTGGGGCGCGTGGTCGATCAGTCATCGCTTCGGCGCGTCGCTGGCCGCCTGGAGCGAGTGGCTTGCCGGCATAGCCACGGGCGCGGCACTTGCCTGGCTGCTGCTGAATCGATTGAAGCTGACGCTGGACCGCAGCACCGGCAAGCTCTGGCGCAGCGCGGACTTCAGCCTGCTGCCGCTGCTGCTGGTCACCTTCCTGGTGAAGTACGGCTTCGAAGTCGCGTTTGCGGTGTCGCCGTCGCTGTCCGCCAGTGCCGGCTTCAGTGCCGCCTACCTGCTGCTGACGGGCGGGTTCACTGGCATCTTCGTCGGCAAGTACGGCCGGTACCTGGCCTCGCTGCGGATGGATGCGGCAGGCAAGGGGCTGGAAACCGCAGGCTGATTGACCTGGTAGTGCCGGCCGCTGGCCGGCTTCCCCATGCAGCGTTGCGCGGGGCTGGCGCAGGCGTCACGATGCCCGCCACTGGCCAACACCGGAAACGCTGACGTCATGAAGACCACATCCTGATTCTGGATCAACGTGGCCAGTCACTTCGGCATTGTCGCAGCCCTGGCTTGGCTGCCCGCACGGTGGACGGGGCAACTTGTGGAAGCCCTGGCCGGGACTCAGCCGGCTATCGGCGACACCCGCCATTTGGCCTTCATAGGCTCCATGTTCGGCTTCTGCGTGACCGCACTGATCCTGATGGGGGTGTTGACTGTCACCGGCGAACTGCTGGGCTTCTCCAGGCCCTATGCGCGACGGTCGGAGGCCCAGAACGAAGCGCAGGCCGTCCATCGGAAGGTACTGCTGACTGCATTCGCCACGCTCTCATGGGTGGCCGTGGGATCGCTTGCAGGTATTGCGTCGATCTTCGCGGCCTCGTCATGAAGGGCGGCCCCGTCAGCGCCCCGTGTGCCGGAACGGATGGGTGCGTGAACTGCGGGGCTGCTCACGCCTCCCCACGCCACTGGCTCATCAGCATCTGCAGGAATCGCTCCGCCGTGGGCGAGAGCAGGGCGCCGCGGCGGCGGACGATGCCGATCGTGCGTGACACCACAGGGTTGCCGATCGCGCGCGTCACCAGGGTGGGGTGATCCCCATCTGGCGTAGCCATCTTCGGCAGCACCGACACCCCGATGCCCGCCTCGACCATACCCAGTGACGTCGACAGGTGGGTCACTTCGTAGTGCCAGCTCAACTTGAGGTTCTCGCGCGCCAGCGCACCATCCAGCAGCGTGCGGTTGCCGCTGGTGCGATGCACGGTGATCAACTGGTGCTCGGCCAAGTCGGCCCATTCCACTTTGCGCTTGCGCGCCAGCGGATGATCGCGACGGCACGCCAGCACGAACGGGTCCTCAGCCAGCACGTCGAAGTCGAGATTCGGATCGTTGGCGCCCATGAAGTTGATGCCGAACTCGACTTCGCCACGTTCCACTGCCTGCAGACCCTCCGTCGCCGGGATATCCAGGATGCGGAAGCGAACGTTCGGGTGCGCTTCGTGGAAACGCGCCATCACGCTGGGCAGGAAGTAGAACGCCGCCGTCGGCAGGCAGGCGATGGTCACTGTCGCGCCGCGGGTGTCTTCGCGGCCGCGCAGCGAGAACAGTGATCCATCGAATTCCTCCAGCATGCGGCGCACCAGTGGCAGCAGGTTCTCGCCGACAGCGGTGGTACTGACGCTGCGCGTGGTGCGCTCCAGCAGCGGCGAACCCACCGCCTGCTCCAGTTTCTGGATCCGGCGGCTGAGTGCGGGCTGGGAGACGTGAAGGATTTCCGCGGCCCGATGAAAGCTGCGTGTCTCCGACACCAGCAGGAACGCACGCAGATCGAGGATTTCGCAATTGATGCTCATCAGGTATCAATCATCCAAAAATCAGCAATTCACAGATCAATTGGGGTCATGCCAGTATCGAATCACAGAGGGGTCATTCATCCCCTATACGCATCAATCTAGCACACGTATGTCCAACGATCTGCTCAGCATTCCCTGCGTGCTCATGCGCGGCGGCACCTCCAAGGGCCCGTTCTTCCTGGCCAGCGACCTGCCGGCGGACATCGCCGAACGCGATCGCCTGCTGCTGGAAGTGATGGGCTCGGGACATCCGCTGCAGATCGACGGCATCGGCGGTGGCAACGCGCTGACCAGCAAGGTGGCGATCATCGACCGCTCCAGCCGCCCGGACGCCGATGTCGACTACCTGTTCGCCCAGGTACGGGTCGAGCAGCAAGTGGTGGATACCTCGCCCAACTGCGGCAACATGCTGGCGGCCGTAGGCCCGTATGCCATCGAGCGTGGGCTGGTGCAGGCGCAGGATCCGCAGACCGAAGTGCGCATCCACAACGTCAACACCGGCAAGTTGATCATCGCCACGGTGGAAACGCCGGGCGGCAATGTGGCCTACCGCGGTGATACGCGCATTGCCGGCGCGCCGGGCTCAGCCGCGCCGGTCAGGCTGTCCTTCCTTGACGCGGCAGGCGCCCGCACCGGCAAGCTGCTGCCCAGCGGGCATGCGCAGGAAACCATCAATGGCGTGCCGGTCAGCCTGGTGGACTGCGCCATGCCGATGATGCTGGTGCGTGCCGAAGACCTGGGCGTGCGCGGTGATGCCTCGCCCGCCGAACTAAACGCGGACGCGGCGTTCATGCGCCGGCTGGAAGCGCTGCGCATCGAGGCGGGCGCCCGCATGGGCATCGCCGACGCCGGCAACAAGGTCATTCCCAAGCCGGTGCTGCTGTCGGCGCCGCAACAGGGCGGCGATCTGCAGGTGCGCTATTTCATGCCGCACCAATGCCACACCGCACTGGCCATTACCGGCGCGGTCGGCCTGGCCACCGCCGCCGTCACGCCGGGCACGCTGGCCCACACTTTGGTCGGATGCCGGTCCGTTCCCGGCAGCATTACCCTCGAACATCCGAGCGGGGCCCTGGAGGTGGGCCTCAGTCGCAGCTCGGGCGATTCGCCGGTGATTGCCAGTGTGGTCCGCACCGCACGCCGCTTGTTCGAGGGGCGCGTGTACGCGACTTCGCCCGCGCCCGCCACGGCCAGTGCCACCCAAGCCCGCCAATGGACGTCAGCGGCATGATCTGAACCCGGACGGGCCTGCGTAGACGCGCATGCCCGCCATTACAACGTAGATGCTTCACTCCTGGGAGGGATGATGTACAAGCAGTTCTTGATGGCCGCGCTGTGCGTGGCCGGGCTGGCCGCGGCCGGATGCAGCAACAGCGGGCGCGTGGAAGGCGCGGCCGCCGGCAGCAGCGACAACGCACCGGTGCGCATCAGCGTCGGCTCCTACAACCTCAACAACCTGCCGTTCTTCATTGCCGACGCCAAGGGCTACTTCAAGGACGTCGGCCTGCAGGTGAAGACCGAGAACTTCGCCCAGGGCGGCTCCAAGGTGCTGCAGGCGCTGGTGGCCAATTCCACCGACGTAGCCGTCGGCTTCTACGACCACACCATCCAGATGCAGGCCAAGGGCAAGGACGTGGTGGCCTTCGTACTGCTCTCGCGCAACTCCGGCCTGGTGATGGCCGGCCGCGAGGATGCCACCTTCGATCCGGCGCGCCCGGAGACCATCAAGGGCCAGAAGGTCGGGATCACCGCACCGGGCTCCTCGTCCGACTTCTTCGTCCGTCACTTCCTCGCCCAGCACGATATTCCGGCCGACAGCATCTCATTGATCGGGGTCGGCTCGGGCGCCGCAGCAGTGGCCGCGCTGGAGCAGGGCAAGATCGACCTGCTGGTCAACTATGATCCCGCCGCCACCCTGATCACCGAGCGCAAGGTCGGCAGGATCCTCCTCGACGCGCGCAGCGACGACGGCGCCCGCCAGGTCTATGGCGGCCTGTACCCGACCTCGGTGATGTACGCCAACCAGAGCTTCCTGGACAAGCGCCCCGAAGCGGCCGAGAAGATCGCCCGCGCCGAGCAGATGGCCTTGAAGTTCATCGCCGACAACAGTGCTGAAGACATCGTCGCTGCGCTTCCGGACAGCTACGTCTCCGGTGACCGCGCCACCTATGCCCGCGCGGTGGAGAACGCGCGCGCGATCTTCACCCGGGACGGTCACTTCACGCCTGCCGATCTGGAAACACCGCTGAAGGTGCTGCGTGAGTTCAACACGGATGTCGCCAAGGCCGATATCGATCTGTCCCGGACCTACACCAATGCCTTCGTCGAGCGTGCCAACGCTGCGGCGCCGGCTGCCCAACCGTAAGCGGAGGTAACCCATGGCCCTCAATGCCACCGTGCGCCAGTTCAATGGCGCGCCGCAGCTGGAGCCTGCACAGACCATGGTCGCTATCAACAAGGTGACCATGTCCTTCGGCGAATTCACCGCCGTACGCGATGTCGACATCCAGGTGGGTGACGGCGAGTTCCTTGCCATCGTCGGGCCGACCGGCTGCGGCAAGAGCACCATCCTCAATTCCGTGGCGGGCCTGCTGAAGCCGTCGTCGGGCCAGGTCAGCATCGATGGCCGTGCCGTCAGCGGCGTGCAGGAGTCGGTCGGCTACCTGTTCCAGCAGGACGCGCTGCTGCCGTGGAAGACCGCGTACCAGAATGTTGAACTCGGCCTGCGCTTCCGTGGTGTGCCCGAGGCCGAACGCAAGGCCAAGGCCAACGCGTGGCTGGCCAAGGTCGGCCTGGCCGGCTTCGAGCATCGCTACCCGCACCAGCTGTCCGGTGGCCAGCGCAAGCGCGTGCAGATGGCCCAGGCGTTGATCGTCGAGCCGAAGGTGATCCTGATGGATGAGCCGTTCTCGGCGCTGGACATCCATACCCGCCACCTCATGCAGAACGAGCTGCTGCGGTTGTGGCAGGAAGACCGGCGCTCGGTGATCCTGATCACCCACGACCTGGAAGAAGCGATCGCCCTGGGCGACCGCGTGGTGGTGCTGTCCTCCGGCCCGGCCAGCCGCGTGGTGCGCAGTTTCGATGTGGATCTGGAACGGCCGAGGAACGTGGCCGAAATCAAGCTGGATGACCGTTTCACCGACCTGTACCGCGATATCTGGGCCTGCCTGCGCGGCGAAGTGGAGAAGAGCTATGCACGCCAAGACTGACAAGTTCATCCAGCTCGCGCTGGTGGTCGCCGTGTTCGGTGGCTGGGAAGGCGGCATCGCGCTGGGCGTGATCGATCCGTTCTTCTTCCCATCGCCAACCGCCATCGTGCAGCAGGCCTGGACCTGGCTGTCCGATACCTCGTTCTACCAGCACGTCTACATCACCCTGACCGAAACCGCGCTGGGCTACATCATTGGCACCGGCCTGGGTGTGGCCGGCGGCGTCTGGCTCGGCCTGAGCCGCCGCTCGGCACGCATCCTCGATCCCTTCATCAAGGGCTTCAACGCAATCCCGCGCGTAGTGCTGGCGCCGATTTTCGTGTTGTGGCTGGGGCTGGGCCTGTGGTCGAAGGTGGCGCTGGCGGTCACGCTGGTGTTCTTCACCACGTTCTTCAATGCCATGCAGGGCGTGCGCGAGGTGAATCCGGTGGTGCTGGCCAATGCCCGCATCCTCGGGGCGAGCCGCAGCGACCTGCTGCGCCATGTCTACTTCCCCGCAGCGGCGAGCTGGATCCTGTCTTCGCTGCGCACCTCGGTGGGCTTCGCGGTGGTCGGCGCGATCATCGGTGAGTACCTCGGGGCCTCGGCGGGCCTGGGTTACCTGATCGCGCAGGCCGAGGGCAACTTCAATGCCGTGGGTGTGTTCGCCGGCATCATCATCCTGGCCGCCTTCGTGCTGGTCATCGACGCGCTGCTGGACGTGGTCGAGAACAAGCTGATCACCTGGCGTCCCAACGCGCAGGCACAGGCCACCAGCTGACCGGGCCGGGCTGAGCCCGCCTGCCGCGCCGCCGGGCCGATCCGGCGGCGCGCGCTTCCTCCCCCGATCTTCCCCCGCACCACCGCAACAGGCCAGCGCCGGGCCAGGCGGCCGGCTGGCCGGAGAGAGAGCCCATGAACCATTCCACCGTGCTGCCGCTGGCAGCGCTGTCGGTCGCGCTCGGCCTGCTGTTGGCCAGTGGCCATGCCGACGCACAGTCCACGTCCTCGCTGCCCGCGCCGCTGAGCCAGGCTGAGCTGTCACGCTTGGTGCAGCAGCAGGCACTGCAGATCCAGCAATTGGAGGCGCGCCTGCGTGCCGTGGAGGGCGGGCAGGGCAGTGCGGGCGCACCGTCAACGCCGCCCCCGCCTGCGCTGGAAACGCGGGTGGCCGCACTGGAAACCAGCCAGTCCAGACTGCCGAAGGTCTCCTGGGCCAAGGGTGCGCCGGAGTTCAGCAGTGCCGATGGCAGCGTGGCGTTCCGTCCGCGCGGACGCCTGTTCGTCGACGCGTCCAGCACAGACGGATCGTCAGTGAGTGACCGCAACATCTCCGGTACCGAGATCCGCTCGGTGCGGCTGGGCGCCGAAGGCCGCTACGGCATCCTCGGCTGGGCGGTGGAAGGTGACTTCGCCGACAACGCGGTGGCGTGGAAGTCGGTCTACGCCACCCTGGACCACCGCCTGTTCGGGCTGCCGGCCGACCTGACCGTGGGCAACCGCCTCAACGACCGGGGTATCGACGGCTCCAGCAGCACGTCCAACACGCCTTTCCAGGACCGCAACGTGGTCGGCACGCTGATGCTGCCGCAGCGCGGCCTGTTCGGTGTCGGGCTCACCGAGCGGGTGTATGGAAAGGGCTGGCATGCCAGCCTGTCGGTAGCCGGCAACGACCTCAACAACGCCGGCACCGACAACGACAGCCAGACCTGGGCCACCCGCGTCCACTGGAATCCGCTGGACACTGCCGACGCCACGGTGCATCTGGGCGCATGGGCCTTCCACGAGAAGATTCCCGCCGGGGCCACCGGCGTGGTGCGCAGTTCGGCCATCGCGGGGCATTTCAACGATCTGGTCAGGATCACACCGGGCACGCTGGTGGGCGCCGAGCGCAGCACCGCCTACGGTGCGGAACTGGCCGGCTTCTTCGGCCCGGCGTGGGCAACCGGCGAGTGGGGTACGCGAAGCCTGCGCGGGGCCGATGCCGGCGGGCGCTATGATCGCGACCACGAGGCGTGGGCGATCTCCGCTGGTTGGTTCCTGGTGGGCGCGCTGCCGTCCTACTCGGGCAAGGCCGGCACGTGGGGCAAGGTAAAGGTGGCCGATCCGGTGACGCGCGGCGGCAGTGGCGCGTGGGAGCTGAAGGGCCGCTATGAGGACGTGGACTATGCCGAACTGCCCAGTGGTGGTACCGGCCACGCGTGGACGCTGGGCGCGAACTGGTACCTCAACGATTTCAGCCGGGTGATGTTCGAAGCCGTGCGCTGGCAGACCCGCCACCGCAGCGGCAGTGCTGCGGGCAGGGATGAAGGCACCACCTTCAATACCCGTCTGCAGTTGGCCTTCTAGGGCCGGGCCGCCGGCTGCATTCTGGTCACAGCAGCAACAATGCAGCGATGAGTGCAGGCGGCATCACCAGCGCGCCGACGCGCAGGAAGTCGAGCGCGCTGACATGCTCGCCTTCGCGACGCAGCGCCACCAGCCACAGCATCGTGGCCAGCGAGCCGGTGACCGACAGGTTCGGGCCCAGGTCCACGCCGATCAGCAGTGCGGCACGGGTCTGTGCGGGCAGTTCAGCCATCTGGCCCAGCGAACCGGCGGCCAGGCCGATCGGCAGATTGTTGGCCACGTTGCTCAGCAGCGCGGCCGCGCCACCGGCCAGCCAGCTGGCCTGGCGGGGAGATGCCTGCGCCACGGCCTGCAGTGCGCTGGCCGCGCTCTGGATGATACCGGTCTGCGCCACCGCTTCCACCAGCACGAACAGTCCCGCCACCAGCGGCAGCACGCCCCAGGACACGTGGCGCAGCAGTGGCAGCGGGCTGCGCCGCTGGCGGATCGCCACCACCGCCACACTCAGCGTGCCCGCGCAGAACGTGGTCAGGCCCAATGGCCCGTTCAAGGCGGACGTGACCAGCAACACGGTGCCGGTGAACAGCACGCCCAGTGCGCTCAGCCGGCCGCCGTCGGTCAACGGGCGATGCGCCGGCGCGGCCACCAGCGGCTGGGCGATCTCGCGCCGGTGCACCCAGCGCAGGACCAGATAGGTGGCACCGATCGCCGCCGCCGACGGCAGCGCGAACTGCGCCAGCCACTGCAGCAGCGGCGGCATGTGCTGGCCGTACACCACCAGGTTGGCCGGATTGGAAATGGGCAGCACGAAGCTGGCCGCATTGGCGATGAAGGCACAGACGAACAGGTAGGGCAGGGGATTGGCGCGCGCCGCCTTGCAGGCGGCGTAGACCGCCGGCGTCAACACCACGGCTGTCGCATCATTGGAAAGAAAGACTGTCACCAGCGTGCCGACCAGGAACACCAGGTCGAACAGGCGTCGCCCCGATCCACCCGCATGCCGGACCGCGTACAACGCCACCCAATCGAACAGGCCTTCGCGCCGCGCCAGTTCGGCCAGCATCATCATGCCGATCAGGAAGAGGTAGACGTCGCGGCCTTCGGCCACTGCGCTCCATGCGGTGTGCAGCGACACTGCGCCCAGCAACGGCAACACGGCGGCAGCGCCCAGCGCCCACACATATTCGGGGATGCGGAAAGGACGGAACAGCAGACCGAGGGTGGCAACGGCGACCGCTGCCCAGATCACGAGGGGGGCTTGGGGGGCGAGCATGGAGTGGGGCTTCAGCGGCACCTGCAGCGACCCCGGCGCAGGGGGGGCCTGGCGCGCGCGATCAGCGGATGGGCGGCCGCTGCAAATCATCGCAGGTTCCGGGTCGCCGCATCATACCGTGCGGCGCGGCATGGCGACCGCTGCCGTCGACCGCGTTGCAGGTGGGCCGGGGGGCGGCGCCCAGCCCACGTTCAGCACTCAAGCACGGCATGACTTCAGGCACTGCAGTGTGACTACACATGTAGTCAAGCTGCACACACACACTCATTGGACGAGATTGCGATGCCAAGATCCTGCTGGTTGTCCTGCGCCCTGGCCCTGGTGTTCGGCATCGCCGGGCCAACCCAAGCGGCGATGCGTGCCGAAGCCCTTGCCGCGATCGAGCGCAACGCGCGCGCCGCGCATTCCGATGCGGTCCTGGTGATGCACGACCGGGAGACGCTGCTTGAGCTGAAGCCCGCCGCGGGGCAGGAATCGGTTCACCTCATGTCGGCCACCAAGTCGGTCGTCGCGCTGGCCATTGCGTTGCTGCTGGACGAAGGAAAGCTGGCTTCGATCGATACGCCGGTCAGCCAGATCTATCCCGAATGGAAGCAGGGCAGGAAGAGCGCCATTACCGTGCGCATGCTGCTGGACCATACCTCGGGCCTGCAGAACGTGGCGAACGCGGGCGAAGAGCTGGAAGGGGCCCCGGACCTGGTCAGGCTGGCACTGGCCGCCGAGCTGAGCGATGCCCCGGGTGCCGTGTTCTCCTACAACAACAAGGCCACCAACCTGCTGCCCGGTATTGTCGAGCGCCTGGCAGGCGAGCCGCTGGATGCCTATCTGGACGCGCGCCTGTTCAAGCCCCTGGGCATTGCCCACTACACATGGATGAAGGATGAGGCAGGCACCCCGCTGGGCATGGCCGGGCTGTCCCTGCGCGCGGCCGATCTTGCCGCCATCGGGCAACTGTTGCTGGACGGAGGCGTGGCGCCGGATGGCAAACGTCTCCTGAGTGAGCAGTCGGTCGCGTTGATGACGACCGAAAGCGCCCGTGCGCCAGATGTTGGGCTGCTGTGGTGGCGGGTACCGGCCTGGGAACGCTACCAGCTCAAGCCCCGGCTACGGGATCTGCTGGTGAAAAGGGGCGTGGACGACGACGTACAGCGCGCACTGCAGGCCAGCGCAGGGCGAGTATTCGAAAGCCGCAGCACGCTGGTCGCCTTCCTCGCCGATCAACTGGGCGCGGACTGGTCCCAGCGCTACGGCAGCCAGATCTCCGCGCGCGGCCTGAAGCTCGCCGATCTCTACGACATCTCACGGGGGCCGGTCGTCGGCTTTGCCGCCAACGGCTACCTGGGCCAATACCTGATGATCGTTCCGGAACAGCGTGTCGTCGCAGTGCGCCTGATCCACCGGCGCGAGAGCCACAACGCTCCACAGGACGACTATCCCTCCTTCTTCGCCGATGTCCTGCAGTTGGCGCGGACACTGCAATAGGCCCTGTCGCCATCATGTCCACACGCGCTGAACATCTTCCTGGAGCGTTCTTCACTGTCGTGCCGCCTAAAGTGGGATGACATCTTGGCCGCACACCTACTGAAGCATGTTTGATTATCAGGACTGGACCTTCCACGCCAATGGCCGAACGGTAGTGGCGCGGGTAGCGCTGGACGGTGAAGGTGGCGGCACCATCAACCGCTACCAGCTGGTGCCGGGACCGGCACAGTCGGGGTTGTGCATCAAGGTCGCCTCCCAGGACGAGGCCGCGCAGAAACTGGAGGCCGAAGTGACGAAGCTGCTGGGACCGGTGTGGTAGCCACTACGCCATGCCGGCCGCGCATCCGCATGTTGACGGCGGCATGACCGGCCCGGGCAACGGGCATCGCGCCGGATGCCCGTTGCATGAGGACGCCTACTTGGGCATCAGCACGGTGTCGACCACGTGGATGACGCCGTTGGACTGGCTGACATCTGCAGTGCTGATGCCTGCCTTGCCACCCTTTGCGTCGATGATCCAGAGCTTGCCATCGTGGAGCGCCACGGTGAGAGGCTCACCCTGCACGGTCTTGAGGGTGGCCTTGCCGCCGTGCTTGCGGGCATCGGCCAGAAGCTGCGCCGAACTGTAGCTGCCCGGGACGACGTGGTAGGTCAGGATCCGGGTCAGCTGTGCCTTGTTTTCCGGCTTCACCAGCGTATCGACAGTGCCTGCAGGCAATTTTTCGAAGGCCGCATTGGTGGGCGCGAAAACAGTGAAGGGCCCGGCGCCGTTGAGGGTGTCGACCAGGCCGGCTGCTTTGACCGCTGCAACGAGGGTGGTGTGATCCTTGGAATTGACGGCGTTCTCGACGATGGTCCTGGTGGGGTACATCTCTGCCCCGCCCACGATGACGGCGTTGGCGGCGAAAACTGAGGAGCCGGACGAAACGAGTAGGGCGAAGCCGACTGCGGCGGCGATGCGCTGAAGAGCGTTCACGGTGCGTTCCTTTCTGGATGACCCGCAAGTGCGGGCATCCTTCCTACGTCGGGTGCGCCTGACCGGATGCAGCAGCAGCCGGGTCATGAGCTGTGCCGCGCGCTGCTGGTTTGCTGCGCTGCATGGTGACAAGCGCGAACCGGGGTGATTACTCTCCGCTGCAACGCGATGGTAGCGCTACCAGTCGGACGGGGATCCAAGGTCCAGGGGCTGCCTTCTTTGCCGCGTGTTTGTCCTGGCAGGCTTGAAAAGCAAGTGTAAGTCGCGGCGTGCCCGAGCACCCGTGCTGTTCGGTTTGGAATGCGGGCCACGCCCGTGCGTGCCCCTGGGAGGGGGCGGTACATCCATTCGATCGTATGTCAGAGGGGACTTTCATGAGCACTTGCAGTTTCCGCGGCACCCTGGCCCCGAGGTCCGGTTCATGAGCCGCGCATTGGCGAAGTTCCGGTCCCGGGCCATGTTCACCTTCGTGGGTGGCGCCCTGGTCATCAATCCTGCCTTTGCGCAGGACGCAGCACCGGCGACCGGGCAGCAGCCGCAGAGCCAGTCGCAGCCCACCCAGCTCGATGCAGTGCAGGTCACGGGCATACGCAACAGCCTGAGCCAGGCCATGGACATCAAGCGCGACTCGGCGGGCGTGGTCGACGCGATCAGCGCCGAGGACATCGGCAAGTTCCCCGATACCAATCTTGCCGAATCGTTGCAGCGCATCACCGGCATCTCCATCGAGCGCCGTGACGGCGAGGGTGCGCAGGTGACCGCGCGTGGCTTCGGCCCCCAGTTCAACATGGTCACGCTCAACGGTCGGCAGATGCCGGGTGCCGATGCATTCGGTGCCTCTGGACAGGTCGCCATCGGCGGTGTCGACGGCGGCACCCGCGCCTTCAATTTCGCGCAGCTGGCCGCCGAGGCCATCAATGGCATCGAGGTCTACAAGACCAGCCAGGCACAGGTGCCCAGCGGTGGCATCGGTGCGACGATCAACATCCTGACCTCGCGCCCGCTTGATCACGCCGGCATCGTGGCCAACGCCGGGGCGAAGCTGGTCTCCGACCAGAGTCAGCCGTTCAACAATGACCTGACACCGGAGCTGTCGGGCATCTTCAGCTACAGCAATCCGGAAAAGACCTTTGGCGTCAGCCTCAGCGCGAGCCAGCAGAAGCGCAAGGGTGGCTCGGTGCAGGCCACGGAGAACTACTGGAACGTGCAGCCGTGGACAGGGTCGATGCCGGGCAACCCGACCGTGGTCAATGCCCCGGCCGTCGGCCAGCTTTACGCGCGGCCCAACGACCTGCGCTACGCGTTCTCCGAATTCGAACGCGAACGCGTCAACGGCCAGGCCGTGCTGCAGTTCGCACCGACGGACAGCCTGACCCTGACCGTGGATTACACCTACTCGACCAACGAAATCACCGAGAATCGCGGCGAGCAGGGCATGTGGCTGCAGAACAGCAACTACACCAACGTCGAGTTCGACACCAGTGGCGCCGTCGCGACGCCGGTATACATCCGTGAAATCGCCGGCACCAAGGATTTCGGCCTGGAACAGCAGCGCAGCATGCAGGAGTACAAGCTGGGCTCGCTGGGCTTCAACGCCGTCTGGAATGTCAGCGACCGCTTCAAGCTCAGCTTCGATGCGCACAACTCGAAGAACGAGAGCCGCCCGAATGATCCGCTGACCGGCGGTGGTTCGATCTTCATGAGCATCGCCGGCACCAACAACTGCACCCGTGGCCCGCATTGTGGCGGCTCCTGGGTGCAGGAATTGAACTTCAACAATGGCCTGCCGGTTGGCACCCAGGTCTGGTATCCCAGCACCGCCGATGCGGTCGCCGGGACCAATGGCGTGGTCAATCCGGGCTTCCAGGAAGGCGAGGTTGGCACGCAGGTGCTGCGCGTCAACGCGCAGACCCAGATCAGCGAGATCAAGCAGGCGCGCGTCGATGGCGAATGGAACTTCGACCACGGCCGCTTCCAGTTCGGCGTGGACACCAACAAGTCCACCACCCACCGCATCCAGGCCGCCGAGGCCTACTCCACCCTGGGTGACTGGGGCGTGGCCAACGTGGACCGGGATACCGCCGCGGGCCTGATGGACCTGCTGCAGCCGGTCAGCATCGTCGGCCTGTTCGACGACTACAGTGCCAACAGCTGGCCCGCCTGGCGCGGCAATGCCGGACAGCTCGCGCAATGGGCATCGGGCGAGTACGGCGTCGGCCTGGGTGTGAACCCGCAACGCGCGGCCGACAACTTCGTGGAAGAGAAGACCAAGGCGGCGTACTTCCAGGTGGAACTGGACGGGGAGCTGGGCGGCATGCGCACCAACACCCGCCTGGGCGTGCGCTATGAAACCACCGACGTGGTGTCGACCTCGGTCATTGCCGTTCCCGAATCCATCGAGTGGCAGGCCAACAACGATTTCCGCATCGTGCTGTCCGATGAGCAGCAGCCCTTCACGGAGAAGGCGCGGTACAGCTACATCCTGCCCAACCTTGATTTCAGCATCGACCTCACCGAGGAGCTGAAGGGACGCGTTTCGTTCGGCAAGAGCATCGCCCGCGCGCCTTACGGCAATCTCTATGCGGGACCCGGGGCCCAGCAGCCGTTCGGCTCGGTGCTGATCGATCCCTCCTCGCGCGCCAGCGGCAATTCCCAGAACCCGAGCCTGAAGCCGCTGGAATCGGACAACCTCGACCTGGGGCTGGAGTGGTACTTCGCCGATGCCAGCTATGTGTCATTGACCTACTGGAACAAGTCGGTCAGCAACTTCATCGGCAACACCGTCGTCCAGGAAAGCCTGTACGGCCTCACCGACCCCACCTCCGGGCCGGATGCACGGGCGGCGTTGGACTTCCTGACCAGCGGCGCCTGCGTCGCCCAGGTCGGGCCGGCCAACGCGGCCGCCTGCTCGGCCAACGACACCTCGCTGTTCACCGCACTGGCGTTGCTGCGCAACAATCCTGCTGGCCTGGGCGCCTACAACGGAACCGATGCGCAGGTTCTGGCTACCGAAGCGGCCTACGATCTGTATGGGCAGGCCAACGATCCGCTGTACCAGTTCAACGTCAATCGCCCGATCAACCAGAACAAGTCCAAGCTGCACGGCTGGGAGCTGGGCGGGCAGTACTTCTTCGGTGACACCGGGTTCGGCGTACTGGCCAACTACACGGTGGTGAAAGGTGACGTCGGCTACAACAACGGCGGCGATCCGGGTATCGACCAGTTCTCGCTCACCGGCCTGAGCGACACCGCCAACGCCATGCTGATGTACGAGAAGTACGGGTGGTCGGTGCGACTGGCATGGAACTGGCGCGATCAGTACCTGATCCTGGCCAACCAGGGCTCCAGCCGCAATCCGTACTATGTGGAGCCGTACGAGCAGTGGGATCTCAGCGTCAACTACGCGCTCGATGACCACTGGTCCTTCAGCCTGGAGGCGATCAACCTGACCGGTGAGGATGTGCGGTGGCGCTCGCGCACGTCGCAGATGATCGTCAAGCTGGCAGACCAGAGCCCGCGCTACATGCTGGGCGTCCGCTACAAGTTCTGAACCTGGTTGCCGATGCGTCCGGCACGGCACCGCTGCCCGCCAGCGGTGCCGTGCCGGGACGGTGTCGCCGCACCTGTCGCGCCTGCGCTACCCTGCCGGCCAGCAACCCGCATTGGACTGGATACCCTGATGGCCCGCTACGAAATGCTCAACAACATCGCGCATCGGGACCTGAAGGTCGCCACCGGATTCGGGCCGCAGTTCGGCGATGCGGTGGGCATGGTGCCGGCCTATCCCAGCGAGTTCGCTGAACTGCAGCGTGAGTATCCGATCTTCCTGCGCAGGGAAACCGGGTCAGAAGCGTGGCAGTCCGTGGCTCTGCTGGGTTTCGAACAACACGAGAACCTGTTCCTGCAGGACGGGCGCTGGAATGCCTCCTACCTGCCTGGTGCGGCCGCCAAAGGGCCGTTCCTGATCGGGTTCCAGGAGCACTACGTCGATGGCCTGCTCACCCAGGATGCGGTGATGCACGTGGACCTGGACCATCCGCGCGTCACCGTCGGCGCCGGTGAGCCGGTGTTCCTGCCGCAGGGCGGCAACACGCCCTACCTGGACCACATCGCCGGCGTGCTGCGCGGCATCCACGAGGGAAGTGCCTTCGCGGCCGGTATGTTCACGATGCTCGACGACTGCGGGCTCATCCAGCCGGTCACGCTTGATGTGCAGATCGCGCCGCACCACCGGGTGGGCGTGAGCGGATTGCACGGCATTGACCGCGAGCGCCTGGCGGCGCTGGACAGTTCGCGCCTGGCTGCGTTGAACCGCGCCGGTTACCTGGAAGGTGCGTACCTGATGCTTGCCTCGCTGCATAACATGCGCCGCCTGATCGCCGAGAAGCAGCGCCGCCTCCGCGTCCAGGACGGCACCGCGCAGGCGGTCAGGAACTGACCGGTGCACGCCCGCCTGCCGATGCGGATCCTGGAAGGCATCGATCCTGCCGCGTTGCCATTGGCTGACCTGGTGGAGGCCGGTGAGCCGGTTGTACTGCGCGGCATCGCCAGCGGTTGGCCGCTGGTCCAGGCCGGACTGGGCGGGGTGCAGGACGCAATGGCGTACCTGTGCAGCGTCGATGCGGGTGCGCCCATCCAGTACTCGTTCGGCGGCCCCGAGATCGGGGGGCGCCCGTTCTACAGCGCGGACTTCACCCGGTTGAACTTCGAAGTGCGACGCGGCGTGCTGGCCCAGGTGCTGGAAGAGATCGCCACGACGCTGCATGCGCCTCGGCCGCCAACCTATTACGTGGCCTCGCTGCCGATCGAGCGGGCACTGCTGCCGGCATTCGCGCAGGCCAACGACGCCGGGCTGGCGAAGCAGGGCATCGACGCCACCGCCAGCATCTGGATCGGCAACCGGGTGACGGCCTCGTGCCATTTCGACACACCCGACAACCTCGCCTGCTGCGCGGTGGGGCGGCGTGAGTTCACCCTGTTCCCGCCCGCCCAGATCGACAACCTCTATCCGGGCCCGCTCGATCCCACGCCGGGCGGACAGGTCGTCAGCGTGGTGGACTTCGAGCGCCCCGACTTCGATCGGCATCCACGTTTCCGCGAGGCGCTGGCGCATGCACGCAGCGCGGTACTTGGACCCGGCGATGCGATCTTCATTCCCAGCATGTGGTGGCACCATGTACGCAGCCTGGAGCCGTTCAACGTGCTGGTGAACTACTGGTGGCGAAGCTCGCCGGCCTGGCTGGGGTCGCCGCTGGCGGCGCTGCAGCACGCGATGTGGTCCGTGCGCGACCTGCCAGCGCGTGAGAAGCAGGCCTGGGAAGGGCTCTTCCGTTACTACGTATTCGGCCCCGGCGAGCGCGCGGGGCAGCACCTGCCTGACGCCGCGCGCGGGGATCTGGCACCGTTCGACGAGCAGCGCGCCCGCCGCATGCGCGCGATGCTGCTGGGCAGGCTCAACCGTTGAGAGAGGGCACCGCGTTGGATACCGAAAGCACGCCTGCAGGGCGCATCCGCAAGGTGGTCATTGCCGGTGGCGGTACAGCGGGATGGCTGGCCGGCTGCGCGCTGGCGCATCAGTTCCGTGACCAGCTGCAGATCACGCTGGTCGAGTCCGAGCAGATCGGCACGGTCGGCGTCGGTGAGTCCACCGTGCCGCCGATCCGCACCTTTCATCGCTTCCTGCAGATTGACGAGCAGGAGTTCCTGCGCGCGGTGGCCGGCACCTTCAAGCTGTCGATCTCGTTCGAGAACTGGCGGCTGCCCGGGGATCGCTTCTTCCATCCGTTCGGCACCATCGGCCATGGCACCTGGGCGGCTCCCTTCCATCACTTCTGGCTGGACAGCCTGCGCCGCGGCATGCCCTCGGACCTGGGCGACTTCTGCCTGGAGAGCATCGCGTCGCGCGGCGACCGCTTCTCGCTGCACACCCAGCCGCAGGCCAGCTATGCGTATCACTTCGATGCCAGCCTGTATGCGCGGTTCCTGCGCGGCAGGGCCGAGGCCAACGGCCTGCGCCGGATCGAAGGCAGGATCGCCCAGGTCAGGCAGCACGCGCACGACGGCTCGGTTCAGGCGCTGGTACTGGACGACGGCCAGGTGATCGAGGGCGATCTGTTCATCGACTGCACGGGGTTCCGTGGCCTGCTGATCGAGCAGGCGCTGGGCACCGGCTACGAGGACTGGCACGAATGGCTTCCGTGCGACCGGGCCGTGGCGGTGCAGACCGAAGCGGTGGCGCCGCCGGTGCCCTATACCCGGGCGATCGCCCACGAGGCGGGGTGGCGCTGGCACATCGCGCTGCAGCACCGCGTTGGCTGTGGGCTGGTGTATGACAGCCGCCATCTGTCTGATGACGAGGCCGCCGCGAAACTGCTGCGCGATGCAGGGGCTCCACCTTTGCGCGACCCATGGAACGTGCCGTTCCGCAGCGGGCGCCGGCTGAAGGCCTGGAACAGGAACGTGGTGTCGCTCGGGCTGGCCAGCGGTTTCATCGAACCGCTGGAGTCGACCAGCATCCATCTGACGATCAGCGCGGTGGTGCGCCTGATCCAGTTGTTCCCGTTCGACGGCATCAGTGCGTCGCTGGTGCAGTTGTACAACGATGTCAGCCGCCAGGAAATGGAGCACGTGCGCGACTTCATCATCCTGCACTATCACGCAACGCAGCGCACCGAACCGATGTGGAAGGCGTGTCGCGAGATGAGCGTGCCCGGATCGCTGCAGCAGCGGTTGCAGGCGTGGCGCGAGCGTGCGCACGCCTGGCAGGACCCCGGCGAGCTGTTCCGCATCGAGTCCTGGACCAGCGTGCTGCTCGGGCAGGGCATTCCGCCAGGCCCGCCGCATCCGCTGGCGCGGGCAGTGAGCGACGCCGATCTGCGCACCCTGTTGAAGGGCATCCAGCAGCCGGTGCAGCAGGCCGCCGCGCAGATGCCGACCCAGGCGGAGTTCATCGCGCAGTACTGCAGGTCCGGCGTTGACGTGTGGCGTTCGACGGCAGCAAACGCATAGCAGGTTTTGCGTTGCAGCACGCTTTTTCTGCTGCAGCTGGTTACAGTGCGGGAACACCGCAGGCGATGACGCGTGCGGTGGCAACGAGGGGGCCGGACAGCACGCCCCCTTTTTGAGTCCACGGAATGTTAGCGCTACCTTTTTGTTGATCGGAGGCGGTTTCGATGGGTCTGGTTGCAGGAATCGATGCAGGGACGCAGAGCCTGAAGGTGCTGGTCTACGACCCGCAGGCGCAAGCGGTGGCCGCCGTCACCAGCGCGCCGCTCACGCTGGACAGCGGTGCCGACGGCAGCCGTGAACAGGCGCCTGCCGACTGGGTGTCGGCCCTGCGCGACTGCTTTGCCAGGATCGACCCCTCGCTGCGCGCTCGCATCGTCGCGCTGGCGGTATCGGGGCAGCAGCATGGGTTCGTGCCGGTTGATGATGCTGGCGAGGTACTGGCGCCGGCCAAGCTGTGGTGCGACACCAGCACCTCGGCCGAATGCATCCAGATCATGGACGCCGTGGGAGGATTCCAACGGACCATCGCGCTGGCGGGCAACCCGATCCTGGCCGGCTACACAGCGTCCAAGCTGCCCTGGACCCGGATCCACCGTGCCGACGCCTATGCGCGGCTGGCGACCATCCTGCTGCCACACGACTACCTGAATTTCGTGTTGACCGGGCAGCGGTTCTGCGAGCTTGGCGATGCGTCCGGAACCGGCTGGCTGGACGTGCGCACACGCACCTGGTCGCAGGAACTGCTGCGCGCCACCGATCCTGATCGTGATCTTGCCGCCTGCCTGCCGCCGATCGCCGAACCCGACGCCCTGTTTGATATCGCGCCGAAGGCCGCGGCCGCGCTCGGGCTTGCAGCGGCGGTGAAGGTGGCCGTTGGCGGCGGCGACAACATGATGGCCGCGATCGGCACTGGCTGCGTCACCGAAGGACGCCTGGCGATGAGCCTGGGAACGTCTGGAACGCTGTTCGCCTATTCCAGCGCGCCGGTGATCGACGCGGACGGCGCCTGGGCCGCGTTCTGCTCGTCCACGGGAGGATGGCTGCCGCTGATCTGCACCATGAACTGCACCGTGGCGACCGAACAGGTGGCCCGTGCCTTCGGCTTCAGCACTCGCGACGGCGATGCGCACCTGCGCGCGACGCCACCGGGAGCAGGCGGGCTGGTGATGCTGCCCTTCCTCAATGGCGAGCGTACGCCGGACCTGCCGCTCGGCAAGGGTGTGCTGGCCGGCCTGGACACCGCCAACTTCACTCCGGCGCACCTCTACCGCGCCGCCATGGAGGGCGCGACCTACAGCTTGAGGTACGGCTACGACGCCTTCGTCCGCGCGGGCATGCAGTTTGATCGCATCGTACTCACCGGCGGTGGCAGCAACAGCGCTGCCTGGCGTCAACTGGTGGCCGATGTGTTCGGCCTGCCCGTGGAGGTCCCGGTGCAGGCCGAAGGCGCGGCGTTTGGAGCGGCGCTACAGGCGCTGTGGTCGCTCGCCCGATCGCAGGGCAACGCCACTTCGATCAGCGACATCACCGCACGGCACGTCACCGTCGATCCCACGCTCTCCGCGCGCCCGGATCCGGACCGCAGCGATGCCTATGCACGGGCCTACGCACGCTTCCTCAGTCATCTTGATGCCATCACGCCGCTGCAGCGCGGCTGATGGCTCCTCCACGACACCCCGTACAACGACAGGAGCACGCACCATGAGCACGCAGCCCTTCATCGGCGCCAAGGAATACTTCCCCGGCATCGGCCGCATTCCGTTCGAGGGCAAGGGCTCGGACAATCCGCTTGCCTTCAAGGTCTACGATGCAAACCGGGTCATCGGTGGCAAGACCATGCAGGAGCATCTGCGCTTTGCCGTGTGCTACTGGCATACCTTCTGCAATGCCGGGCACGATCCGTTCGGCCCGGGTACCCGGCAGTTCCCGTGGGAGGCGGGCTCGCCGCTGGCCACGGCCGAAGCGAAAGTGGACGCGGCGTTCGAGTTCTTCACCAAGCTGGGCGTGCCGTACTGGTGCTTCCACGATATCGACCTGGCGCCGGATGCCGATGATATCGGCCAGTACCAGAAGAACCTCACGCACATGGTGGGCCTGGCCAAGGCGCGCCAGGAGGCCACCGGCGTCAAGCTGCTGTGGGGCACGGCCAACCTGTTCTCGCACCCGCGCTACATGAACGGTGCATCGACCAATCCCGATTTCGCCGTGGTGGCCCGCGCCGCGGTGCAGGTCAAGGCCGCCTTGGAGGCCACGGTCGAACTCGGTGGCGAGCACTACGTGTTCTGGGGCGGGCGCGAGGGCTATGCGTCGCTGGCCAATACGCAGATGAAGCGCGAGATCGAGCACTTCGCACGCTTCCTGACCATGGCCCGCGACTATGGCCGCAGCATCGGCCTGAAGGGCAACTTCCTGATCGAGCCCAAGCCGATGGAGCCGATGAAGCACCAGTACGACTTCGACAGTGCCACGGTGGTGGGCTTCCTGAAGGAACACGGGCTGGACAAGGACTTCAAGCTCAACATCGAGGCCAACCACGCCACGTTGTCCGGCCATACCTTCGAGCACGACCTGCAGGTCGCGTCCGATCATGGCCTGCTCGGCAGCATCGATGCCAACCGCGGCAACGCGCAGAACGGCTGGGACACCGACCAGTTCCCCAGCGATCTGTACGACACCGTGGGCGCGATGCTGGTCGTGCTGCGCCAGGGTGGGCTGGAGGGCGGGTTGAACTTCGATGCGAAGGTGCGCCGTGAGTCGACCGACCTGGAGGATCTGTTCATTGCCCACATTGGTGGCATGGACGCGTTCGCACGCGGCCTGGAGGTTGCCCATGCACTGCTGACCGAGTCGCCGTGGGAGCAATGGCGTGCGCAGCGCTACGCCAGCTTCGATTCCGGCGCCGGCCAGGATTTCGAGCGTGGCACGCTCAGCCTGCCGGACCTGGCGGCACTGGCCGCCCGCCTCGGCGAACCGCGCCAGGCCAGCGGCAAGCAGGAGCGTTACGAAAACCTGCTCAACCAGTACCTGCTGCGCTGAGCGCGGCAACGGCGCACTCAAGGGGACGGGGATGAACCAGGCAGCAGGCAGCGGTGAGAACACGCGGCTGATCGTACTGATCAGCGTGGTGGCGACGATTGGCGGTTTTCTGTTCGGCTTCGACAGCGGCGTGATCAACGGTACCCAGGATGGCCTGCACCAGGCGTTCCGGTCCGGTGAGTGGATGCAGGGGTTCGAGATCGCGTCGATGCTGCTGGGCTGTGCGGTGGGCGCGTTCAGTGCAGGCCGGCTGGCCGACCGCTTGGGCCGTCGCAACGTGCTGATCCTGTCGGCAGTGATGTTCCTGCTGTCGGCACTCGGTGCCGGGGCGGCGGTGTCGTCGGGCTGGTTCATTGCCGCGCGGGTGGTCGGTGGATTCGCGGTCGGCGCGGCCAGCGTGATCTCGCCGGCCTACATTGCCGAGGTCGCTCCGGCCCGCTATCGCGGCCGCCTGGCTACCGTGCAGCAGATCGCGATCATCACCGGCCTCACCGCTGCCTTCCTGTCCAACTACCTGCTGGCGGCCGCAGCGGGCGCGTCGACCGAACCGCTGTGGGGCGGGCAGGCCGCCTGGCGCTGGATGTTCTGGATGCAGGCCGCGCCATCGCTGCTGTTCCTGCTGCTGTTGCTGACCATTCCTGAGAGCCCGCGCTACCTGGTGGTGAAGCGGCGCAAGGACGATGCGCTGCGGGTGCTGACCCGGCTGCTGGGCAGCGACAAGGCCCGCGCCACGCTCGAGGAGATCGATGCCTCGTTGTCCAACGACCATCATCGCCCTCGACTGTCCGACCTGAAGAGCCGGGCGACAGGGCGGATCCGCCCGATTGTCTGGGTCGGCGTCGGGCTGGCCTGCTTCCAGCAGCTGGTCGGCATCAACGTGGTGTTCTATTACGGCGCCGTGCTGTGGCAGGCGGTCGGCTTTTCCGAAAACGACGCGCTGCTGATCAACGTGCTGTCCGGCGCGCTGAGCATCGGTGCCTGCGGGGTCACCGTGCTGCTGATTGACCGGATCGGCCGCAAACCCCTGCTGTGGTTCGGCTCGGCCGGGATGTCGCTGTCGCTTGCACTGGTGGTGGTGGCGTTTGCCAGCGGTTCGCTGGCCGACGGGCATCTGCAGCTGCCCGGCCGCATGGGCACGCTGGCACTGGTGGCGGCCAATGCCTATGTCGTGTTCTTCAATCTGTCCTGGGGACCGGTGATGTGGGTGATGCTGGGCGAGATGTTCCCGAACCAGATCCGCGGTTCGGCACTGGCAGTCGCCGGCGCGGCGCAGTGGACCTCCAACTTCGTGGTCACGGTGACGTTCCCGATGCTGCTGGCCGCGGCAGGGCTGGCGGCCACCTACGGCATCTACCTGGTGGCTGCCGTGATCTCGGTGATCTTCGTCGTCCGGCATGTGCACGAGACCAAGGGCAAGGAACTGGAGCAGATGGAAGGATGAGCACCATGACATCGCAGGCCTTGGTAATCCGCAGCGGCGCGCTGGTCGCCGCACTGATGCTGGGATTGCTCGGCTGCCGCGGCCAGGACCGGGCTGCCGCCGCCGCAGCCACCGACAATGATCCCTGGCCGAAGGTCGCCTGGCCGCTGGCCGCGGATCCGGCACTGGAGAAGCGCATCACCGACCTGATGGCCGGCATGACGGTGGAGGAAAAGGTCGGCCAGCTGGTGCAGGGCGACATCGCCAGCGTCACTCCAGATGATGTGCGCCGCTACCGGCTCGGCTCGATCCTGGCCGGAGGCAACTCCGATCCCGGCGGCCGCTATGACGCCTCGCCGGCCGAATGGCTGGCGCTGGCCGACGCGTTCTACGACGCCTCCATGGATACGTCCAAAGGCGGCAAGCCCATCCCTCTGCTGTTCGGCATCGATGCCGTGCACGGGCAGAGCAACATCATGGGTGCCACGTTGTTCCCGCACAACATCGGGCTGGGCGCCACGCGCAATCCGGAGCTGCTGCGGCAGATCGGTGGCATCACCGCGCTGGAGACCCGCGTCACCGGCATGGAGTGGACGTTCGCGCCGACCGTTGCGGTACCCCAGGATGATCGCTGGGGCCGAACCTACGAGGGCTACTCGGAATCGCCCGAGGTGGTGGCCAGCTACGCGGGCGCCATGGTGGAGGGATTGCAGGGCAGGGTGGGAACACCGGAGTTCCTCGATGGCCGCCATGTGATCGCGTCGGTGAAGCACTTCCTGGGCGATGGGGGCACCACTGACGGCAAGGACCAGGGCGACACCCGTATCAGCGAGTCAGATCTGGTGCGCATCCACGCGGCCGGATACCCGCCGGCAATCGCCGCCGGCGCGCAGACCGCAATGGCGTCGTTCAACAGCGTCAACGGTGAAAAGATGCATGGGCACCGGCATTACCTCACCGATGTGCTCAAGGGCCGCATGAACTTCGGTGGCTTCGTGGTGGGTGACTGGAATGGTCATGGACAGGTCAAGGGCTGCACCACCACAGACTGCCCGGCCACCATCATCGCGGGCCTGGACATGGCGATGGCTTCGGACAGCTGGAAGGGCTTCTACGAGACGACGCTGGCTGCGGTCAAGGACGGCCGGATCACGACGCAGCGGCTGGACGATGCAGTGCGCCGGATCCTGCGGGTCAAGTTCCGCCTTGGGCTGTTCGAGGCCGGCAGGCCATCCACGCGGGCCGTCGGCGGGCAGTTCGCACTGATCGGCGCGCCGGAACATCGCGCGGTCGCCCGGCAGGCCGTGCGCGAATCGCTGGTCCTGTTGAAAAACCAGGACCACGTCCTGCCGCTGTCTCCGAAGCAGCGGATCCTCGTGGCCGGCGACGGTGCCAACGATGTCGGCAAGCAGGCGGGCGGCTGGACGCTCAACTGGCAGGGCACCGGCACCACCCGCAAGGACTTCCCCAATGCGGACACGATCTACGAGGGCATCGCACGCCAGGCCAGCGCGGCCGGTGGTGAAGCCGTGCTTGCCGTTGACGGTCGCTATGCAGTGAAGCCCGATGTGGCGGTGGTGGTGTTTGGCGAAGACCCCTATGCCGAGTTCCAGGGAGACCGGCCGACGCTGGCCTACAAGCCCGGCAACGAAACGGACCTGGCGCTGCTCAAGCGGCTCAAGGCCGACGGCATACCGGTTGTTGCGGTTTTCCTGAGCGGGCGGCCGCTCTGGGTGAACCGGGAAATCAATGCCGCCGATGCTTTCGTGGCTGCGTGGCTGCCGGGTTCGGAAGGCGCCGGGATTGCCGATGTGCTGCTGCGCGGAAGCGATGGCCGCGTGCAGTACGATTTCAAGGGCAAGCTCAGTTTCAGCTGGCCGCGCACTGCCACCCAGTACGCCAACAACGTGGGCCAAAAGGACTGCGATCCATTGTTTGCGTTCGGCTTCGGCCTGACCTACGCCGACAACGGCGACCTGGCCGCGCTGCCGGAGGCATCGGGCGTGACCGGCAACGAGGGCGCGACGGGCGTGTTCTTCGCGCGCGGTGACGCGGGTCCTGGCATGGCGCTGCGGATCGAGGATGCTGCTGGCCAGGGCCTGACCGTGACCCGCGTGCCGGACGCATTGCCCGATGATCGGCTGAAGATCACCGGCGTGGATCATCTGGCGCAGGAGGATGGGCGACGTCTGGCCTGGTCGGGCAATGGCGAAGCCGGCGCGGCACTGCAGTCGCACACGGCGTTGGACCTGCGGCGTGAATCGAACGGCGACCTGATGCTGCTGACCACGCTGCGGGTCGACGTTGCGCCGCAGGGTGAGGTGTGGCTGTCGGTCGGTTGCGGCGTGGGCTGCTCGGCACGCATCGCCATCGGGCCATCGCTGGCGGCGCTTCCACAAGGCCAGTGGAAGCGCGTTGGCGTGCCGCTGAAGTGCCTGGCCACGGCGGGCGCCAAGCTGGACGCGATCGACCGACCGTGGTCAGTGGTGACGGACGATGCGATGACGATTTCCGTATCACGCGTCGCGCTGGGCGCACTGAACGAAGCCGAGGTCACCCTCGGATGCGGTCCATGATGCCTCCGCTACCGCTACCGCTACCGGGGCGGCGCGGCTACCGAACCGCGTGCGATCAGCCGATGCGGCATCACATGATCGCGCAGCACCGTTGCGTCCCCCGCCGGACGGCGGATGGTGCGCAGCAGGATGTCGACGGCCGCGTTGGCCATCGAGGCGATGGGCTGGTGGATCGTGGTCAGTTCCGGCCATACGGTGGTGGCGGCCGAGGTGTCATCGAAACCCACGACCGACAGGTCGCGCGGCACTTCCAGCCCGCGCCGATGCGCCACGGAGATGGCGGCGGCGCCCATGTCGTCGTTGCTGGCGAAAATCGCGGTCGGTGGCCGGCGCTGGGACAACAGCTTTTCGGCAGCAGCCAGGCCGGACCGGTAGGTGTAGTCACCGTGCTGGACCAGGCCGGGGTCCACCGCCAGCCCGGCCTCGCGCAGGGCGGTGACGAAGCCGTCGTAGCGGAGCGCACTGGCGCTCAGGTCATCGCGCCCTCGGATGAAGCCGATGCGGGTGTGTCCCTGCCGGAGCAGGTGCTCGGTCATTTCTCTGCCCGCACTGAAATCGTCGATGCGGACGCAGGACAGGGCTTCGCTCAGGCGACCCGATGCGATGGCCACCACTGGAATGCCAGCCTTGACCAGTTCGCTTACGGCGGCCTGCGATTCGCAGAGCGGCGGCGGCAGGATCACCCCGTCGACGCGTCCGGCGAGCGCGCGCGCCGCCCTGCGTTCGGATTCGGCATCCAGGTTGTCCCAATAGTCGATGACCAGCTGGATGGCGGAACTGGAGGCGACGCGCAGCAGGCCCACCAGCAGTTCGCGCAGGTAGGCGCCGCTGGGGTTGGTGTAGATCAGCGCAATGCGCGTGTGCTGTGCGGCGGCCAGCGAACTGGCGGCAAGATTGGGCGTATAGCCCAGCTCACGCACGGCGCGCAGCACGCGCTCGCGGGTGACGTCGCGCACCTTGCCCTGGTTGATCACCCGCGACACGGTCATCGGCGAAACGCCGGCAAGGGCCGCAACCTCGTCGATCGTCACGCCTGCGGTTCTGCGGCGAACCGATTTCTTCGGCTTGTCCAATGCACGATCCCTTTGTTCTTGGTGGCGCTGCCGCGGGGGTGCGAAGGACGATGATGCGCTGCCCCGGGCCCGGACGTAGTCTACAAAGGCGCATGTTAACGCCCTTGTTGCGTGCTGTCGGCACGCGCCTGTGGGCCGTGGTCGTGCTGCTGGCCTGTGCTGGCGTGGCGCGGGCGGAGGATGGCTACGGGCTGTGGATGCGCTACCAGCCGATTGCCGCAACGGTCGCTGCCGATTACCGGCGGCAATTGGCCGAAGTGGTGGCCCCGGATGGCACGCCGATGCAGCGCGCTACCCGCGACGAGCTTGCGCGCAGCCTCCCTGGATTGCTGGGAACGGCGCCGCCAATGCGAACGGCAATCAGTACTGACCATGCCCTGGTGCTGGGTACGCCGCAGTCTTCGGCGCTGGTCGCCGCGTTCGGCAACGAGGTTGCCACGATGGGCGACGAGGGCTTCCTGATCCGGCGGGTCCGGATCGAGGGGCGCGATGTACTGCTGGTGGCGGCACGCCGGGATGTCGGCGTGCTGTATGGCACGTTCCATCTGCTGCGCCTGTTGCAGCGTGGCATGCCGCTGCAGGGGCTGGACGTGCGGGAGTCGCCGCGGGTCGCACTGCGTGTGCTCGACCATTGGGACAACCTGGATCGTTACGTCGAGCGTGGCTATGCAGGCAGCTCCCTCTGGGACTGGCAGACGTTGCCGCAGTGGCGTGACCCGCGCTACACCGACTACGCCCGTGCCAACGCCTCGCTCGGCATCAACGGCACCGTCCTCAACAACGTCAACGCCAGTGCGCTGAGCCTGTCGCCGGCCTATCTGGCCAAAGCCGCCGCGCTGGCCGACCTGTTCCGCCCCTATGGCATCCGGGTCTACCTGAGCGCACGCTTCAGTGCGCCCATCGAGCTCGGCGGCCTGGCGACGGCTGACCCGTTGGATCCCGGCGTGCGGCGCTGGTGGCGCGACAAGGTCGATGAGATCCATGCGCGCATTCCGGATTTCGGCGGCTTCCTGGTCAAGGCGAACTCGGAGGGGCAACCCGGCCCGCAGGATTACGGTCGTTCCCATGCCGACGGCGCCAACCTGCTGGCCGACGCGCTGGCACCCTACAACGGCGTGGTGATGTGGCGGGCCTTCGTGTATTCGCACGAGGTTCCCGAAGATCGCGCCAAGCAGGCGTACAGCGAGTTTGTCGGGCTGGACGGTGCCTTCCGCCCCAACGTGATCGTGCAGGTGAAGAACGGCCCAATCGACTTCCAGCCGCGCGAGCCGTTCCATCCGCTGTTCGGCGCGATGCCACGCACGCCGCTGATGATGGAACTGCAGATCACCAAGGAATACCTGGGTTTTGCGACGCACCTGGTCTACCTGGGAACGCTCTACGAGGAAGTGCTGCAGGCCGACACCCATGCCCGCGGCGAGGGCTCCACGGTTGCCCGCGTGATCGATGGCTCGCTGGAAGGCCACGCACTGACCGGTATTGCCGGCGTCGCCAACATCGGCGTGGACCGCACCTGGAGTGGCTCGCACTTCGACCAGGCCAACTGGTACGCCTTCGGCCGGCTGGCCTGGAACCCGCAGCAATCCGCGCGCGCGATTGCCGAAGACTGGGCAGCGTTGACGTTCTCGCCCGACCCGCAGGTGACCGGCCCGATCGTGCGGATGATGATGGACTCGCGCGAGGCGGCAGTGGACTACATGACGCCGCTGGGCCTGCACCACCTGATGGCACGCGGCCATCACTACGGTCCCGGCCCCTGGGTGGACGGAGGCCCACGTGCGGACTGGACGTCGGTGTACTACCACCGCGCAGACAGCCAGGGCATCGGTTTTGACCGCAGCGCCGGCGGAAGCAACGCCGTGGGCCAGTACGCCCCGCAGGTCGCCGAGGTCTATGGCGACCCCGAGCGGGTGCCCGAGTCGCTGCTGCTGTGGTTCCATCATGTGCCGTGGGATCACCGCATGCGCTCGGGCAGGACGCTCTGGGATGAGCTGGTCGGGCGCTATTCGCGGGGTGTGCGCCAGGTGCGGTCGATGCAGGACACCTGGGCCGGCCTGCGCGACCGGATCGATCCGCAGCGGCATCGGCACGTTACTGCGTTCCTGCAGATCCAGCACGACGAAGCGCAATGGTGGCGTGACGCCAGCGTGGCGTACTTCCAGTCGCTCAGCGGACGGCCACTGCCCGCCGGCGAACGGCCACCGCCGCAGCCATTGTCGTACTACCAGGCGTTGCAGTTTCCGTTCGCACCGGGGGATGGCCGATGAGCAGGTTCGGAGCGGTCGGGTGTGTGCTGTTGATGATGGCTGCGGCAGTAGTGGCGATGCCGGCCGCGGCGCGGGAGACGACGGGACTGCTGCATCCGCTGTTCAGGGATCACGCCGTCCTGCAGCGTGACCGGCCCATTGCGGTCTGGGGGCACGCAAGCCCTGGGCAGCCGGTTTCCGTGACGTTTGCGGGGCAGGCGGTGAGCAGCCGGGCGGACGCCGCAGGCCGCTGGCAGGCGATGCTGTACCCGGTCGCCGCTGGCGGTCCCTACACGCTGGAGGTAAACGACGGAACGCGCCGGCAAACGGCGCGCGACGTGCTGGTCGGCGACGTGTGGCTGTGCTCGGGCCAGTCGAACATGGAACTGCCGGTGTGGCGCTCGCTCAACGCAGCCAGCGAGATTGCCGCAGCCACGATGCCACGGATCCGGCTGTTCACCGTGCCGCAGCACGCCGCCGTGCAGGCACAGGAGACCTTCAACGACAGCACTGCCTGGACATCGGCAACGCCTGATGCGGTGCGCGACTTCTCCGCCACCTGCTTCTACTTCGCGCGCGAACTGCAGCGCACGGTCGACGTGCCGATGGGGCTGATCGAGGCGGCGTGGGGTGGCTCGCGGATCGAGGCCTGGACCAGCGTTGGTGCACTGCGCGGGCAGGGCGGCCTGGATGAGGCACTCGATATCCTCGCGCGGTCTGCGCGTGATCCGCTGGAGGCACGCGCGGCCTGGGGCCGCTACTGGCAGCACTGGTGGGCCACACGCGAGGGCACGCTGCCCGGCGACGCCTCATGGCGCGCGGATGCCGATGACCGCGGATGGTCGCGCGCACCGGCCACACTGGGCGCATGGGAGCGGTGGAACGAGCCCGCACTTGCCGACTACAACGGCATGGTCTGGTATCGCACGCAGGTGATGCTGAGCGCTGAACAGGCCGCACGCGGCGCGACCCTGGAGCTGGCATCGGCCGACGAGGTGGACGTGACCTGGGTGAACGGGGTCGCCGTCGGCAGCCAGTACGGCGCCGGCGAGAGGCGCTACCCGTTGCCACATGGCCTGCTGAAGGCAGGATCCAACAGCATTGCGGTCAACGTGCTGGACACCTACGGCGAAGGCGGCCTGGCCGGTCCTTCAACGGCACACGGCCTGCAGTTCGATACCGGCGAGCGGGTGCCACTGCAGGGACCGTGGATGTATCGGGTTGCGCCGGGCCAACAGGCGCCGCCGTTTGCCCCCTGGCAGGCCGCCACCGGGCTGTCGACGCTGTACAACGGAATGATCGCGCCGCTCGGCGGTTTCGGGCTGCGCGGCATGCTGTGGTACCAAGGTGAATCGAACACCGGTGATGGCGCGGCATACGCGGCGCCGTTGCGTGCGCTGCGCGACGATTGGCGGCGTCAGTTCGGTGCACGCACGCCACTGCTGCTCGTGCAGCTGGCCAACTATGGCCAGCCGCCGGTTGCGCCTGCCGACAGCGGTTGGGCGCAGGTGCGCGAGGCGCAGCGGCGCGTCGCCGCCGAGGATGCGCGGAGCGGACTCGCCATTGCCATCGACATCGGCGATGCCTACGACATCCATCCGCCGAACAAGCAGGAGCTCGGGCGCCGCCTGGCGCGCGTGGCGCGCCATGTGGTGTACGGCGAGCAGGGCGTGGCACCGTCGGGCCCGCGAGCGGTCACCGCCGTGCGGACGCCCACGGGCGTCGCCATTGCGTTCGAGGATGTCGAAGGCGCGCTCACCGCGACCGGCGCACTGCGTCCGATCGGCTTTGAACTGTGCGAGGCCAGGGGCCATACGCGCCACTGCGAGTACGCCGATGCCGGACTGGATGCGCGCCGGATCCTGCTGCGCGGCCCGCTGTCCACGCGCGCAACGCATGTGCGCTACTGCTGGGCCGATGGCCCGGTGTGCACGCTGCGCGACCGCAGCGGGGCGCCGGCCGGCCCGTTCGAACTTCCCATTGCCGAAGCCGAGGCCCGACGATGATGACGTTGTCCAAGCAGTCCCCTCTGGCCCGCGACAGGGCCGGCCTGAGGTCGATGGCGCGCCACCTGCTGGGGGCGCTGTTCCTGCTGTCGGCCGCAACCACCCGTGCCAGCGCGCCGCCGGATGCTCCCCCGGTGTACTTCGACTGGTTCGAGTACCGCGGCAATGACCAGGCTTTTGAAGTGCCGCTGCCGGCCGGCCACTACCGCAATCCTGTCCTGGCCGGCTTCCATGCCGATCCCAGCGTCGTGCGCGCGAACGGCCGGTTCTACCTGGTCAATTCCAGCTTCACCTACTTCCCGGGCATTCCGGTGTTCGAAAGTGCCGACCTGGTGCACTGGAAGCAGATCGGCAATGTGATTGACCGCCCCACGCAACTGGATTTCGACGGCCTGAGCGTCTCGCGCGGCATCTTCGCGCCCACCATCGAATACCATGACGGCACCTTCTACGTCGTCACCACCGCGACCGACAGCGGTGGCAACTTCATCGCCACCGCGCGCGACCCGGCCGGGCCGTGGTCCGATCCGCACTGGCTGCCCGGCATCGATGGCATCGATCCATCACTGTTTTTTGACGACGACGGCAAGGTGTACCTGATCAACAACGATGCACCGCCCGGTCCGCCGCGCTATGACGGGCACCGCGCCATCTGGATGCAGCAGATCGATCTGGCGGCGTTCAAGCCGGTCGGGCCCCGCCGGGTACTGGTTGATGGAGGCGTGGAGCCGGCGAAGAATCCGATCTGGATCGAGGGACCGCACATCTACAAGCGGGAGGGCTGGTATTACCTGTCCGACGCTGAAGGAGGCACCGGGCCGCAGCACTCGCAGGTGGTGCTGCGCAGCCGCGCGGTGTGGGGGCCCTACGTTCCCTATGCGGGCAATCCGATCCTGACCCAGCGCGAACTGCCGGACGACCGTCCGCTTCCGATCACCAATGCCGGCCACGCCGACCTGGTCGAAGGCCCGGATGGCTCGTGGTGGGCGGTGTTCCTGGCCAGCCGCAACTATCAGAAGCGCCACTACAACACCGGGCGCGAGACCTACCTGTTGCCGGTGCGCTGGCAGGATGGCTGGCCGCAGATCCTGCCGACCGACCAGGCCATTCCCTACGTGGCCAAGGCGCCGTCATGGATGCAGGGCGAGGCATCCCAGGCCCCGTCGACCGGCAATTTCGTAGCGCGCGACAATTTCGATGGCCCGACGCTCGATCGCCAGTGGCTGCGCGTGCGCGTGCCCAGGCATGCCTGGGCAGACCTGCACAAGCGCCCCGGCATGCTGGCCGTGCACCCGCTCGCCGAGGATCTGGACACGCTGCGCAATCCGGCGTTTCTCGGCCGGCGCCAGCAGCATCTGCGCTTCGAGGCGAGCACCGCGATGACCCCGCCAGCTTCCGGAGTTGCCGCCGGTCTGGCGGCGTTCCAGAGCGAGGCGTACTGGTACTTCCTTGGCGTTCGGGACCTTGGCGGGGGGCGTCTCTCGCTCTTCCTCGAAGCGCGCGACGGTGGCCGCAGCACGCGGACGCTGGCCAGCCGTGAAGTACCGGTGCCTGCAGCACTGCGCCTGAAGATTGCCGGCAACGAGGGCGACTATGCGTTCTCGTTCGACACTGGCGATGGGCAGGGCTGGCAACTGCTCGCAGGCGAGGTGGACGGCACCGTCCTGAGTACGGACCGGGCAGGCGGCTTCGTGGGCGCACTGCTGGGTCCTTTCGCGCGCGACGAGCGCAACGGGAGAAGCAAATGAGGCTGTCGATTTCGTCCAAGGCCCGCCGCCATACCTGGCGCGGTGGGATCGCCCTGTTCGTACTGACCTGTGTGGCGGCCGCCGCATCCGCAGCCGCGCCGCGGCCCTGGCTGGATGTTTCGGCCAGCTTCGAGCAACGGGCCGCGGCACTCGTCGCGCAGATGACGCTGGAAGAGAAGGCCGCGCAGATGCAGAACGCCGCGCCGGCGATCGAACGGCTGGGGGTACCCGCCTACGACTGGTGGAACGAGGGACTGCACGGCGTCGCACGGGCA
Organism: Stenotrophomonas sp. A3_2; assembly: GCF_036624925.1. Classification (NCBI taxonomy): domain Bacteria; kingdom Pseudomonadati; phylum Pseudomonadota; class Gammaproteobacteria; order Lysobacterales; family Lysobacteraceae; genus Stenotrophomonas; species Stenotrophomonas sp. A3_2. Next base: position 169,406 of record NZ_JAZKVY010000358.1, read on the forward strand.
GGGCAGGCCACGGTGTTTCCGCAGGCAATCGGCCTGGCCGCGACCTTCGATGTACCGTTGATGGGGCAGGTGGCCACGACCATCAGCGACGAGGCCCGCGCAAAGCACCACCAGTTCCTCCGCGAAGGCGCGCATGGCCGATACCAGGGCCTGACCTTCTGGTCGCCGAACGTCAACATCTTCCGCGACCCGCGCTGGGGGCGCGGACAGGAGACCTACGGCGAGGATCCCTACCTCACCGCGCGCATGGGCGTGGCCTTCGTACGCGGCCTGCAGGGCGACGACCCGGTCTACCGCAAGCTGGACGCCACCGTCAAGCATCTGGCCGTGCACAGCGGACCGGAGGCCGACCGCCATCACTTCGATGCACGGCCCAGCCGGCGCGACCTGTATGACACCTACCTGCCGGCGTTCGAGGCGCTGGTGAAGGAGGGCGAAGTGGATGCGGTCATGGGCGCCTACAACCGCGTGTACGGCGAGTCCGCCAGTGCCAGCCGTTTCCTGCTGCACGATGTGCTTCGACGCGACTGGGGTTTCAAGGGCTACGTGGTCTCGGACTGCTGGGCCATCGTCGATATCTGGAAGCACCACCGTATCGTCACCACGCGCGAAGCCGCTGCGGCGCTGGCGGTGAGGAACGGCACCGAGCTGGAATGCGGCCAGGAGTACGCAACGCTGCCTGCCGCAGTGCGCCAAGGGCTGATCAGCGAGGCGGAGATCGACGATGCGGTGACCCGCCTGTTCACCGCACGGATGCGCCTGGGCATGTTCGATCCGCCGGAGCGGGTGCGCTGGGCGCGCATTCCGGCCTCGGTGAACCAGGCGCCGGCCCATGATGCGCTGGCCCTCAAGGCCGCGCAGGCATCGCTCGTGCTGCTGAAGAACGACGGCATCCTTCCACTGTCGCGCGACATCAAGCGCATTGCCGTGGTCGGACCCACTGCCGACGACACCATGGCACTGCTCGGCAACTACTTCGGCACACCGGCGGCGCCGGTGACGATCCTGCAGGGCATACGCGAGGCGGCCAAGGGCGTTGAAGTGCGTTATGCCCGCGGCGTCGACCTGGTGGAGGGCCGCGACGATCCCGGCGCCACACCGCTGATCGAGCCGACCTACCTGCGGCCCTCGGCGGAGTCGCCCGAGCGCGGCCTGCGCGGTGAGTACTTCCGCACGCCCGACCTGTCCGGCACTCCGGCCCTGGTGCGTACCGACGCGCAGATCGGCTTCCGCTGGGACCGCGGCTCGCCGACCGACAACCTGCTGGCACGCGGCGAAGCGGCACCGGGGCAGGGGATTCCCAACGACCGCTTCAGCATCCGCTGGAGCGGCCAGCTGCTGCCCCCCGTGTCCGGTCGCTACCGGCTGGAGGTGGCCGGCGATGATGGCTACCGCCTGTATCTGGACGGCAAGCGCGTGATCGATCACTGGGTGAACACGGATCGCCTGCATGCCGAGGGTGTCGAACTCGACCTGCAGGCCGGGCGTGCCTATGACCTGAAACTGGAGTACTACGACGACCAGCGCGATGCCGGCGTGCGCCTGGGCTGGCGCAGGCCCGGCGCCAAGGCACCGTTCGATGAAGCGCTCGATGCCGCACGCGATGCCGATGTGGTGGTGTTCGTTGGTGGACTCACCGGCGATGTCGAAGGCGAAGAGATGACGGTCAACTACCCGGGCTTTGCCGGTGGCGACCGTACCGACCTGCGGCTGCCCTCGCCGCAGCGCACCCTGCTGGAGGCCCTGCACGGCACCGGCAAGCCGGTGGTAATGGTGCTTACCGGTGGCTCGGCCATCGCCGTGGACTGGGCGCAGGCGCATCTGCCGGCGATCCTGATGAGCTGGTACCCCGGGCAACGCGGCGGCACCGCAGTCGGTCAGGCGCTGTTTGGCGACGTCAATCCCGCCGGCCGTTTGCCGGTCACGTTCTACAAGGCCGGCGAAGCGATGCCGGCATTCGACGACTACGCCATGGAGGGCCGCACCTATCGCTACTTCCGCGGCACGCCCCTGTATCCGTTCGGTCACGGTCTGTCGTATACCCGATTCGACTATGGAACGCTTCGCCTCGATGCAGACAGCCTCCGCGCCGATGGCCGCCTGGGCGTGGCGGTGGATGTGACCAACGCGGGCAACCGCAGCGGTGACGAAGTGGTGCAGCTGTACGTGCGGCGCGAGCACGCTGGCAGCGGCGACGCCGTGCAGGAACTGCGTGGCTTCCAGCGCGTCCAGCTGGCCCCGGGCGAACGCCGCACGGTGACGTTCACCCTGGAGGCGGCGCAGGCCCTGCGCCACTATGACGAAGCGCGCGCGGCGTACGCGGTGCAGCCCGGTGCCTATGAGGTCAGGGTGGGGGCGTCCAGTGCCGATATACGTGCGCAGGGCAGGTTCACCGTGGTGCCCGCGCATGACTGATCATCCCCGCCGGCATCGATTCCGCTTCGACCAGATTCCTTTTCAAGGACGTCCGCTGCATGGCAAGCACTGAACACGCGCTATCGGTACGCGAGAAGCTCGGCTACAGCCTGGGCGATCTCGCCGCCAACCTGATCTTCCAGACCCTGATCACCTACCTGGCGTTCTTCTACACCGACGTCTACCGCCTGCCGGCTGCCACCGCGGCCACGATCATCTTCGTGGTGGGCCTGCTGGGTGCGTTCGTGTTCACGCCGTTGATCGGCATCGCGGCGGACCGCACATCCACACGCTGGGGCCGCTTCCGCCCATGGATCCTGTGGACAGCCATTCCGTTCGGCGTGCTGTCGCTGCTGGCGTTCAGCACCCCGGACCTGGGCGAGCGCGGAAAAGTGATCTATGCACTGGCCACCTACGCGCTGCTGGTCTGCGTCTACGCCGCGAACAACCTGCCGTACTCGGCGCTGAGCGGCGTGCTGACCGGCAGCATGGCCCAGCGCAACAGCCTCTCGGCCTACCGCTTCGTGGCTGTGATGGTCGCGCAGTTCATCATCCAGGTGCTGCTGATGCCGCTGGTGCTGATCCTGGGCGATGGCGACCGGGTGCGCGGCTTCGAGCAGGTCATGACCGCATTCGCCATCATCGGCACGGTGTTCTTCCTGATCACGTTCGCCACCACTCGCGAACGCATCGTGCCGACGCGCGAGCAGACCGGGGGCGTACTGCAGGACCTGTCGGACCTGCTGCACAACCGCCCGTGGCAGGTGATGCTGGCCCTGACCGTGCTGGTATTCATCAACCTGGCGCTGAAGGGCGGCACCTACATCTATTACTTCCAGTACTACATGAGTGAAGCCGCGCTGGCCGGCTTCCTGGACGGCTCAGGCTTCAACGGCCTGATCAGCGCCTTGAATGCTGCCCTGGCCAGCGCCGGCTTCGCGGCGTTCACCTGGCCGAAGGACGCGGCCACCTCGGCGTTCAGCCTGTTCAACGCGTGCGGCATCCTCTGCATGATCCTGGGCATCGGCGCATCACGACGGCTGGCGGATCGCTTCGGCAAGCGCGACGTCTTCGGTGGCGCCCTGTTTGTCTCGACCCTGTTCCTGCTTGCCTTCTACCTGTTTCCACCCACGGGCGTGGCGGTGGCCTTCGCTGCCTTCATGCTGCATGGCTTCTGCTATGGCATCACCATCCCGTTGCTGTGGGCGATGATCGCCGACGTCGCGGACTACTCGGAGTGGAAGAACCATCGGCGGGCGACCGCGATCATCTTCTCGGCGATGCTGTGCGGACTGAAGATCGGCCTCAGCGTCGGAGGCGCGCTGGTCGCGGCCATCCTTGCGCACTACGGCTACCAGGCAGGACTGGCGCAGCAGCCTGAGGGCGTGGTGCAGGGCATCCGCTTGACCGTAAGCGTCTACTGCTCCCTTCCTTTCCTGCTCGCCGTGGCGCTGCTGTTCTTCTACAGGATCGACAAGCGCACCGAGACCCGCATCGAGCAGGACCTCCACCAGCGTCGCCGTTCCGCCGACGCTTCCGCGTAAGGCCAAGATGACAACCATGATCGACCTCCATGCCGGCGAAGACGGCCAGGCCAGCGAAGCCCGTCTTGCGCAGCTCACCGCACACGCCATTTCGCAACCGCTGGTGACCCACATCTACACCGCCGACCCTTCGGCGCACGTGTTCGAGGGGCGCCTGTACATCTATCCGTCGCACGACATCGACGGTGGCCAGCCGTTCGACGACGAAGGTGGCCACTTCGGCATGCAGGATTATCATGTGCTGAAGATGGATACGCCCGACAGCACGGCCGTGGATTGCGGCATGGCGCTGCACGTGCGCGACGTGCCCTGGGCGCGGAAACAGATGTGGGCCCCCGATGCCGCCTGCCGCGATGGCCGCTACTACCTGTACTTCCCGGCCAAGGACGCCGAGGGCCGGTTCCGCATCGGCGCGGCGATCGGCACGCGGCCGGAGGGCCCGTTCGTGCCCCAGCCGGAGCCGATCAAGGGCGCGTACTCGATCGACCCTGCCGTGTTCGAAGACGAGGATGGCAGCCACTACCTGTACTTCGGCGGCATCTGGGGCGGGCAGCTGCAGAAGTATCGTGACAACCAGTACAGCGAGGCCCACGAGGAACCCGAGGGCAGCGCGCCGGCCCTGGGGCCGCGCGTGGGCCGCCTGGACGCCTGCATGACCGAGCTGGCCGAACCCACCCGCGAAGTGCAGATCCTGGATGAGCATGGCCAGCCGCTGCGTGCGGACGACCATGCGCGCCGCTTCTTCGAAGGCCCGTGGCTGCACAGGTACCAGGGTCGCTACTATCTGTCGTACTCCACTGGCAACACCCATCAGCTGTGCTACGCCATCGGCGACAGCCCGTATGGCCCGTTCACCTACGCCGGCGTGATCCTCACCCCCGTCGTGGGCTGGACCACCCACCACTCCATCTGCCAGTTCGAAGGGCAGTGGTACCTGTTCTATCACGATGCACTGATGTCCGGCGGCATCACCCACCTGCGCTCGGCCAAGTGCACACCGCTGCACATGGAGCCGGACGGAAGCATCCGCACGATCAATCCGTATGGGGCCTGAGCGCATGCTGCCGGTGGATGATGCGCTGGCCCCGCTGCCGGCCGGTGAACTGCACTGGCTGAGATGCGGCGAACTGGAGGTTGCGCTCGCCGCAGGGGCGGGCGGGCGCGTGGCGCACCTGCGTTACCGGGGCGTGGAGTGGCTGGCGGATCCACAGGAGGGCGGGGCGGCTGCGATCGCCTGGGGCTGCTACCCGATGGTGCCCTGGGCCGGGCGCATCCGCCATGGAACGTTCTGCTTTGACGGCAGGCCGCATCGGCTGCCGCTCAACTTCGACGGGCATGCCATTCATGGGTTGGGCTTCTCGCGACCGTGGCAGATCGACCGGCTGGATGCGGCGGCAGCCAGGTTGTCGCTGGCGTTACCGCGCGACGGCTACTGGCCCTTCGGTGGCATCGCCATGCTGGACCTGCAGCTGCAGGCTCACGCCCTGCAGATGCGCCTTTCGGTACAGGCCGGCGAGCAGGCGATGCCGGCGGTGCTGGGCTGGCATCCCTGGTTCCGGAAGCCTGACGGGCTGCTGTTCACGCCTCGTGCGATGTACCCGCGGGACGGGGAAGGTATTGCCATGTTGCCCTGTGTGGATCCCACTACCGGTCCCTGGGATGACTGCTTCATCGCCGACAGTGACATCACGCTGATACGCGGAGGCCAGCGCCTGCGGCTGCGCTCGGACCACGACCATTGGGTGGTCTACGACGGCACGCCGCACGCCACCTGTGTGGAGCCCCAGAGCGGTCCGCCGGACGGCTTCACGCTGGCGCCGCACCGGCTGGAGCCCGGCCAGCGCCTCGCGTTGACGTTCGACCTGGCGTGGGCATCGGACAGGGCGTGAGCCTGGCACTGGCATGCGTCTCCCCGAACCTGCGGTGCCGGCACAGGAGGACGACCGGCTGCGGATCCTGAACACGCCGAGGAAAGGTGCACCGCTGGTCGGATAGTGGCGATCGGATCACGGAATACACACGATGGGAACATCCCAGGTCCTCGGATGGGCTACGGTGAGGCCATCGGAATCTGGGGGGATTCGTCACAGGAGCAACCGATGCCTATCAGGGCAGTGGTATACGTCAGCGAAGCCAGCCCAACTGTTGTGGGCGACAACGGGCGCAAAGAGGGCAACAGGCTGGACCAGCTGGTCGACGACGCCGCACGTTTCAACCGGGACGCCGGCGTTACCGGGGTGCTTCTCTTTGATGGCGGGCGGTTTCTCCAGTACATGGAGGGACCGGAGGATGGGTTGCGGGTGGCGTACGCGCGTGTGCTGGGCGCAACCAGCCACGCAGGGCTGGTGGAGCTGCAGCGGGGCAGGGTGGGCAACCGGCGCCTGCCGTTCTGGCCGATGCGCTGGCTTCCGGTAGATCCCGGGCAGTTGAAGTCGCTGGCCCACGCGGACTGGGTCGGCTTCGTGCAGCGTGGCGATACGTCGGCCGGTGGGCAATCGGCAATGGATCTGCTGGTGGGACTGGTGGAGCCGTACGCCCTTGCCGCATAACGCAAGGGGATTGCCAACGTACGCTACGGGCGAGCAGTCATCTCCTGCAGTTCCAGTCAACCCGCACTGCCCGCGCTCACTGCATCGTGCAGATCATGCTGGCGTGCCGGTTCATTGGACGGGTCCGGACGGACGATGCAGGGCAGGTGCCATGCCGCTCTCCGCGTGAAGATCCTGCACAGTCGTGACACGGTCCTTTCACTGCCGCCGACATCCGTGATGGCCACACTGCAGGCTCCTTCCAGAGCAGGAGGTGCCCGATGGCTACCTGTGATGTCTGCGGCAACGACTACGACAAGAGCTTCACCGTACAGCAAGGCGGGCGTAGCGGCACGTTCGATTCGTTCGAATGCGCGATCCATGCGTTCGCCCCGCGCTGCGCCCACTGCGATTGCGCCGTCATCGGACACGGTGTCGAGGGAAACGGCCAGATTTTCTGCTGCGCACATTGCGCCGGTCATGCCGGTGTAAAGGGTGTCGCAGACCGGGCTTGAGCCGGATACTGCTCCATCCCGCTGGTCATGCCGGCACCAGAGAAGCAATTCGTGCCACCCGGGCTGCTCCCGAATCGGCGAGCAGCGCCATTGCCCGCTGTTTCTGTGACGGCATGCCCGCCACGGCCTCCCTTGCCAGGACGACGTCGAACTCCCTGGCGTTGGCGTCCAACGCGGTTGCCAGCACACACGAATCGGCTGTCATCCCGCTGAGCCAAAGTCGGCGCACGCCCAACTTGGCCAGCAGGACCGGCAGCGGGGTGGCGAGGAACGCCGAGTGCTTGGGCTTGAGTACAAAGTAGTGATCGGGCAGGGGCGAGAGCAGCTCGGCTATCCGCCCGGCTGCGCCCCCGTCCCGCCTGCATTGCGCAACCTGTTGTCGGAAGTCACGCTTCCAGTCGGAGAAATTGTCATTGGCATAGATGACCGGCCACCTGCGGTCATCGAAGTGGTCTCTCAAACGCCGGATCTGTCTGGCCGCCCGCTCCGCAACGGGCGCAAGATCCTGCGCGCCGGGGAAGTCGAAACGGCTGAACATGTCGATGATCAGCAAGGCCGTCGATGGATCCTGTCCCATGGCTCAATCACCTGTCTGTGCGTGCGGGGCCTCGACCGGCTTGGACTGCGGTGAATCCTTCTGGCGCAGGAAGATCGTCAGTACAACCAGGGACAGCACGGCGAGAAATTCGCTCTGCCAGTTCTGCATCGATTCAAACCAGAATGTGCTGCTGGCCAGGTGCTGCAGGAAGCCGGGTGCGGGCAGGCCCCGCAACAGCTGCTCGGCCTGCTCGGCTCGCCAGCTTCCCAACGCATGCAGCGTGAAGCTCAACAGGAACAATAGCCCGAAGGCGATTGCAAGCGAATGACCGTACAGCACCTTCCAGACGCCGCCACGCCTCACCGGCCAGGGCGTAGGTCCTGGCTCGACGCGGCTCTGCTCCTGTGCAGGATCCAGCGGCCGCGATTCAGCCGAGCCACGCTGGCGAAGGGTGACGGTCAGGAGAACATACATGCCCATCTGCAGGAATTCGCTCTCCCAGTTCTCGAATGTGGCGCTGACGAAGTGGCCGGTCGCCAGGTAGTGCCATAGATCGATCGGCGCGCGCCCGTGCTGCGTCAACTCCTGGTTGTGGACATGGTGCCCCGCAACTGCCTGCCCAACGATGAACACGACGGTGAGTGCAAGCAGCACCAGCGAGAGACCGTTGCGTTTCCACATGCAACACCTCGATCAGCTGTTCCAGAGACCGTGCGGAAGCATGCGCGGGCAAGAGGGCAGGGCTCGTGATCACTGCGCATCGAGGATGTGAGGCGGGCTCAACGCTTGCCTGTCGGGTCAGGATCCGGGCGCTCGTAGTCTTCAGGTACCGCCTTGGGTCCGTCCCCATCGTCGGGCATGTCGTGGTCCTTCCACCTGGCCTGGTCGTTGCGACGCTTGTCCGGCGTGTGGGCCTTCGACTGATCGTCCACGTCCGTGGTTGGATTGAAAGGCAACTTGTCGTTCATGAGCAGCTCCTGCGGCGAGAACCTGAAGCCTGCACCGCGCCGGGTTAACGCCACGACGCCGCGGAATGAACGCCGCGCACACCCGGATGTCACCGCAGCAGGGGGACAGCCCTGCGATGCTGATGTTCCGATCTTTCTGGAGAACCGCGATGCAGGCATTGACCTATCACGGCCGCAGGGATGTGCGCGTCGAGACCGTGCCGGACCCGGTGCTGGCGGCCGAGGATGATCTGATCCTGAGGGTGACCGCCACCGCCATCTGTGGTTCGGACCTGCACCTGTATCGGGGCAAGATTCCTGACCTGCACGATGGCGATGTGCTGGGCCACGAATTCATGGGCGTGGTGGAAGAGGTCGGCAGCGGCGTGACCCAGGTGAAACCCGGTGATCGCGTGGTGATCCCGTTTGTGATTGCCTGTGGCGAGTGCTTCCACTGCCGGCTGGCCGAGTATGCCGCCTGCGAGACCACCAATCCGGGCAAGGGCGCCGCACTGAACCAGAAGGGCATACTGCCTCCGGCCGCATTGTTCGGCTACAGCCATCTGTATGGCGGCGTGGCCGGCGGGCAGGCCGAATTCGTACGCGTGCCGAAGGCGAATGTAGGCCCGCTGCGCATCCCGGAAGGCGTGGCCGACGAGCAGGTTCTGTTCCTTTCGGACATCCTGCCCACCGGCTACCAGGCCGCGCTGAACGCTGGGGTCAAGCCCGGCTCGACGGTGGCCATCTTCGGTGCCGGGCCGGTGGGGCTGATGAGCGCAGCCTGCTGCCGGCTGCTGGGGGCCGAGACCATCTTCATGGTGGACCATCTTCGCTACCGCCTTGACTACGCGCGTCGCGCCTACGGGGTGACCCCCATCGACTTCAGGGAGATCGAGGACCCGGCCGATTACATCCTGACCCAGACCAGCGGGCGGGGCGCAGACGCCTGCATCGAGGCCGTAGGCTTCGAGGCCGAAGGGAGTGCGCTGGAGTCAGCGCTGACCGCCGTGAAACTGGAAGGCAGCAGCGGGGTGGCGATCCGGCAGTGCATCGCCGCGGCCCGCCGCGGCGGCGTTGTCAGCATCCCCGGTGTCTATGCCGGCTTCATCCACGGTTTCCTGCTGGGTGACGCGTTCGACAAGGGCTTGACGTTCAAGATGGGGCAGACCCACGTGCAGGGACTGATGCCGGAGCTGCTCGACGCCATCTTGGAAGGAAAGCTGGATCCGGGTGACATCATCTCGCACCGGATGCGCCTGGCCGATGCAGCGCAGGGCTATGCGATGTTTGATGCCAAGGATGACGACTGCCGCAAGATCGTTCTGACACCGTGAGCGTGGCGCCATGAGTGCGATTGTCGTGGGCTGTGTGTACGCACTGTGGTTGTTGGCCGGTTCGCTGGACTTCCATTTTCACCGCCGGACCGACCTTCCACACACCTCCGCGATGCGCGAAAGCCTGTTGCATGGGGTGCAGCTGCTTCTGATCGGCAGCGGCGTGCTGGCGTGGCTGCTGCTGGAAAACACGTTGTCGCTGGTCACGCTCCTGGCGCTTCTGGTCATTGCTCACGCAATCGCCGGCTACCTGGATACCGTCAGCGCAGACGGCCGCAGACGCATCAGTCCGGCGGAGCAGCATGTGCACAGTGTGCTGGATGCCGCGCCGTGGGTCCTGTTGGCCTGGGTGGCCTGGCAGGTCCACCCCCGGTGGTCGCTCGACGTGAAACCTGCAGCACCCGACGTCTGGTGGTTCACCCTGTTGCCGGCACTGGGCCTGGTGGTGCTGCCATGGCTGTGGGAACTGCGGCAGTGCGTGCGTGCACGAGAGCAGCGCACGCAGACGGGTCCGTGAGGATCACGGTACCGGGCATTCATGTGCCCGCCACGCGGTCAAGACAGGCATGTGACTGCCTGCCGCCTACGTTCATGGCGTATCTCCATTGCAGGTCTGCCACCCATGCAGGATGTGACGTCATCCTCTTCGCTGTTCAATCGCGCACGCCAGGTGCTGGTACAGCAACCGGCATTGCCTTTGCCCGGGGGCGGCCAGACGCTGCAGCGTTGGCAGGCGCTGGCAGCCTGGGGGGCAGAGGATCTCTGCCTGGCCAAGGTACTGGAGGCCCACTATGACGCCCAAGCGATTGCTGCCGAGTTGAAGGCGCCCATCCATGCTGAAGACACGTTGCTGGCGGTGTGGGCTGCAGAGGGTCCGGCCAACACCGTTCGCATCGATGCCGGCGGTGGACTGTACGGTGATAAACCCTGGTGTTCCGGCAGCGCATGGGTGGATGGGGCACTGGTAACGGTTCGCAACCCGCAGGGAGTGTGGCTATGCCAGGTAGCGGCGGAACACTGGCACACACTTGCGGGCGAGCCATGGCCTGCCGTGGGCATGGCCGCAATCCCTTCCACCACGGTGCGCTTTGACGGCGCACCGATGGTGATCCTGGGGACGCGCGATGACTACCTGCAGCGCCCGGGCTTCTGGCACGGCGGGGCAGGCATCGCGGCGGTCTGGTTTGGTGCAGCGGCCGCTTTGGCCGAGCGCATGCGACCGACCTGCACCGAGGGAAATCGCGCGCGGCTGCTGGGTGAAGTGGACCTCGCCCTGGGCCCGGCAGCCGCGCTGCTTCGCGAACTGGCGGCGCACATCGACGCCGCGCCCGAACTGGCCCGTCGCGAAGATGTAGTGCGCGTGCGCTGTGTCGTTGAGCGCGCGGCAACGCGTGTGCTGGACCTGGCGGGTCGGGCGCTGGGCCCGGGCCCGATGTGCCTGGAGGACGCCCATGCCCGGCGCTGCGCGGACCTGACCGTGTTCCTTCGCCAGAGCCACGCCGATCGCGATTGGGAATGGCTGGGCGAGCAGCGTGCAACACAGGAGGCAACATGGGCGCTGTAGCCAGGACACCCCTGCAAGGGGAAGGAACCCAGGAGCAGGCCTGGCTGCACTGCGATTGGCTCTGGCAGCAACCGACCATATCGGCAACCGCACTCTGCAGCGGGCATGACCGCATGGTGGTGGTCGCGCCGCATCCGGATGACGAAATACTCGGCTGTGGCGGGCTGCTGCATCACGCTGTGGCGCAGGGTATCGACGTCAGTGTCGTTGCCGTGACCGACGGCGAAGCATGCTATCCGGGCGAGCCGTGGTGGACGCCCGAACGCCTGCGATCAGCGCGCCGAGCGGAGCTTGCCGCGGCATTGGGCGAACTCGGTATTCCGGTCGGCTCCATCTTCCACCTGGGTATCGCCGACGGCGCGGTCAGCGCGCACGAGCAGGGGCTGGAAGGCTGGCTGCAGCAGTATCTGCAACCGCGCGACCTGGTGCTGGCGCCATGGCGGTTTGATGGCCACCCCGATCACGAAGCCGCAGGGCGCGCTGCCTGCCGCGCCGCGCGGGCGGTCGGTTGCCACCGGTTGGAGTACCCGGTGTGGGGCTGGCACTGGCTTGACCCTGCCTGCGCACATATGGCGTGGGAGGTTCCGAAGCTGATCGACATTGCAGCGGTGGCGTCCGCAAAACGAAACGCGATCGCGCATTTCCGGACGCAGACGGGCGACGTGGCGGGCCTGAACAGCCCGCCGGTGCTGCCCGCACATGTACTCGCCCGATTCTTCCGAAACTACGAGGTATTCCTGGCATGAGCGCGCAACCGTACTTTGATGGCCTGCATGAGCAGGAGGACCCGTTCGGCTACCGCAGCCGATGGTATGAAGAGCGCAAGCGTGCGCTGCTGCTGGCAAGCCTCAGCCAGCGCCAGTTCGCTCGCGGCTGGGAACTGGGGTGTTCCAACGGCGTACTGACCGAGGCGCTGGCGGCACGTTGCGAACGCCTGCTTGCAACCGACATCAGTCCACGTGCGGCGTTCCAGGCGCGCCGCAACCTGGCCCATCTGTCGCACGTGCAGGTCCATTGCGCCAGCCATCCCGAGCAATGGCCGCCAGGACGCTTCGACCTGATCGTCTGCGGCGAAATGGGCTACTACCTGGGGGCAGGCGCACTGCGCGAGCTGCGCGGTGGCATCGATGAAGCACTTCGCGATGACGGCTTGCTGGTCGCCTGCCATTGGTTGCCCTCGTTCCCGGGACGCGCGAGCCGGACCGAGGTGGTGCATCGATGCCTGGGGGAAGGCCTGCAGGAAGCCTTCCACTACCGCGATGCGGACTTTGTGCTTCAGGGATGGACACGGGGCCCCTTGTCATTGGCCCGGAACGAGGGCTTGCGGTGATAGGCGTCCTGATACCCGCCCACAATGAGGCGGACAGTATCGCGCGGTGCCTGCAATCCATCCGGGTGGCGGCCCTGCACCCAGGCCTCGGCGGCGAAGCAGTGGAGGTAGTGGTCGCGCTGGACGCTTGTACGGATGCAACGGGCACCATCTGCCACCGATACCGGGTGGGAAGCGTACAGCTGGATGCACGCTGCGTCGGTGTCGCCCGGGCCGCAGCCGCTGCTGAACTGCTGTGGCGGGGCGCCAGGTGGCTGGCAAGCACGGACGCTGACAGTGAGGTGCCTCCCGAGTGGCTGGCCGCACAGGTTCAGGGCAGTTGTGACGCTTTCTGCGGACTGGTGGACATAGCGACGACCTGCCAGAGTGAACGGCGCCTGCGCAGGGCATTCCAGGCAAGACAGCAGTGGGGCGACCATCATGGGCGCATCCACGGTGCCAACCTCGGCGTCTCTGCCTGTTCCTATCGGGCCGTTGGCGGCTTTGCTCCCCTGCACTGTAGTGAAGACGTGGCGCTTGTCAGAGCGCTGCAACGCTGCGGTGCGGTGGTGCGATGGGCCGGCGCTCCCGTGGTGATGACCAGTGCGCGTCTGCAGGGGCGCGCTACAGGCGGATTCTCCGCTTATCTGGCGGCGCTGGGTGGCGAGCGCTCTGGCCCGGAAGCATCGGTCCCGATCACCTGAGGGGCAGCCACTCCGTCACGCAAACGCCCCGTGTTATCGGAGCGTGCGGTTGAGGAGAGCGTTGGGACAGGGCAGGCTGCGAAGGCCCTCATCCCTGCCTACCTCCGCGAAGCGATGATGGACGAGCAGGAAATTTCCTGCGCCAGAAGGAACGAATGTGCCCCTCCGTGCAGTCGCCTACGCAAGTGAGGCGACATCGGGGCTTTCCATGGACCATGTGGATGACCTCGCCAGGGCCGCCGCCCGCTTCAACCTTGAAGCCGGCGTTACGGGTGTGCTTCTTTATGACGGGCTCCGCTGCCTGCAGTACATCGAGGGGCCGGAAGACAGCATCAACGTGGTGTACAGCCGCATTCTCAGTGCCCGCAGCCATCGCGAGCTGATCGAACTGGGCCGCGGCAGGGTTTCCGGGAGGTTCTTTCCCTATTGGTCGATGCGATTGCTGTGGGTTGAGGCCTCCGAGATCCGCAGCGTCGCGCACGGCAACTGGGATGGCCTCTCCCGTGGTGGCGCGCTGCGCCAGCTGGGCCTGGTGGTAGCCCCGCACCTGGGGTGACGGTTGCATGGATTCAATGCGGGGGCGGCTGCGCGCAGGTATCGCCCAGCACGCGCCGAACCGTGTCCTGCAATTGACTCACATGGAACGGTTTGGCAACGAAGGCTGCGCGCCGGTGGCGCTGCGGCACCAGCTGGTCGTAGACCGCAGAGACGAACAGGTAGGGGATGCCGAGCTCTGCCAGGCGATCAGCGACGGGAAAGACCACACCGTCGCGAAGTTCGACATCGAGCACGGCCCCGTCGAATCGCTGTGTGTCCAGCAGCCCGAGAGCGTCGAACACGCTGTAGGCATGCGTCACCTGATCGCCGACGTCCTCAAGGGCGTGCTCCATGAGTGCGGCCAGGTCGAGTTGGTCTTCCACCAGCAGCAGGTTGCATCTGCGCTGGCTCATTGCGGATTGCATGCGTACATGCCTGTGTTGTCCTGGGAACACGAGTTTCTGCTGTGCTGCATCAAGATCCTGCGTGCGCATTGTCAGTCCGGCGCGAAGCCTTGCGCGCGTGCCAACCTCGTGGAGGAGGCGTGGACGGCCTTATGGATCTCGTTGACGGCTTCTTGGCATGCGCTGTGGATACTGCCGCCGACCCCTGTATCGGAGTTTCTGTCATGCCTCTATCCGGAAACGAAGCGGCCTCTCCAGGCGTGCTGCGTATCGAGTGCATGCCGCTCGATTGTGGCGGCGCCGCCATTGTCGTGGAACTGGACCGTACGCCTGAACGGACGTGGATGAAGTCGCTGAAGCGGGCATTGCAGGCCGACGATGCCCTTGAAGGCGCACAGGCCAAATTTGATGGCCGTTTTGTCTATGTCGTGGGCGTGGACGGGGGTGGGCACCGCGCTCAACACCGCGTGATGCAGGCCGTGATGGCGGCGGACGGCGGGGGCGCTTCGAACACCCGCCCCCGGGGCCCCAGGGCGGGCGCGGTCGCATCGAGCGCCCTGGCGACCTGAGGGCGCCCCGGGTCCAGTCCGGGGTGCGGATGTTATCGCTGCATCAGCGCCGCGTGCAATGCCAACCTGCGGCGGCTCACATCGCCCGACAACGCGGTGATTGCGCTCGCTCCACGATGGTCTCCGGAGGCATGTCGCCCCGCACCGGAGATCGAGATGGCAGACCAGAACACCGCCCGAAGCGAGCGCCTGCTGAAGTGGCTGCAGGACGCCTACGCCATGGAACAGGAAGCGGAGACCATGATGAAGGCCATGGCTTCGCGGATCGAGAACTATCCCCAGCTTGCCGCACGCATCAGCCAGCACGTCCAGGAGACGCAGGGGCAGGCTGCCTCACTGCGGCAGTGCATTGAGGCGCTGGGAGGAAGCGTGCCCACCGCGAAGGGATTGTTCGCGAGCATGACCGCCGCCATCCACGCCGCCGGCAACACGCTCATGGAGGACGAGGTGGTCAAGAGCGTGGGCCTTTCATTTGGCTTCGAGAACACCGAGATCGCCACGTACAGGGCGCTGGTAATCGCTGCCGAGCGCGCCGGCGCGCCCGACATTGCGGCGGTGTGCGGCCAGATCCTGCAGGAAGAGGTTGCCATGGCGCACTGGCTGGAGGACCACCAGGACGGCCTGGTCGGAGCGTTCCTCAACCGTGACGAAACGCCCGGCGCCCAGGCCAAGCGTTGACCCCGAAGCCAGCCCACACCAGCCACCGGAGAAGCCCTCATGTTCTTTCATCACAAGAAACTGATGTATACCGTGCGCGTCCGCGAATCCAACCCGCAGCTCGCCAGCCTCATGCTTGAACAGTTCGGCGGCCCACAGGGCGAGTTGGCCGCCGCGATGCGCTACTTCACCCAGGGACTTGGCGAATGCGATCCCGGGCGCAAGGACCTGTTGATGGACATCGCCACCGAGGAGATCAGTCATCTGGAGATCATCGGCACCATCATCGCCATGCTCAACCGCGGGCCCAAGGCGATCCAGTCCGAAGGGCTTGCCGAGGCCGAGGACATGCGGCTGCTGGGCCAGAACAGCACCAGCCACACCGAACAGATCCTGTACGGCGGCGGCTCCGCGCTGGTCAATTCCAGCGGGGTGCCGTGGACAGCCGCCTACATCGACTCGATCGGCGACCCCACCGCCGACCTGCGCTCGAACATCGCGGCCGAAGCGCGCGCCAAGCTGGTGTATGAGCGCCTGATCAACGTTACCGACGACCCGGGCATCAAGGATGCGCTGCGCTTCCTGATGACCCGCGAGATCGCGCACATGAAGTCGTTCGAGAAAGCGCTGCACAGCATCCAGCCCAACTTCCCACCGGGCAAGCTGCCGGGGGATCCGGCGTTCACCGACCTGTACATGGACATGTCGCAGGGTGACGGCGCCGACGATCTGCAGGGCAGCTGGAACAGCGGCGAGCTCTGGGAGCGGGTCAGCGACCGCGACGCACAGGCCGCTGTGGATGGTGGCGACGGCGGCGGCACGGTGGACCTGGACCCGCGCGAACAAGCGGCGGTGCAGGCCATGACCCTGCGCACGCTCTCCGACCCGGAAGCGCGGCCGGCCACCGGGGCCGAGCTGGGGGCAGGCCCGGGTGCAGGTGCACTGGACCTGCCGCCACGCGAGCCGTGAAAGAAGCCGGGGCGCCCGTTCGCGGCGCTCCGGTTGCAACGCCCCTGAGCCGCGTGGGGCGTACAAAAGTGGGCGGACATCACGTCCGCCCACGAAGGGATGCAACGGGTTTCAGCGCCGATCAGCGCTGCTGGCCACCGCGGTTGTTGCCGCCGCCGCGTTCCTGCTGTTGCTGCCCGCCGCCCTGGTTGCCGCCCTGGTTGCCACCACCGCGACTGTTCTGGCCGCCTTCGCGGCCGATGTCAGCCATGTGCTGGCGGTCCTGGCTCACTGCTTCGCCGCCCTTGCGGCCGGCTTCGCGTGCTTCTTCCGAGCTGAATTCATGGGCGTTGCCTGACTCGTGCGCGGCACGTCCACCCTTGGCGGCGATCTCGCGCTGCTTGTCCTCGTCCATCGAAGCGAAACCGCGGTTGCTGGTGCCCTGGTTCTGGTTCTGGTTGGCCATGGAAAGTCTCCTTGGGTTCAGCCGCCTCATTGGCGGCAGCGACCATCTTCCAGATCCGGCGCTAGACGGCGGTGGCACGACCGCCAACGTCGCGTCATCCGGAAGGCTCTGATTCCTCATCCGGCCTCCACGAACATCCCTGCACGCGTGCGCACAGTGGCAGACACACGTTCGGCGGCCCAACCGTGCGTCAACGCGATGCGGAAGGTACACGCCACAGTTCGACGCAGCCTCCACACCGGTCTCACCGCGCGTACGATCGGTGTGGCTAAGGTAGAGCGGTCTGCAACAACCGGTGGTGCCATGCCCTTCAGAGCGATTGCCTATGTAAGTGAAGCCTCCCGCAACCTGACGGAACAGCGGCTGCAGCAACTCGTGGCGGAGGCGGTGCAGTTCAACGAGTCCGCCGATGTCACCGGCACATTGCTGTTCGATGGCTCGCGCTTCCTGCAGTACCTGGAAGGCCCGGAGGCAGGGGTCAAGGCGGTGTACACGCGCATTCTGGCTGCAAGCAGCCACAGCGGAATCGTCGAACTGAACCGGGGCAGGGTGGGTCGCCGACAGTTTCCGCGCTGGCGGATGCGCAGCGTGCGGGTGGATGAGCTCGCGCTGGGAAAGATCGCCATTTCCGACTGGACCGGATTCGTGCGCAGCGCGTCGGCGCTGCAGTCGGGCACCAGTGCCCTGGATCGACTACTGTCGGTTTCGCAATCGCAGACGGAAGCAAGCGCGGGTGGCATCATCGAGCCAGACGGGCAGCTGGCACGATGAAGGCCACAGCCGCCCCGGTTGCGTCCGGCCCACCACGCGTCGGTTGTGCGGGATGGTCGCTGCCGCGGGCGGATCAGGAAGCGTTCGGCGCGGGCGACAGCCTACTGCATCGCTATGCCACACGCCTGTCGATGGTGGAGATCAACTCTTCCTTCTATCGACCGCACCAGCCCAGGACTTACGCGCGATGGGCGGCGAGCGTTCCGGAGGGCTTCCGGTTCGCGGTGAAACTCCCGCGCGAGATCAGCCATGAGCGTCGGCTGCGCGATGCAATGCAGCCGCTCGAACAGTTCCTTGAGGTCGTGCTGCAGCTGGGTGGAAAGCTCGGTCCGTTGCTGCTGCAGCTGCCGCCCAGCCTGGTGTACGACACGGCCACGGCCGAAGCCTTCCTGCGGGGCCTGCGCGCGCGCACGCAGGCCGATGTAGCGTGCGAGCCGCGGCATCCGAGTTGGTTCACGGCGGACGTGGATGCGCTGCTGAGCGCGCATGGTGTTGCACGGGTAGCCGCAGATCCGGCACGTGTGCCGGCGGCAGCGGTTCCCGGCGGTGATCGTGCGTGGAGCTACTGGCGCTGGCACGGCCAGCCGCAGATCTATCGCAGTGCGTACAGCGAACAGGCCCTGGCGGAACTGGCGCAAGGGCTGCGGCGCGAAGCTGATGCGCAACGGCCGTCCTGGTTCGTACTGGACAATACAGCACTGGGCCATGCCACCGGCAACGCACTGCGCCTGCAGGCGCTGCTGCAGGAGAACGCCCATGCCTGAAGGTCCTTCCATCGTACTGCTGCGCGAAGCCACTAGCCATTTCAAAGGGCACGTGGTCCGCACCGTCTCCGGAAACAGCCGCATCGACCTGTCGCCGCTGCAGGGCCGAAGGGTCAAGGCGGTCCGCAGTTGGGGCAAGCACTTCCTGCTGGAATTCAGCCGCCACACACTGCGCATCCATCTGATGATGTTCGGCAGCTGGCGCATCGACGAACGGAAGCCAACCCCGGCGCGTGTATCCCTGCTGTTCGACAATGGCGAGCTGAACTTCTATGCGTGTTCCGTGCGGCTGATCGACGAGCCGTTGGACGACGTCTACGACTGGCGCGCGGACGTGATGAACGATGCCTGGGATCCGAAGCTGGCCCGGCGCAAACTGAAGGCAATGCCGGAAGTCATGGTCTGCGATGCGCTTCTGGACCAGACGGTCTTTGCCGGCGTGGGCAACATCATCAAGAACGAGGTGCTGTTCCGTACAGGCGTGCACCCCGCCACCCGCTTGGGCGACCTGCCGCCACGCAGGCTTACCGCGCTGATCGAACAGGCGCGCGCCTACAGCTTCGACTTTCTGGAATGGAAGCGGCGCTTCGAGCTGAAGAAGCATTGGCAGGTGCACACGAAGAAGGTCTGTCCCCTGTGCGGTGGCCCAATCAGCAAGCTCTACATGGGGACCACGCGGCGGCGCACGTTCTTCTGCCCCAATGATCAGGTGCTCTACGGGCACTGAGGCCGCCGTCCGTGGCAGCCGGGTTCCAAGGCGCGCCGATCAGGCGGCCTGCGCGGCCTTGGCGTTGCCGCCGCCCTTGGCCAGCAGGGTCAGCTTTTCGTCGGTGGCCTTCTCTTCCTCAAGCGTCTCCAGCAGCAGCGGCAGGGCGTCCTTGTAGCCCAGCTGCTTGGCCAGCGCGGCAATGGTCCCGTAGGACGCAATCTCGTAATGCTCGACCTTCTGCGCGCCGCCGATCAGCGCAGCATCCCGCACAGGGCCCTTGTCGATGCTGTCGATCACTTCCTTGCCTTCCTCCACCAGGCCCTCCATCGCCGCGCACTTGATGCGCTTCAGGCGAATGCCCAGGATCTCGACAACCTGGTCGATGCGTTCGATCTGGCCCTGGGTCTCTTCCAGGTGCGTCTCAAACGCCGTGGCCAGGTCCGGATTCTCGGCCGCACGGGCCAGGCGTGGGAGGGCCTTGGTCAGCTGCTTCTCGGCGCTGTAGATATCCGAGAGTTCGTGGATGAACAGGTCTTCCGCCGTCTTGATAGCCATACTGGGCTCCGCAGTGAGTGGAGCGATCAGCGTAGGGTCTTCCCGGTTGCGATCAGGCAGGTGCCAGGTGAAGGCGGCATGTGAAGGTCCACGTGAACCGTGCGCGTGCCCTTCACGATGCGGGAACCGCCACTGCGGGTTGGCGCCGGTGCCGCCAGGCCTTCGCCATGGCTTCACAATGGCATCGCCTCGTGCCCATGCACCGGCCGGTACGGTCACTTCACGCCCGACCACGCGCGGAGACTCCCATGAGCGATGACAAGCAGAAAACCGGCCGTCCGGACCGGGATCGCATCAACGTCAACGAAGATTACGAGCTGCAGTACTGGACCACCACGCTGGGCGTGTCCGCCAAGGAACTTCGTGCTGCTGTGGCGGCGGTCGGACCCACCGTCGTTGCTGTCCGCAAGCATCTGGGAAAATAGCGCGGAGTTGCCCATGTCCCTGGTCGAGTACCGCCGCAAGCGCAGTTTTGACAAGACCAAGGAGCCCGAGCCGGGCAAGGCGCTACCGAAAGGGCAACGCGCCATTTTCGTGGTGCAGCTGCACCATGCCAGCCGGAGGCACTATGACTTCCGCCTTCAGGTAGGGGACGCGCTGAAGAGTTGGGCCGTGCCCAAGGGGCCCAGTTACGACCCGAAGGTCAAGCGCATGGCGGTGGAGGTGGAAGATCATCCTGTCGACTATGCGGCCTTCGAAGGCGAAATCCCCAAAGGCCAGTACGGCGGTGGCCATGTGGCCCAGTTCGACCATGGCGTGTGGGCGACGCAGGGCGACCCGGAAGCCCAGCTCGCCAAGGGCCATCTGCGATTCGAACTGTTCGGCGCCAAACTGAAGGGCGGATGGCATCTGGTCCGCTCCGGGAAGCCGGCGCGCCAACCGCAGTGGCTGCTGTTCAAGGATGACGACGAATTCGCCAGCGACATCGAGGCAGATGATCTGCTGGCGGATGTCGCTGAAGCGCCCGCGGAAGATCTGAAGCGGGCCGGGTCAGGCAAGAACGCGAAGAAGCGGCTCACCGCAGTACCCGCCAAGCGTACCCGGCGAACGAACTGGGCGAAGAAGGCGCTGGCGCTCAGCAAGGCAAGAAAGGCCGCAGCGCCGTCCGGTCCATTCGAACCGCAGTTGGCCAAGCTGGGAGACGCGCCGCCCCAGGGCGAGCAGTGGGTCCACGAAATCAAGTGGGACGGGTACCGCATCCTTGCCACGGTCGCCAAGGGCGAGGTGCAGCTGTGGTCCCGCAATGCACTGGAATGGACCGGCAAGATCCCCGAGATACGTGACGCGGTGGCGGCGCTGGGCCTGACTTCAGCCGCACTGGACGGTGAGCTCATCGCCGGCGCCGGCACCAAGGAGGACTTCAACCTGCTGCAGGCCACGCTCTCCGGCGAGCGCCAGGGCGTGCTGACGTATGCCCTGTTTGATCTGCTGCATCTTGATGGCGTGGACGTCGCCGATGCGCCGCTATTGGAACGCAAGGCCTTGCTGCAGTCCTTGCTGGAAGGGCAGGGCAGCCCGTTGGCGTTCAGTTCCCATGTGCAGGGCGATGGCGACGAGGCCTATCGCCTGGCCGGTGAGCAGCATTTCGAAGGCATCATTTCCAAGCGCGCCGACCGCAGCTACCACAGCGGCCGCAGTGATGACTGGCGCAAGACCAAACAGCTTGCCAGCGACGAGTTTGCGGTGGTGGGCTACACCGCACCCAAAGGCAGCCGTGCCGGCTTCGGGGCGCTGCTGCTGGCCCGGCCAGATGCGGAGCACGGCTGGCTTTACGCCGGCCGGGTGGGGTCCGGGTTCTCGGACGAGCTGATCGGCGAGATCAGCAAGCGCATCAAGGGCGGTGGCGGCCGCAAGCCAACCGCGTACGTGCCCACCCAGGACACCGACCTGCGCGCTGCGACCTGGTTCGAGCCGCGATTCGTGGTGGAGGTCTTCTACCGCGGCATCGGCGGGCAGAAGCTGTTGCGCCAGGCGTCGCTGAAGGCGGTGCGCGCGGACAAGGATATCGCCGACCTCGCCGATTCCGATCGCGCTGGAACGGCCCTGGCGGCGCGCACACCGGCACCCCCGCGACCTGCGCGCAAGACCAGGCTGGCACCGGTGGCGGATCGCGCGGCGCCATCGCTGTCCTCTCCGGGCAAGATCCTGTTCCCCGGCGACGGTTACACCAAGCAGGACGTGTGGAATTACTACACGGCAGTGATGGAGCACCTGCTTCCCGAGGTGATTGATCGCCCGCTCTCGATCATCCGATGCCCCAGTGGCGCCACAAAGCCCTGCTTCTTCCAGAAACACCATACGGCCGGGCTGGAGCTGGTCGACGCAGTAAAGCTCAAGGAGGAAAGCGGGATAAACGCCCATTACCTGGTGGTGCGTGACCCGGCCAGCCTGCTGGAACTGGTGCAGTTCAACGCATTGGAATTCCACCCGTGGGGCAGCCACGCCGAAACGCCCGACAAGGCCGATCGGGTGGTGTTCGATCTGGATCCAGGACCCGGCGTTCCCTTTGCCGAGGTCAGGAAAGCGGCCACCGACATCCGCAAACTGCTGGCGCAGCTGGAACTGGAGTCGTTCCTCCGGGTATCCGGCGGCAAGGGCCTGCACGTGGTCGTGCCGCTCGATCCGGGATGTGATTGGGACCTGACCAAGCG
The DNA here is from genome assembly GCF_036624925.1 of Stenotrophomonas sp. A3_2. Taxonomy (NCBI): domain Bacteria; kingdom Pseudomonadati; phylum Pseudomonadota; class Gammaproteobacteria; order Lysobacterales; family Lysobacteraceae; genus Stenotrophomonas; species Stenotrophomonas sp. A3_2. The sequence continues at coordinate 191,835 of NZ_JAZKVY010000358.1, forward strand.
CTTCGCCAGAGGCTTCGCCGAAGCGCTGGCGCAATCCGAGCCCCAGCGGTTCGTGGCAACGGCCACCAAAAGCCTGCGCAACAAGCGGATCTTCGTCGACTACCTGCGCAATGGGCGCGGTGCAACGGCGGTCGCGTCCTACTCGCTGCGGGCCAGGCCGGGGGCACCGGTGGCGCTGCCGATTGCATGGAGTGATCTGTCAAAACTCAAGCGCGCCGACGGGTTCACGATCAAGGATGTGCCGGCAAAGCTCAAACGACGCCGCAAGGACCCGTGGGCCGACATCGGAAAAGTGAAACAGAATCTCGCGCGATGGGCGCAGGCAGACCCGTAGCAAACGGCCAGGGCCTCCATGGCCCGCCGGCCACGGAATCTCTCCGCTGCACAGATGGAGGTGCCCGGTGCGCATCACGCAGTACAGCCGGGCCTCCGGGTCCGCACTGGCAGCAATGTAGTCCAGCGCTTCGGCGAGCATGCGCATGAACTGCTGCTCCAGGTAGAACGCCGCCCATTCCGGCAGCATTTCCTCCAGTTGCGGGATCATCAGGTCGATCTCCAGGTGCGTGCTCACTGCGGTTTCCCCCTTCCGGGCAAGCTGGCAACCGCGCGCACCGCAAGAAGGGTGTTGTGGGCCGCACAGCGGACGCAGGCGTGCCGTCTACGCGATGTTCAGCCACCCCCTGCTCGGCATCGCTACGGCTACGTGTGTGAGGATTTTCTGCACGGTCGCCCCACGGCTGTTTCACCCCCGGCGGCGTATCAGGGAAGACTTCCAGCTGACTCTGCAAGGGTGCATTTCATGACCGACCCGTTACTGCGCGCCAGCCTATGGTCCCGTGATAGCGATTCGAACAGCTTTCGCCCACTTGCCGGAACCACGCGGGCGGACGTGCTGGTGGTTGGCGCCGGCATGACCGGCCTGTTGACAGCGGCCCGCCTGGCCGATGCCGGGCTGGATGTGCTGGTGGTCGATGCGGGGCCCATCGGTGGGCGCAACACGGTGATGTCCACCGGCAATCTTTACGCGCCCGTCTCCCGGCTGGCCGATCTGGTCTCCCGTTGGGGCGGTGACACGGCCAGCCGTGTCGTGCAGTGGCGGCAGCAGGCGCTGCGGTCCATCGAAACACTGGTTCACCGCTACGATCTGCGCTGTGGCTTCGAACGCGTGGCCATGCAGTACGGCATGCAGGAACGCACCCGCGAGGTCACTGCGCGATTCGAGCGTGAGCTGCAGGCCTATCAGCGCGTCGGCCTTCAGTGCGAACACCACCAGTCCGGGTTGCCGTTCACCTTGGGCCACGCCTTCCGCGTTGCAGATCAGGCGCAATTGGATCCGGCGGCGTTCTGCATTGAGCTGGCGCGACATCTGGCGGGCCGGGTGCGCATCCACGACTGGACCCGGATCAACAGCATCGAGGCATCCGCCGGCGTTGCGACGGCCGACGGCGCCCGCATCCACGCCAGGCACTTCGTGCTGGCCACCCATTCGCCAGCAGGTTTCAACCTGGTGCAGGCCGAGATGGAGGTCTACCGCGAATACGGCGTGGCGGTACCGGTTGCCACGCCGCCCGCGGCAGGCATTCATTGGATTGCCGATCGGCACCGATCGCTGCGCGGGGTGCGCGGTACTGATGGCCGTGACTGGCTGGTGCTGGTCGGCGAGACCCACCGCACCGGCGAAACGCCGCCGATGGATCCAGCCCAGCATCTGGTCGCCGACGCGCATCGCAATTTCACCGTGCAGGGAGAGCCGCTGTGCTGGTCCGCGCAGCAGTTCCGTGCAGCCGACCAGCTGCCCTACATCGGCAGCAGCGCGCACGATAATGTGTGGGTCGCTACCGGCTATGGGCCGGACGGTTTGACCTGGGCAGGCGTGGCCGCGCGCGCGATCACCGAGGGAATCATCGGCACGGCCAGCGAGATCGAGCAGCTGCTCAGCCCCATGCGTTTCACCCCGGTGCGCTCGGCCTCTGGTTGGGCCCGCACCAACGCCACGGTGGCGCGGCACATGGTGGGAGATCGCCTTGCCACGGCGTCCTCGCGCTCGCCCAGTGAGCTGGCCCGTGGTTGCGGCGCACTGCTGGACGTGGATGGAAAGCGCACTGCGGTCTACCGCGACGAGGGTGGGCGCCTGCACACGATGTCGGCGCTCTGCCCGCACCTGAAGTGCGTTGTCCAATGGAATGGCCATGAGCGCACATGGGACTGCCCTTGCCACGGCAGCCGCTTTTCGGCCACCGGAGCGCTGCTGGAAGGCCCTGCCAGGCAGGGCCTCACGCCAGAACAGTGATAGGTGCAGGTAGCCGCCGGAGCCGCGACCTCAGGCTTCGGCGGCCGCGTCCGCATCGCAGGGCATGCAGCGCTCCTTCTTGGACTTGATGTCTGCAGCGGTCTTGGCCAGTGCCTCGTAACGCTGGCGTATCTCTTCAAGATGGGCCGGCTCCATCGACTCCAGGTTCAACAACTCCTGGTTGGCGTCCTTGCTCACGCGGATCAGTTCGTCCAGCTTGATGTGCAGCGCGGCGGTATCGGCGTTCTGCGTATGCTGGATCAGGAACACCATCAGGAAAGTCACGATGGTGGTTCCTGTGTTCACCACCAGCTGCCACGTGTCATTGAAGTGGAAGGCCGGCCCGCTGGCAGCCCAGGCGATGATCACCCCCAGCGCTGCGACGAATGCCCCCAGGCTGCCGGACAATCGCGCCGTCGCGGCCGCGACACGGGCGAAACCGCGCCGGATCACTGGTCACCTCCCGCGGCCTCCTCATCCGTGTGCCGGTCTGGCAGTTTGACCCGCTCCCCGAGGCGCTTGTCCTGCTCTTCCGGCGTTGGCGCAGCGACGAAGGGGGAGATCGGGTCACTGGCGGGGAAGGTTTCCTGCAGCGCCTCGTCATGATTGCGGCGGTTGTGCAGCCTCGCCTGCAGCGGACTGACAGGATCGGGGCGCTGCGCCTCCTGGTCCGGATGGGGAAGGTCTTTCTGGTCGCGTTGCATGGTGCATCTCCAGGTTGATCACCACCCCTCAGGTGGCGGGCCCAGCATAGGAGTGCGCTGCGAGCGGCCCCATCAAGAGTGGGGCAACGTGATGTCAAACCTTCAGGCAACACGCGTTAACAATCAGCAGGGTGGAGGAGCCCGGCGTCTGCCGCGGCGGCGCCACGCCATCACCTGGCCCACCACCGCCGTCAACAGCAGCATCGCATTGGTCACCACGAAGACCACGCTCCCCAGCATCGCGCTGTACACCGTGAACAGCGCAGAAGCGGTCATCTGGCCCGCGAACAGCCACCTGGATACGGCTTCCGGGTGGGACGACTGCCACTGCTTCACCATCTGCCGGATCAGGGTTGCCATCAGCACCGCCGTGGCGGCCCAGCCAAGTACGTCGGGATGCATGAGGGCCTCCGATGTGTGGGCACCCCACGCTAGCCCCTGGCTGGGCAACGCCGTACGAAGGGGAGGTGAAGACAACATCCCGCCTCCGGCGCCCTCGCGCCATTCACTCCACAGCGGCGACAATGGCCGCTCGGGCGCACCATGCGCGATCCGCCCACCGAATGCAGGAATGCTGAGATGTCCAACACCCCCTTTGGCGAATCGTCATGTGCTGCCGCAGCCAGCGGCTGCATCGAGGTGCGCGGTGCGCGCGAGCACAACCTGAAGAATGTCGATGTCTCCATTCCACGCAATGCACTGGTGGTGTTCTCCGGCGTGTCGGGGTCCGGCAAGTCCTCGCTGGCCTTCGGCACGGTCTTCGCCGAGGCGCAGCGGCGCTACTTCGAATCCGTCGCGCCCTACGCGCGTCGCCTGATCGATCAGGCCGGCGTGCCCGACGTGGATGCCATTGACGGGCTGCCACCGGCGGTCGCCCTGCAGCAGCAACGCGGTGCCAGCAATGCGCGCTCATCGGTGGGCAGCGTGACGACGTTGTCCAGCCTGGTGCGCATGATGTACTCGCGGGCAGGGGCCTACCCGGCCCACCAGCCCATGCTGTACGCCGAAGACTTCTCGCCCAACACCCCACAGGGTGCCTGCAGCACCTGCCACGGCCTGGGGCACGTCTACGAGGTGACCGAAGCACTGATGGTGCCGGACCCATCGCTGAGCATCCGCGAGCGCGCCATCGCCTCCTGGCCACCGGCATGGCATGGCCAGAACCTGCGCGACATCCTGGTCACGCTGGGCTACGACATCGACGCGCCGTGGAAGAAGCTGCCGAAGAAGGACCGGGACTGGATCCTGTTCACCGAGGAAACGCCCACGGTGCCGGTCTATGCCGGCTTCACGCCGGCCGAGACCCGCGCCGCGCTCAAGCGCAAGCTGGAGCCCAGCTACATGGGCACGTACACCGGCGCACGCCGCTACGTGCTGCACACCTTTGCCAACACCCAGAGCGCGCTGATGCGCAAGCGTGTTTCCCGCTACATGGAAGGCCGCCTGTGCCCCGCCTGCCAGGGAAAGCGCCTGAAGCCGGAAGCGCTTTCGGTCACCTTCGCCGGCGTGGACATCGGCGAGTTCATGCGGCTGCCGCTGGACCAGCTGGCGGCCTTGCTCGAGCCCATCGCGCAGGGCGATTTCAGTGCACACAGCCACGGCGCGCGTACCAGCAGGCGTGCAACGCCCCGCGATCGCGCCAAGCGGGCAGCAAGTGGCCGCGCGACCCACGAAGGCGCCCCCGACGTGCGCCTGACCTCAGCCCTGTCAGAGGAAAAGCGCCTGGCGGCACAACGGCTGGCGGGTGGGGTCATGGCGCGGGTACGACAACTTCGCGAGCTCGGCCTGGGCTATCTCTCGCTGGATCGCGCCACGCCCACGCTGTCGGCCGGCGAACTGCAGCGCCTGCGCCTGGCCACGCAGCTCAGCTCGCTGCTGTTCGGCGTGCTGTACGTGCTCGACGAACCCTCGGCCGGCCTGCATCCGGCCGACAGCCAGGCGCTGTACGACGCGCTGGAACGCCTGCGCGACGGCGGTAACTCGGTGTTCGTTGTTGAACACGATCTGGAGCTGATGCGTCGCGCGCAGTGGCTGGTGGATGTGGGCCCGCAGGCAGGGGAACATGGCGGACGCGTTCTCTACAGTGGCGAGCCCGACGGCCTGCGCAACGTTCAGGATTCGCGCACGGCGCAGTACCTGTTCGACCAGGTGCCTGCGCCGGCCAGCCGGCAGCGCAGTGCCATCAGCTGGCTGGAGCTGAAGGGTATCCATCGCCATAACCTGCAGGGCGTGGACGCGCAGGTGCCGCTGGGGCTTCTGACCGCAGTGACCGGCATTTCCGGATCGGGCAAGTCCAGCCTGATGGCACAAGCGCTGCCCGAGCTGATACTGCTGCACCTCGGGCATGAGACGGTAGACGACAGCGCTGACAGCGCACCTGCCGAAGGACCCACCGTAATCGAAGCCACGCGGGGCCAGCTGGCCGGCGACGTGGACGCCATCCAGCGCGTGGTGCAGGTAGACCAGAAGCCCATCGGGCGCACGCCACGCTCCAACCTGGCCACCTACACCGGCCTGTTCGATCACGTGCGCAAGCTGTTCGCCGCGACACCCGACGCGCGCCGCCGCCGATTTGACGCGGGTCGCTTTTCGTTCAACGTGGCCAAGGGCCGATGCGAAACCTGCGAAGGCGAGGGCTTCGTCAGCGTCGAACTGCTGTTCATGCCCAGCGTCTATGCACCATGCCCCACCTGCCACGGCGCCCGCTACAACGAAGCCACGCTGAGGGTGCAGTGGAACGGCCGCAACATCGCCGAGGTGCTGCAGATGACGGTGGACCAGGCCCATGGCTTCTTCGCCGAGGAAGAGGCCATCGCCCGCCCGCTGCAGTTGCTGCAGGAGATCGGCCTGGGCTACCTGCGGCTGGGCCAGCCGGCCACGGAGCTTTCAGGGGGTGAGGCGCAACGCATCAAGCTGGCCACAGAGTTGCAGCGCAGCCAGCGCGGGCGCACGCTGTACGTGCTGGACGAACCCACCACCGGCCTGCATGCAGCAGACGCGGACAGGCTGCTGATGCAGCTTCAGCGGCTGGTGGACGCAGGCAACACGGTAGTGATGATCGAGCACGACATGCGTTCTGTCGCACAGGCCGACTGGGTGATCGACGTCGGCCCGGGCGCTGGCGGCGCGGGCGGCACCATCGTGGCGGCTGGGACGCCGCATCAGGTGGCCCACGCCAAGGGCAGCAGGACGGCACCGTTCCTTGCGCGCGAGCTGGCTCCACTGTAGAGCCGAGCCATGCTCGGCTATCGATCCCCAGCGCCGGAAGTCCAGCATGCAGGCCGCGCCTTTCAACAGAAAGCGGGCTCCGGCGCATCGCCGGAACCCCTGGCGGCTCACTTTTCCTGCAGGAACGCCAGCAGGTCCTGGTTGACCTTGTCCTTGTGGGTGTCGGTCAGGCCGTGCGGCGCACCCGGGTAGACAATCAGCTTTGCGCCCTTGATGAGCTTCGCCGATTGGCGGCCTGAGATATCGATCGGCACGATCTGGTCGTCGTCACCGTGGATGACCAGGGTGGGCACATCGAATTTCTTCAGGTCTGCGCGGAAATCGGTGGCCGAGAACGCAGCGATCGAGTCGTAGGTGTTCTTGTGGCCGCCCTGCATGCCCTGTGCCCACCACGCATCGATCAGCCCCTGCGACACCTTCGCGCCCGGGCGGTTGAAGCCATAGAACGGGCCCGACGGAATGTCCTTGTACAGCTGCGCGCGGTTATCCATCTGTGCCTTGCGGATGCCATCGAACACTTCGATCGGCAGGCCGTTCGGGTTGTCGGCGGTCTTCAGCATGAACGGCGGTACAGAGCTGATCAGCACGGCCTTCTTCACCCGCCCGGTGCCATGCCGGCCGATGTAGCGCGCCACTTCGCCGCCACCGGTGGAGAAGCCCACCAAGGTCACATCGTGCAGGTCCAGCGTATTGATCACCGTGGCCAGGTCATCGGCGTAGTGATCCATGTCGTTGCCATCCCACGGCTGGCTGGAACGGCCGTGGCCGCGACGGTCATGGGCAATGACGCGGTAGCCGTGGTTGGCCAGGAAGATCATCTGCGATTCCCAGCTGTCCGAGTTCAACGGCCAGCCGTGGCTGAAGGTCACGACCGGACCGTTCTTCGGGCCCCAGTCCTTGTAGTACAGCTGCACGCCATCGGCGGTGGTGATGTAGCTGGCGGTGCGCGCGATGCTGGTGACTGCCTCCGGCGTGGCCGGTTCGGCGGCCTGCGCGGACAGGCCGGCCTGGACCGAGAGGGCGAGGGTGGCAACGGCCAGGGTACGGGCGAAGGTGTTCATGCGGGAACTCTCATGGGTGGGTGGTGGGACGTACTTTGCGCCCGCGATCAGGCGCCAGGGATATGACAAGTCCGAATTTCTTGATAGATCGTCTTGCGCGGATGTGGGCAAGCGAATCGCTCGCGATCGCCCGTTGACAAGGGAGAACGACCGTTCTACCTTGCAGCCATGAGCAAGAGCAGCACCGACACCCCGCAGAAGATCCTGGCCACGGCCGAGGCGCTGATCTACCAGAACGGGATCCATGCCACCGGCATGGACCTGCTGGTGAAGACCTCAGGCGTGGCGCGGAAGAGCATCTACCGCCACTTCGAGAACAAGGACGACGTGGCCGCCGCTGCGCTCAGGGCCCGCGACGTGCGTTGGCTGGCCTGGTTCCGGCACGAGTGCGATAAAGCGGACACCCCGGAAGCACGCATCCTCGGCCTGTTCACCGTGCTCAAGGAATGGTTCCAGTCCGAGGGCTATCGCGGATGTGCGTTCATCAATACTGCCGGGGAGGTCGGCGACCCGGCCGATCCGATCCGGCAGATCGCGCGTGATCACAAGCAGAAGCTGCTCGATTACACGCTGGAACTTACCGAGCAACTGGAGGTGGAGCAGCCGGCGGACCTGGCCCGTCAGCTGCTGGTCCTGATGGAAGGCGCCATCACCCTGTCGCGCGTGATGGGTGATTTCGACGCCGCAGACACCGCGAAGGATGTCGCGAAGCTGTTATTGGAACAGGCCAAGCGTTAGCGCCTGGGTACCCCAGATCCGTTGAAGCAACCCGTATATCCATTTCGATTGGAGGTTTCCCCGTGTCCGCTGAACAACCCCGTCCACCGCTTCCTCCGTTCACCCTTGAATCGGCCACGCAGAAAGTGCGTCTTGCCGAGGATGGCTGGAACTCCCGCGATGCCGACAAGGTCTCGCTTGCCTATTCGCTCGACACCCAGTGGCGTAACCGTGCCGAACTCACCAACGGTCGGGAGGAAGCCCGGCAGTTCCTGGCACGCAAATGGAACAAGGAGCTCGAGTACCGCCTGATCAAGGAGCTCTGGGCCTTTACCGAAAACCGCATTGCGGTCCGCTACGCGTACGAATGGCACGACGACTCCGGCAACTGGTTCCGTTCCTATGGCAACGAAAACTGGGAATTTGGAGAGGATGGCCTGATGCAGCGCCGCTTCTCGTGTATCAACGACATGCCGATCAAGGAGAGCGACCGCAAGTTCCATTGGCCGCTGGGGCGTCGCCCGGATGATCACCCGGGGTTGTCGGAGCTGGGTATGTGATTCCCGCTGAGGCGCCATCCGAAGCACGCTCAGGTACGATGGGGTGGCCGGCGTCTGCGCCGGCCGGGGGAAGGGGGCGCAATGGACATGCAGGCAGGGGGCGGATTCGATCCGCCGGCAAAGACCGATTCGCAGGAACTGACATTCCACTGGCTCTACCAGCGGGTGCAGGGACTGGTTGAGCACAGCATCTACCCCAAGGCGGGCAGGGTGGAGACGTGGGCGTTTCGCATCGGCGTGGGTGCGGCGATCATCGGCATTCTCATGGGGCAGCTTCCGGATCGATGGCTGCCTCTTGGTGTAGTGCTCCAGGTGGTTGTTGCCTGCCTGGCAATCGAAATCGGAGGGTTCATTGTCGGTGGCGTCCTGGCCGCCCGCAGGGGCATTCGCCAGTTCAGCCAGCCGCGGCTCTCGCACGCCCGGGAGATGGATGAAGACTTCGCTCACTGGCAAGCGGTGGTGACCGAGCTTCGCGGATTCCCGCGCGTCCAGCGCGAGCGGCGACTCAAGTTCGTCAGCACCTTGCGCACAAACATGATTGAGCGCATGGGCATGATGTATGGCGGCCTGCAGCGGCTGGGACCATTCCCGCTGTTGATTGCCCTCTACCTGCAGTTCCGCGGATGGAAATGGGGCGACTGGGCGGGCGCTTTCGATGTTGGCCCGCTGGGTGCACTACTTATCTTCGCCATGGTGCTGCTGTACCTGCTGGGCTGGATGCTGATCGGCCTTCGCACCAGGCTCGATACCTACGTTGCCTTGTTGGAGGGCTCCATCCACGAGCCCGAACCCTCACAGCCAACGCCCTTGTAGCGTCGGCCCATCGTGTTCTTCATGTTGAGGGACAAACAGGATTGTGAGCCATCCAGTGAGGCATACGCATGGCCCAAGTGGGCAGGGTCGTACATTTCGCCGACTTCACAGATCTGTACCCCGCAGATGGGCATAGTGGCCCTTCGGTAGTGTGAGCGCGTCCATCCAGCCACGGGGTTTCCCCGAACGCCAGGAGGTCACTGTGCCAAGTTGTGATGAAGGAATGAAGTTGACGCGTCGCCAGGTGATCGCCGGCGGCGTCACGACCGTGGCGATGTCCGCCGCACCGGGGGCCTCATCGCTCGCCGCCGAACTGGCGGCGCCCCCGCCGCCCAGGCCGCCGGTCATCAGCACAGTGGCCTTGACCGTCAACGGCGAGCGGCGGGAGCTTGAGCTCGACACCCGGACCACGCTGCTCGATGCCCTGCGCGAACATCTGAAGCTGACTGGAACGAAAAAGGGCTGCGACCACGGTCAATGCGGCGCCTGTACCGTGCTGGTCAACGGTGAGCGCATCAATGCCTGCCTCAGCCTGGCGGTACAGCACCAGGGCGATGCCATCACCACCATCGAAGGTCTCGGAACTCCCGATGACCTGCATCCGATGCAGGCCGCCTTCATCAAGCATGACGGCTACCAGTGCGGGTACTGCACGCCAGGGCAGATCTGCTCGGCGGTGGCGGTACTGGACGAGATCAAGCGGGGCGTCCCCAGCCATGTACAGGCAGACGTCAGTGCACGGCCCCGGGCCACCAACATGGAGATGCGCGAACGCATGAGCGGCAACCTCTGCCGCTGCGGTGCCTATTCCAATATTGCCGAGGCGATGGCAGAGGTCGCTGGCGTGACCTCTGCAGGGAGGCGCTCATGAGGGCCTTCAGTTACGAACGCGCCAAATCCCCGGCCGAGGCCGCCAAGGCCGTCGCCGGTACCGAGGGCGCGAAGTTCCTGGCCGGAGGGACCAACCTGCTCGACCTGATGAAGCTTGAGGTCGAGACGCCAGCGCACCTGGTCGATGTGCAGGACATCGGCCTGGACAGGATCGAACCCACCGACGAAGGCGGCCTGCGCATCGGCACGCTGGTCACCAATACCGCACTGGCGTCGCATGAGCGCGTGCGCCGCGACTACGCGGTGCTGACCCGCGCGATCGTGGCAGGTGCCTCCGGGCAGTTGCGCAACAAAGCCACCACCGGCGGCAACCTGCTGCAGCGCACGCGCTGCCCGTATTTCTACGACCCCAATCTGCCCTGCAACAAGCGCCTGCCCGGATCCGGCTGCGGCGCACTCGAGGGGTTCTCCCGGCAGATGGGCGTGATCGGCACCTCGGACAGCTGCATCGCGACCTATCCGGGCGACATGGCGGTGGCCCTGCGGGTGCTGGACGCCTCGATCCAGACCGTCAGGGGTGACGGCAGTACGCGCAGCATCCCGATTGCCGATTTCCATCGTTCCCCCGGCGACAAGCCGCAGCAGGACAACGTGCTGCAGCGCGGTGAGCTGATCACCCACGTCACGCTGCCAGAACCCCTGGGCGGTCGGCACGTGTACCACAAGGTACGTGACCGCGCGTCCTATGCGTTCGCACTGGTGTCGGTCGCCGCGGTCGTGCAGCGTGACGGCTCGGCGCGGTTCGCCTTCGGTGGGGTCGCGCCGAAGCCGTGGCGCGTCGAGGCAGTCGAACCGCTGCTGCGCGATGGCGTAAAGGCCGCGACCCGGCAGGTGTTCGCCGGTGCCCGCCCGACGCGGGAGAACGCGTTCAAGATCGCGCTCGCCGAGCGCACTCTCGCAGCCGTGCTGGTGGAAGGAGAGCGCTGATGCCCCTTGAATTCAACGCCCCCGCCGGCGACAACCTGTTCGACAAGGCCAAGGTCGTCGGCAAGTCGACGCCGCGCATCGACGGTCCACGCAAGACCACCGGTACCGCCCCCTATGCCTACGAGCGCCATGACGTGGCGCCGAACCAGGCCTACGGCTACATCGTCGGTGCGGGCATCGGCAAGGGGCGCATCATTTCGATGGATGCCTCCCGCGCACGTGCCGCGCCCGGCGTACTGGCGGTCATCACCGCACCGGAAACCAAGCCGGTTGGCAAATCGAACTGGAACAATGCACCGTTGTTCGGCGGAGCCGAGGTGGCCCACTACCATCAGGCCATCGCCTGCGTGGTGGCAGAGACCTTCGAGCAGGCCCGCGCCGCCGCGGCGTTGATCCGTACCCGCTACGAGCGCAGCAAGGGCCGCTTCGATTTTCCCGCACTGGCACCGTCCGCGCCGCTGGCAAAGGGGCGCGGTGGCAAGCCCGACCGACAGACGCTCGGCGATTTCGACACCGCTTACGCGAGCGCCGCGGTCAAGCTCGACGAGACTTACCACACCTCCGACGAAAGTCATTCGATGATGGAGCCGCACGCCACCATCGCCGCCTGGGAGGGTGACACGCTTACGCTGTGGACGGCGAACCAGATGATCGACTGGGCCAGGCAGGGCATGGCGGCGATCCTCGGCATCGATCCTGCCAAGGTGCGTGTGGACTCGCCCTATATCGGCGGCGGCTTCGGCGGCAAGCTGTTCATCCGTGCCGACGCAGTGCTGGCCGCGTTGGCGGCCAAGCAGGTCGGGCGGCCGGTGAAGATCGCGCTGCAACGCCCGTTGATGCCCAACAACACCACCCACCGGCACGCGACAATTCAACGCATCCGGATCGGCTGCGGAAAGGATGGCCGGATCTCCGCCATCGCCCATGAGAACTGGTCGGGCAACATCAACGGCGAGGATGGCGAAAACGGCACCCTGCAGACGCCCAAGCTCTATGCAGGCGCCAACCGCCTGGTGGCCAACTACATTGCCACGCTCGACATGCCCGAAGGCAATGCGATGCGTGCACCGGGCGAAGCACCGGGCCACATGGCGCTGGAAGTGGCGATGGACGAAATGGCCGAGAAGCTGGGTCTGGACCCGATCGCGTTCCGCATCCTCAACGAGCCCGAGGTCGTGCCCGGCGATCCGTCCAAGAAGTTCTCCGACCGCAACCTGGTGCGCTGCCTGCGCGAAGGCGCGGAGCGCTTCAACTGGAACAAGCGCAACCCCAGGCCGGCGCAGGTCAGGGAAGGGGACTGGCTGGTCGGCATGGGCGTATCTGCGGGCTATCGCGGCGCACCGACGATGAAGTCGGCGGCGCGGGTCCGGCTTGACGGCCAGGGCGGGGTGATTGTCGAGACCGACATGACCGACATCGGCACCGGCTCCTACACAATCATCGCGCAGACGGCAGCCGAGACCATGGGCGTGCCGCTGGAACGGGTCCAGGTGACCCTCGGCGACTCCCGTCATCCCGCCTCCGCCGGTTCCGGCGGCCAGTGGGGCGCGGCAAGCTCCACCGCGGGCGTGTACGCGGCGTGCGTCAGCCTGCGCCGCAAGGTGGGCGAGAAACTGGGCTTCGACGGCGACACCGCAGACTTCGCCAATGGCCGCATCCAGGTGGGTGGGCGGACGATCAAGCTGGCGGAGGCGGGGACACTGTCGGCGGAGGACGGCATTGCCTTCGGCGACTTCAAGCAAGGCTACGACGTCGGCACCTATGCAGGGCATTTCTGCGAGGTCGCCGTGCATGCCTACACGGGAGAGACGCGCATCCGCCGCATGCTTGCCGTATGCGATGGCGGCCGGATCCTCAATCCGCTCTCCGCACGCAGCCAGGTCATCGGCGGGATGGTGATGGGTGCGGGCGCGACCCTGATGGAGGAGCTGGTGGTCGACAAACGGCTGGGCTTGTTCATCAACCATGACCTGGCCGGCTACGAGGTTCCCGTGCACGCCGACATCCCGTACCAGGAAGTGGTCTTCCTCGACACGCTGGATCCGGTGATCTCGCCGATGAAGGCCAAGGGTGTGGGTGAACTGGGCATCTGCGGGGTCGGCGCCGCGATCGCCAATGCGGTCTACAACGCAACCGGCGTGCGCGTGCGCAACTATCCCATTACCCTGGACAAGCTGCTGCCCGGCTTGCCCGACGTGGGCTGACCCTTGCGCATGGACCGACCCGCAGCCTCGCCCACTCTGGAGGCCTCCTCCGCAGGCGGAGGGGAGCCCGGCGATCTTGCCGGGGACCTGTCCGCAGCCCCGGGCTTCCTCGCCGAAGGCAGCCCGCGCGGCGTACTCGAGACGGCCTTGACGCGCGTGCGCGCGGGGGAGCACGCCGTGCTCGCGCTGGTGCTGGAAACCGATGGCTCCACTTACGCCGGTGCCGGCGACATGGTGCTGTTCTGCAACGGCAGCCAGGTCGGCTGGCTCAGCGGCGGATGCCTGGAGCCCGAGCTCGCGCGACGCGCGGAGCAGGTGAGCGCGGCAGGGCGGGTCGACTGGATCGAGATCGACACCCGCAGTGACGACGACCTGTTGAGCGGGTCCGCGCTCGGCTGCCGCGGCCGGCTGCGGATTGCGCTCCTGCCATTGCGTGCCATGGCCGGCATCGACGCCGTCATCGAGGCTTGGTTGCGCGAAGGTGTGTCACTCCAGCGCGACCTTCGTACGTCGGGGCAGGTCGTTTTCCGCGCCGGCCATCGCGAGCAGGCATGGCAGCTGCATCCGATGGACGGGGCGCAGTCCTTTGGCGAGGGCGCATGGCATTTGCCGTTGCCCCGGCTTCCGCGGGCCCTGGTGTTGGGGGGCGGTCCCGAAACGCCCTTGCTGGTTCCGTTGCTGAGGGGCCTGGGGTGGCGGGTGAGCGTGGCCGAACGGCGAGCGCGCTGGGCCACAGCCGGGCAGTGCGCAGATGCGCATCTTCAGACCAGCCCGGCCGAGGCCCTTCACGGCGCCCCGTGCGACGCGGTACTGGTGATGCATCACGATTTCGAACTGGACCGGGAGGCGCTGGTGGCCCTGGCTGATACCAAAGTTGCGTTCATTGGACTGCTTGGTCCGCGGCGAAGGCGCGAGGACCTGTTCAAGCTGCTGACACCGGATCAGCGCCACCGCCTGTCCCCGAGACTTCGATCACCGGTCGGCCTGAACATAGGCGGCCGAGGGCCCGAGGCGATTTCGCTCAGCATCGCTGCGCAGCTGCAGCAATGGCGAAGCGCGCACGGCAGGTGACTGACGCGCATGCGGTCGTCGTGCTTGCTGCCGGCGGGAGCACCCGGCTTGGCCAGCCCAAGCAGCTTCTGACCCGGCAGGGCGAGACCCTGATACATCGCGTGGTGCGGTTGGCACGCGAGCTCGCGCCAGCGCAGGTCCTGGTCGTGGTGGGCTCGAACGCACAGGTCGTGACATCCAGCATTGCCGGGCTGCATGCCACTCCGGTAACCAACCCCCACTGGGAACGCGGCCTGGCGAGCAGCCTGCAGGTTGCCGGCGCGCACCTGCTGCCCACGGTGACCGCGGTGATGGTCGTGGCATGCGACCAGCCCGCAATCGAGCGCTCCCATCTGCAGGCGCTGCTTTCGGGTGCCCGCGTCTCGGCGTCAGGGTGCGCTGGCACCCGTCATGGAGACGCGCTTGGCATTCCTGCAGTAGTGCCGCGTGCCTGGTTCGCCCACGTCGGTGCAGCCGGTGACCGCGGCTTCGGAACGCGCTTGAGGCAGCTTCCCAGCAATGCCGTGCATGCCCTTCAAGCGCCGGAGCTGGGCCTGGATATCGATACGCCAGAAGATCTTGCGCGTGCGCGCGATGCGGGATGGATCGATGCCGGGAGGTGACTCGCATGATCACTGGACCAATGCCTGTCGCGCAGGTGACGAGCGGCAGGGCTGGAGCCCGAACCCTCGCTGCCCCCCAGCCCTGTAGAGTCGGGCCATGCTCGGCTACGGCACGCCACATCGCGCCCCATCAGGCACATCACTGGCAAGAATCTGCAGCACCCGATCCAACAGAATAGGTTCCGGCACGTCAGCCAGTACCTGCTCCAGGTAATCCAACGGCTCCAACTGCCATTGGAGGAGCGCCCGCAACCGCACAACCGCGGGCGCCCGCTGCTTCGCGTCCAGTGAGGCCTGCAACAGCAGATGGTGCGAGCGCCTCTCCAGCCACAGCACTGGAACGCCTCCACAGTGAATCTGGAATCCGGCGTTTTGATGCCGCTCGACGAACTGGAAGCCCTGTCGTGGCCGATCCTCCACGAACTGCATGGCTTGGCGGCGCAACTGCAGAAAGCGATCGCCGGGGATGCTGTGGAAACCGATAGGCGAGGGCAGGGGCGATACCAGCCACTGCGTCTGTGCCGCAATCACCACCAAAAGACAGAGCGCGGCGGCCGCCCAGCGCCACCAGTCCACTCAGCCCTCCGGATGCAGTCGGGTACTGGCGTGTGCGGTAAGGCCGATTCCGGCCATGATCAGCCCTTCCATCACGCGCGGGCCAACGTACTGCTCCAGCTCGCCATTTTCGCGGGCGCGCTGCGCGGCCAGCAGGATCTCCAGCACCACCCGAAGGCCGGCCAGCGAGCAATCGGTATCTGCCAAGGCGATGCGTCGACCGGGCATCTGGTGGCGTTCCGGCCACGGCTGGCCATCGGAGGCGGCACCGGCGCCGATGCTGTGCAGCAGGGCGATGAGCGTGTTTGGATCCAGCGCAGGGCCGTTCGCGGGCACGTCGTGGATAGGGTGCGGGGCAGGGGAGTGGGGCTGGGTCATGGCTGGGCTCCTTGCGTGCATGCAGAAGCCGCCACCGATAAAGGTGGCGGACGATGCGTGGCTCGAAATCCGGTACGCGACTAGGCCCGGTGGGCACGAGGCCCCCACGCACCGCCCGCCATAGCCGGCCGACGGATTGCCAGCCGGCACCACAAAGCGTGGTGCCGACTGGCAAGCGCAAACTACAGTCGCGTTACCGGGATTTCGAGCCCCGACCACCGATGTATTGGCGGCGCGAAAAGGAATACGCCCGGTTGCGTGCGATGCCAATGCAGTAAGGCCGATGACGTCACCACTTTCAACATTTTCAGAATCGTTGCATATGGCGCAATGAAGCTGGAGCCTTGCGCTGCAATGCTATCGGCGATGTCGGTGGTGCAAGTCTGCCGACTGTCGGCATCCGCCCGGCGAGGCTGTGAGCGAGGCGGATGCGACAGGTTTGCCAAAGGCCGTCAGGCGTCAGTAGCCCTTCAACGCGGCTTTGGTCCGCTCCAGCCATGCGGCGTTGTGGCTGCGTGCGTGGCGCGACCAATGCTGGGCATCATCGATGATGCTGGCGAACAGGCTGCGGGCCTGCTCGCGGTCAGCGGGCTTGGGCTGCGTCATCAGCCATTCGGCGTACAGGCAGCGGGCGGCCGCGTCGTTTCCGCATTCCACGGCGCGCTCGAATGCGGCGCGGGCACCGGGGGCTTGCGCGGTTGCCAATGTCTGCGCGTACAGCAAGGTCTGTTCCGGTTTGCGGCGCACGTCCGGGTGGCGTGCGAACAGGCCGTCCAGCGTCTCCACCGCAAGCGCAGCGTGCCCGGACTCGAGGCGGGCACGGGCAAGGCCGGTCAGGATGTAGGGATCGTCGCCCAGCTTGAGCTGGCTGCCTGCTCAAGCAGGGTTCTGGCCTCCTCGGCCTGGCCGGCATCCAGCAGCGTCATGCCCAGGCGAACCCGGTTCTGCACGGTGGGCGTGCGGGCCAGTTCGGCGCGGGCATTGCGCAGGTCCTGGCCCGGGTCCATCAACTGCTTGGCGGAGCGGATGGCCTTTCGGGCGCCGCGTGAGCGACGGACTTCAGGGAAGTAGATCGCCAGGAAGTAGACGACGCTGCCGAGCAGTGGGAACGAGAAGAGCAGGATAAGCCAGTAGAGGCTCTGGCCCGAGCGGATGGCGTGCACCGCGAAGTAGATGGCGGCCAGTGCGTGGAGTCCGATTCCGATATAGGGCATGTGCGCCGCCTCGTCCTTGTGAGGGGTGGAACTATAGTGGGGGAGGGGTGGGCCGCCAATGGGCGGGGCGATTTGGCGTGACGCGTCACGTTAATTGAATTAAATCCTGCCGCGCGACTCGCGATAAGCGTGCGCTATCAAGAGTAGGGTGGCCGACGCACGAAGCAAGATCGAAGGGTGGCGGCGCTTCTATAACGAAGAACGTCCCCACAGTGCACTAGGATGGAAAACCCCGGAAGAATTCGCCATGAAACACGGGTCCCTTGCGAACTCCAGGGTGCCGTAGAACGCCGGATTTTCTACCTTGAAATGCACCGGGAATTGGGCGTGGGCCGGCCGACGCTCGCAAGGCAGCGAGCGCCGGTGCCTCCATCAATGCAGGTACTTTGCCTGCCGATTCTCAAATGCTGGAGTGGTCCCCTCAAGCACGTTGAGTACCGACCGATTCAGTTCCATGCTCTCAATCGCCCCGCTTTGATAACGCAAAGCGAAGCCGGCAGCGCGATCAAACTCCGCATGGATGATCTGCTCAGCATCACAGCACACGGCCAAGTTGGCATTGTGGGTGACCATCACGATTTGCCGAGTCTGCTTAGCCCGCTGGATGATCGGAACCAACATCGAATAGACCGTTTGGTTGTCGAGGTTCTCCTCTGGCTGATCCAGGATCAGAGGGGTGGGGTCAGTGTCGACCAGCAGGTAGAAGATCAGCAGCAATGCACCCCGTTGTCCGGGGGACATTTGCTGGATGCTTGTGCCTGCCAAGCTCAGAGAGAATTTTGCCTCCAAATTCCGAAGGTCGAACAGGGAGTCATAGAAATCCTCCACCTCAGTCTTTGCGCGAAGGATCGGCTGCAACGGCAGTTCGTTGTCGCCATTCTGCGTGATCTCGTTGCGAACGGATCGGAGGCCAGCAACAACACTTTCTGTGTCATTGAAGTCAATCGAGCGGAGGAGTCCATTGAGTTTCGATGCGCCTTCCACCTCGCCCCGGAAGCCGCCTGTGTTCTGCTTTACCTGCCCAAAGAAGCTGTCGAAGAACGCAGCCCGATCAAAGAACAGGGCGCTCTGGAACGCTACTTTGAGCTCTTCAGCTACACCAGGCACTGACCTTACAATCTCCTCAACCCCATTGAAGAGCGGTCGGCGCGAATCCGCAATCGAGAGGAGCTCTTTATGAATTTGGCGCACAATCTCGTCCTGTTTTTCCTGCAGTCCTTTGCACCGGTCGGGCAGGGTGGATAGGTCTGCAATTCTGGCCTTGTAGAACGCCACGGTGTCTGTCTGGCCATCCGTGCCAACGATCTGGGCGCGAACGCGATCCCACGTCGCGCGAGCGGTGAGGTACTCCTGGTACGCTTTGGAGGGGCCGTCCAGCTTCTCCTGAAGCTGCTTCTGCTCGGCTTCCAGTCTCTGGCGAACGGCTTGATGCTCCAGCTCGCGATTAACAAGCTGCTCAATGTGAAGCGCATCCTCTGCCGCCACTTCCCGCAGAAGCCCTGATTTCACTTCAACGGTGATCAGCGGCCGGATGTCGACAGCCACTTCTGCCAGCTCCTTTTCTAGGCTCGCCCCTAGCTGTGCGGCCAATGCGACATGGTCGTCCAGGCGCTGCGCAACGCTGACCACCTTGGTGCGGCGTGACGCAAGCATGCGCCTGGTTGCTTCGGAGTTTTGGCGCGTCGACTCTGTAGCCGCGAGCTCTTCGGCAATAGCCTTCAGCCGCTCACCTTCCGGCGATGCTTCATCCCCGCCAGCTTCAGGTTTCGGCACCTCGGCGGGCATCTTGGCGTTGTGATCGCCGAGTTCGAGCTCCTTGGATGCCAGACGCTCCCTAAGTTCATTGAGATGGCCTGCACTTGCTTGCCGCTCTAGATCAGCGAGTGCGCGATTGATCTCGCCGAGTGCAACTCGGTGCGCGCTTATGCGCTCCAGTGTGGGGCGCTCCTTGTCCGCGAGGTACTCATCCAAGCCAGCGTGCGAGCCCTTGTCAGCGCTATCCAAGTGCGAGAAAAGCACTTGCCGAATCTCTGCACTGAACTGATCGGACTGTCCGTTGATGTGATCGTTGCAGAGCATCTCGAAGTAGTCCTGCGAGATGTACTTCACGCGTTCAGGTTGATCCTCTTTGAACCTGTGGTCCAACGACACTTGCCCGACGTCGTCGTTACACCATGTCAACGCTGCATCAAATGCTGCGGCTCGTTGAGTTGCCCCGCTCTTGAAACGGTCATCGATCAGGAAGGTGAAGTATTCATGAGCTTTGGAATTTCCGGCCAAGGCCAACACTTCCGCCAAGCCGCTCTTGCCTGAGCCCTTGTTGCCGATGATCGCAACCAGATCCGGATTCAGCTCAATATCCGTGCCGTCAAACCAAGCCTCGGCGAGCGTGGCCGATGGTTTGCGCGTGACCGTCAGCCCTTTCATGAAGAGGCGGCCGTTGTCTCTCACCTGCGCCAGTTTGGGCGGAATGTCCCCGATGTAGGAGCGGAACGACGGCTCCTTGATCGCGTGGCACATTCCCTGGAAGGTTGGCTCAGCCTTGATCCACGTCTTCATGCCGTCCGGAAACACGCCGTAGTCCGCATGCTTGTGGGCATCGGTGCCGCGCACACACAAGCGCGGGCTCGACCCCAGCGCTTCCCAGAACGCATTAAAGTACTTCTCATTGGCAGCCGACCTGACGCCATGAAAGGCGTCGCGATTGCCCTGGTCCTTGCACTCGAAGATGCTCGCGGCTGTCATGTGACGCCTGACCTCCGCATAGTGCGGCCCCGACTTGATGTCTTTAAGGCCGCCATAGGTGTCCCAGGGCATCAAGAGTAGTCCACGCGAGCCCAGCGTCTCCAGCGCCTTGGACAGAGACTGAGGCGTCACCATTGCGGTTTGCCACCCGACCGTCAGAGCGTACTCAGCATCTTGGGCTACACGTGCAGGATCGAAGCCGTGAGGGGTGAGTTTGTCTGCACCCAACTCCCGAGCGTACTGCATCAGACATGCCTCGCTCAGCCCTCGTTCGCCGGCACGAAGGCTCACTTTTAGATCATTCAAAACGTCCTGGAGGACCTGCCGCTCCACCGTGGGATCGATGACCAAATGCACATTGAGCCGCTTGTCCAGCGAGCTCTCGACACGCAGTTCGATACCGGGGAAGACCTGCTTGTTCGGCAGCTCTTCTGGGTGCTGGCGCACGTGATCAGCTACCGCCAGGTAACCGTCGAATGTCCAGTAGTCCATGATCACAAAGACATCTGGTTCGGCATTCTTCAGTGAAAGGACCGTCTGTTCGACGATCGCCTGCCTAGCCTCGCCAACCGCTCCACGCAATTTGGGTGAGCCACTCCATTGATACGATGCCGGCGTATGGCAGTGGAAGTCCCATACTCTCCACAGCGCCCCTTGCGACGTACGCTCCATTACTGAACTCCCCTGTTCTCGTAGTTGTGTGTCGGTGCCAATGTATCGCGCCGCTGAATGCCAGGCAGGTGCGCCAAGACGGGCCTTCAGGGCACGCTTTTCAGATCAGTTCCTATGTTCAGCATCCGTCCCGCCAGCGCCGCATCAAGGCTGCCCAAGGCGCAGGGCAGTTCGCAGTGAAGATGGCGAGGGCAGGTCGTTGAACGATGTGGACGTCAACCGGCCGCTTGGCAGCGTGCCGGTCAAGGTCGATGGGACTGTGCCGGACGATGACCTCTCCGACAGCGACGTGGCGCTTCGTCACCAAACGCTCGAAGCCACGTCCAACGTAGTCTTGGTGCGGGAAACCAGATGGATCCACCCCCCCCCTCCTTCAGTGCGAACTCCGCGCACATGGTGCTGCGTCCGATTGTACTGCGGCACGCCTACAATCGAGCCGGCAGACCCCGGCACCCTGCAGACGGGCGCCTGCGGCGGCAACGGGTGCGCCCGCCATAGGCGATCAGCGCTCCTCCAGCAGGTGCGCGACCGGGTTTTCGGCCACACGGCCATGCTGGTAGTAGCCAATCACACTGGCCACCGAGCGGTGATCGGTCACGGCCATTAGCGCGGGCAGTGCCACGCCCTGCCTGGCGCCCTCGGTGACAAACCCCGAGCGCAGGCTGTGCCCGCCGAAATCGCCTTCAAGGCCATCCAGCGCCGCGCGGCGCGGCGCTGGATGATCAGCGCGATGGCTCGATCACTCAGCGCCGAACCGATCCGCTTTCCCCAGACCCGGCGGAACAGCGCCCCTTCGGTGAGCTGGGCGGCGTCCAGCCAGGCCTGAAGCGCGGTCGCAGCCGCGCCCAGCAGCGGCTTGTCCGGACTGTCACCGACTTTGGGGCCGCTCTGGAGAGTCTTGCCTTGGTCCAGGTGGTAGACGAATCCGCCGTCGGGCAGCTGACGCAGATGAGTCAGACTTGCCGCCGCCACCTCACTGCGACGGCGGCCGCCGCTGGCAAAGCCGAAGTAGAGCAGGGCCCGATCACGCACCCCGGCCAAATCGTCGCCGCACGTGGCCAGCAGCGCCTGCAGCTCGATCCGGGTAATTGCGGCCTTTTTGTGCGGGCGCTCGCCGCGTTTGTGCGCGCCGCGGCGGGCGCTGGCCAGCAGCTGCCGCACCTCTGCGCTGTCGATGGGGTTGGCCAGCTGCTGCAGCTGATGGACCTTGCTCAGCACCGAGACGCGATGGGTGAGGGTGGCCAGCCGCCAGGGTCTGGGCTGACTCTTCAGCTTCACCAACGTCGCCGGTGCAACCATGGAGGAGAATCCGGACGCCTTCCCATGGTTCGAAAAGCTGCCTGACCACAACGACTGGCCCCAGCTTCCCGATGGCTCCTTCGTGCTGTATGACGAAGCTCATTCGGATGGCAACACTCAGGGACTGGAACGCTATGGCAGGCTGTTCCCGTCCACCGGCAAGCCGGGTGAATCGGAACATCCACGCATTCGCTCGATGTCCACGCACCGGCATCGCGGTTTCGATCTAGCGTTCGTCACCCAGTGGCCCAGCAAGATCCACCACCAGGTGCGCAGCCTGATTGGCTCGCACACCCACATGAATCGTGCGTTTGGCATGCAGCGTTCGGGTGTTCTGACGTGGACCCGCGCGCAGGCTGATCCCTACACGAGCGCATACGCGACAAGGCCGAAGAAGAAATCTGGGTCTACCCGAAGAACCTCTATGACAGGTATCGCAGCGCAACGCTGCACACGGTCAGTCACAAGTTCAAGGTGCTTAAGCGAGTCTGGCAGGGCCTGTCAGTGGCCGTCGCCTTGATAGGCATACTGTGGTTGGGCTGGCTGTTCCTGATCAAACCCTCCAACGCACAGGCTGCGAAGAAGGAAGAGCAGGGGGCCGGAGCTTTGCCGGCGGCAGGTGCCCTGGCGCCCTTGGGCGCGGGCATGCCGGCGGCACGGCCCCTCACCCGCGAAGAATACGTGCAAAAACACAAACCACGTGTGGAGTTTCAGCCGTGGTCTGCCCCCCGCCTTCGATGATCGCACCGTGCAATCGCAACCTGAGCTGTATTGCATGGCCTCCGGCACCACCGAGCAGGACACCACCTGCACGTGTGTCACAGAGCAGGGCACCAAGGCAAAGATTTCTCTACCGGTATGCGTGGCGATCGCACGCGATGGCCCGGCCTACAACCCGTATCGCGCACCACGCCAGGAATCGGAGTCGAGTCAGGATCACCCAGATCGCGGCATCGCTCAGTCATCGCCATCCGGGACACCCGAGCCGTAACCACATGCGCTGGTTGAGGTCGGGAAACGCTCAATGGGGACGTTCCCGGAGACGCCACCTTACCCGGCGACCCTCTGATTATCGTGACGCGTCACGGGCAGCGATCTCGCGGTGAGAGAACCCAGCCTCCATCAGCAGACATTTGCCTGTACGGCTTTCCTGCAAAGCACTGGACAGTACTTTCCGGGATATCGCCACACCGAGAGCCCGGAAGGTTCTCCCAGCCCCCCTCAATTCGACGGAAGAACATTCCATTGATACAGCGCAGATTCTGCGCATTCTGGAATGGCTGTGCGTGCTGACGTTCTGGAAGCGCCGACGGCACCGGGCTATTGGCCGTCGGCAGATCAGTCCTAGCCGTCGACGGCTGCTCAGCGACCTCAATGGATCGCCGCACACCCTCAAAACGCTCACTCCAGGCACTGTTTGTGCGACCCAGCGTAAGCACGCCAATGGTTGCAAGACTCACCAGAGTCAAAAATCCGGTAATCAGCCACGGGAAATTCCAACGCTTCCGCTCAATCGGCGGAAGGTACTCAGGCCGTTTGCGTTCCATACGCCCCCCAATCACGTCCAGATTGCATTGTACTGGGGGTGTAGGGGCAGCGCCCCTACGGAAGCGCTTTACACGCGCTGACGCGGCTTCGGCCCACGACTCATGTAGACCACATTGGACGTCTCGGCGCCGGGGCCGGGATCACGCACGCCGGACCGCCGTTCTCGGCGAATTCTGAGCGCTTCGGCTAGGTAGATGACGCTGGATTTCGCCGTGGCCGAAGCTTTTCGTGCAGCTGGTCTCCGGGGAGCCGCCTCAGCCATCATCAGTCGCCATTCCCGCGCAATGTTGCAGGTCAGGGACCACCAGGTCATGTCGCATGGCTCTAGCTGATGACCTTCGGGGGTGAACATGTTGTCTGCCGCACCGAAAACGCCCGGCCTCTAACGCATTGATTGTAGAAGATATGGATGGGGTGAGCTTAGCCTCTTCCTGGCAGCTTCCGTCCACCAAAGATGCCCGATATTTCCGGAAGTCCACCAAAGATGCCCGATATTCCCGGAAGTTCACCAAAGACGCCCGGCATTTCCAGAAGTACATAAATAACGCCCAACAGTTCCGGAAGCCCATAAAACACGCCCACGACTGCCGGGGGTTCATTAGAATTGCCAATTAGCCCACGCGGCGGCAAAGCCTCCCCTTGTGTTGCGTACTCGCATGAAGGCTACTGCCGTTCGCAGTCCGGCACGAGACAGTGCCGTTGCCCCAATGATGGCAAAAATTGCTAAGAACTGCCTGCCTTAGGATTTCTGCTGGATTCTAGCTGTTTTTCGAGGTGTCACCCAGGCGACCCGGACTTCTCTCAAGGAACGGGCGGAACCCTGAAGCTCGATGACCGGATACCCACCTGAAGGCAGTACATCCTTCGGATTCAGCTTGAACACCCTTGCAAGCGTCAACGCCAAGCCTTCCTCATAAGCGGTTGCCAGAACCCACACAAGCGCGTCGACCAAGGCGGATCTTCCCTTAATGCTGTCCAATACCGAAGCGACGATTACGGAAGGGGACCTATCCGGCTTGTCGTTCGCGATACCAAAGGCCGCAGCGGCCAGCTCCAGCGCTGTGCCGCACGCTAACGTTACCATCGGGTCGACAACCGAGAGATTGAGCCAAGTCGCGCCGCTGGCAGAAACACCATAGGGAGCTAGGAACGACTCGTGCCGCTCTACCTCAGTGGGTCCTTGGGTGTCGTAGTGCGTTGAGCGGAAGCTCAGGACAGATAGGCCTTCAAGTCCGACCCTGGCGCATGCCGCTGCAGTGGCCCGCGTCAAAGCATCGTAGGCCATCAATGGGAGCGGAGCGCACATGAGGCCCGAGTTGCCGCCAATCATTGCCCAGCCCCAGAACGCCCCTGGCTCCGGATCGTCAGCGGATGGCTGGAAAGCCTCATACCTTACGTGAGCATTGCCATCGTCCTGGTGGACGGGCGGCATAGGAGTCGTTCTATCAATCAGGCGCGCCAGAGCTGAAGGCCAGCTTTGCGCATCACTGGGGAAGTGAATCACTCGGCCTGCCCGCTGGCGTGATGCCCAATGAAGGTAGTCATCCACCCACTGCGACACTTCACGAGCGGGAAATTGCCTGACGTCCAGTAGCGCTGTGTGGGCGTCGATTGGCTGAAATCCACAAGTACAAGTCCCGAGACCACCGGAGTGGTCAAAACTGGTGCCCAGCGTCCTTCCGCATGCCTCGCAGTGGCTGATGAGCTTCTCGCCATGCCAAGGGCACGCAGAGATGGAAGGAAGGAGAAATAGTGAACAATGGTAGCCGTGAAGTGCGCATGCGGGGCACCGCATATATGGAAGCTCACTACCCGCGAGAAGTCGAAGTGATTGAACTGGAAGCCACGCGGCCGGATTCCATAGATTCTTCGTTGTGACGTCACGGACTTCGATGGCTGACGCAAAAGTATCCTGCACCCGGCCCGGCAGAAGCAAAGGGCGGAGCATGGAGCGCCCAGTCTTACGCCTCACCCCCATGATCATGAGTTGCTCACTTGTTGGCATGCCCAGTGCAACGATCCGCTGCAGCACGCCGTAGCCCGATATGTATGGATAGAACTCATGCTCTGCGCCGACAATCCGAGGCGTAGAAGGATTTACGGCGCGAGAGCTATTCATTGCTTCCCCCTACCTGGTTTGCCGTATTCTGTATCTTCTCAATGATGGCGATTGCCTTGTCGGACATCTTCTCGCGCATGCGAATGAACTCGGTTCGCAGGTACCCGACATGCACAAGCGCAGCACGGACGTCAGATGGAGTGAAGCGTTCGAAACTCTGCTGAAACCAAGCGTTCGTTAGCAGATTCCGCACGGTCGATGTGAAGGAGCACATCGGCCAGCCACTATGTTCGGGAAGTCCCACCTCCCTCCGGAGGGCGGACACAGCATCGCAAATCATCTCCGTTTCAGATTCCAGCCGCCATCCGCGATCAAATGCGTCGGTGGCGAAGTATCTAGAAAATGGCATGTCCTCTGTCGGCCACCATGCTGCGCCGTCGTAGCGCGACAGGGCATGCCTGACCTCATCTCGCGCCGCAAGAGGAAGAAATGGGGCTGAGTCCAGAAACCACCGGCGAACAACATGTGACGGATGGTGCTGCCACATGTCGCCAAGCTCGATGCCCTGCTGGTCACTTTGGTACACAAAGACCAAAAAGAGAGTAAGCTTGTCCTTGCTCATCAAGTTATCAAGATCTTCTAAGCACTGAAACTCAAGATTGGTGAGCCGTTGAGCACTGTCGATGAACAATACGTACCTGCGTACGTCGGCGTGCCCACACGCGGCGCGCATGTGATTGTGTATTCGTGCCCTCAGCTCGTGAGGCCTGGCCGATGACCAGCGCGGCATTCCCAGTTGATGTGAAAGCGCGTGCCAGAAGCTCAGCGGGCTCCTGCATGCATCTGAGGTTGCGACGATTGCCCTGGCCACACCTGCGCGGCGTCCGTCCTCCACGAGCCAGCGCCAGTCGGTTTCGACTAGATAGTCTTGCGCCGTGGATTTGCCAACCCCGCTCTCTGAATAAAGAGAGCACCCATGATGACCCTGCTGAATGTTGTACAGAACGAAATCCGCCATGCGTTCGACAGGCTTCGTGTTGATACGGTAGCCAGACTCAATGAAAAGTGGATGGTCGGGGTCAAGGCGACGGACGGCCATGATGGCCTCCGCAAGGTCCGATCTAGTCATCAAGATTCACCTTGCCTCCCCGGGGGACTCTTACCGGGATGTGAGCTGGCTGGGACCGAATGTCGGGCAGACGGCCGAAGTGCAACTGCTGCAAGCGCGCAAGTTGGTCGACTGCGGGTTGGGACGTGTCTGCAGTAGATCGAAGATGCGCTATGAAGGCTTCAATTGCACACTCCACGCCAGCGATTGAGAAATCACTGCGCTGTTTGGACCAACGACAGATGATCCTTCGCGTCCTCTCGTCATGCGGCGCGCGCGACCAAGGCGCTCGCGCGGTAGCCACTCCGAATGGCACGGTGGCACTTTGAAGTAGCACGATTGAACGAAGATCGCGCCTATTCACGCGCGCAAGAATCCTGGTGCCAATCAGTCCCCATTTATCGTTAAGGGAAGGGGATCGGTAGTCCGCATACAAGTAGGTGACATGGGGCAACTCCCCATTATCCTTGTTGCCTTTTACGGGCAGGCTTACGATTGTCGAAGCCATATCTGCAGCATCCAGGCCACAGGTTTCCGGCGCAAACGCAAACGCTGACTCTTTGCGATTCGTGAGATACGCTAGCGGCGTCATCTGTCCGAGTGCGGAGTGAGGCGTCGCGTTGTAGTTGGCTATGATGACGTCCAGGAGCTCCTCGAGAAGGTGCATCTGGATGGGATGGGCATCCGGAGAGAAGTTGCTGATCCTGATCTTGTTTTCCCCCAGCCGTTTGGCGGGCTCAAAACCGCCGGGGATCTTACGCAGCGCACCACGTTCCAAGCGCGAGAAGAATTGCTCTACAATGGGTCGTGAGCGCGGTGTGTGCGACTTTCCGAAGATCATCACACCTCCCCGAGCCCTGCAGAATGCTGCTTCGAGTGCATGGGCCGAGTGCGCAAGGAAGTTGTCCAGTGCGACAGCGGCCGAGCGCGTGACTATCGGCGTTGCTGCCTGATAGACGGGCATTCCAGCGCCAGGTGCGTAGAAGAGGTCCGGGATCGTCAGGTCCCTGGGAGCCCAGGGTTCCATTGACTTGGACAAGCAGAGCGCTACATCAAGATTGTCATAGCTCTGGCCGACACAGAGAAGCCATCCCGTTACCGCCCTGGATTCAGTCTCTATTTCGATGAGAAGCCATAGCCGTGACACTTTGCGCGTAACACGCGCGCCATTGGGCATATCGATGGAGATCTTGCATTCAACATCGATTTGGTGCGCGTCAAACTCCGTTCTGGCGAACAGGCCCATCCGTACTGCTTGCTCCAAAGCGACAGGAGCGTTCGATGCCGATTGAGGTTCATAAAGGTCCACGTCGGCTACTGCCGACTGCCGCCGCTTGAGCAAAGCAAGCAGCGAGCGCTTCCCCTTGCCAGGATCGTTCAGGGGGAATTTGTCCTCCAGGTTGTGCTGCTTCAGCTCCGCAAGGACTCGTTGGTGCAATTTTACGAACGCGCTTGGAGGGCGGCCCGGCGGCAGATGGGTTGCAAAGCCATCGATCAAGGCTTTAACACTTGGCACAGCTTCGGAGACTTTGTGCCACGCAAATCTTCCTGGAACCAGCGGCAATTCCGCGGGTTCGAAGGAAAGCTCAGTCGAGTAACTGCCCCATGGAATGCATACGCGAAATCCGTGCGGCATGCCATCGTGGGCTATCGTGGGCGCTTTCATTGCCATGCGCTTCAGGCGTTTGTGGCAGATTCCATATCTCCGGGATATAGCGGTGATGGTGGAACGGCCCAGAAGCAAGGCGGTGAGTGCTTCCTTGGCCACGCGGAACTTGGAGAGATGATCTGGTGCAATATCAACCGGATGTGGGGAGTACCACTCGTCGAGTGTCGCCTGATCATAGATTTCGTACCTAGCCATGACGCACCTCCACGAGGGCATCCGGATCCCCTGGGCGATAGTCCACGAGTTGTACGCGGCCGGTGTAGACGAGGCTTGCCACTGCGCAAGCCACTGCGAACCGGGCCTGGCCCGTCTGCAGTTGTAATGCGCTCATGGTGAGGCGCTCAACGTTCTGGAGCATGTCCTCAATCCTCACTTCCAACTGCCTGGCCCCCGCGATCTTTGCATTGGCCCAGACAAGCGGAAGTAGTTCGTAGGCAACAGCGACCTCGCTGGCGCGAGATGCCAGAGAGTTTTCGTGGACAAGTCGCAATACGAGCCCTTGATTCAAGGCCATGTGGATGAGCTCGTCATCTGCGGGAAGCTTGACTAAGCCAACGCTCAGTGAAGCCACCCGTTTTGTAGGGATTACAAACTGGTAGTGCTGGGTGCCATCCCTCCGCCCGACCCAGAAGCTCAACTCAAGGTCGCGCTTCTCGCCTACCGTGATTCGACGCGGCCTCTCAACATACATCTCCACCTGGGGGTCAAATTCGAGCATCAGCGCCTGGCAAAAGTTGACCAGGTCGGCCACCGTTACGGTCCGCCCATTCTTCGGGGACTGAAATACAAAGATTTCGCGGCGGTCGCGCTTGCCGCGTGCTAGCTCGAGAGGGGAATGGGGCAGATGCCCCTCACGGCGGTCTTCGTCCGTCGGTTTGGCGGTCGCGCTTTTTCCTGCGGTCATCATCCTGCTCCTCAGCCGTCGGCTTGCGAACGTCTGCCCGGTCTCGAGATTGGAACAAGGTGCCCATTCAGGTTCGCCTCCGCCATATGAGATGGGGAGGAAATGGGCGCACCCCTCCGCGCGAACGGGAAGTCGCTTGACTTTGTCAAGGAAAAGGGTGAGCCTCAGGGTACAGGCTGAGTTTCACCACCATCTGCTCCAACAGATGTCACTTGCCCCCGCGCCAACGGGGGCAAGTCATTTCCAGGGTTCGGAGATGTTAGTTTCCGGCTCTTGGTACTCTCCTCGGCGCTCGGCGAGCGCATCTTCGGGGACGTCTTGAGTCTGTTCTTGAAACGCTACAAGCCCGGCCCCTTGAGTTTGGGTTGTGGGGCGTCATTCCTGGTTGGGCTTCAGAGCAGCCGCTTCATCTTGCGGGGTGCCAGATACTGCCGGCGGACTGATTGCGGCCCTCAGCCCAACCATCCAGTCGGCGATGTCCATCGCAAAGGCAAATTTGCCGCGGCGGCCGGGCACTTTGAATATCTTCACGGGCAAGGTTCCGCGTGCCTCTGCTTGGCGGAGCGCGTGGCTGGAGCGATAGCCAAGAGCTCGCGGCAAGTTTTCATAGCCGATGAGAGGCCCGAAATGAAAGGTCAATTCTCTTTCGATCTCACGGCGTTCCGGGGCCAGGATTGATTCGTTGGTCCGCTCCGTCATGGCGTGGTCACACCCCGTCGCTTGTGTCCTCCTGATTCTGCCCCTCTAATACGGATGGTGGAAGGAGTAACAAACTCGCGTTTCGTTACCCATCAAAGGTGAATGGGGAGGGGCACGGCCATGGCGCTCAAAGAGATACCCTTTTACGGCGAGGCGCGACTTGCCCGCATGCGTGCAAGCACGAGCATACTTCCCGCCAACCGAGCCGTGCCGTACTGCCTGCGATCACTCAGTGTCGGATTGTGGTTTGAATGCTTGCGAAGCCGAATGGGCCTATCCAGCGCATACGCGCTCGGACAGTCGATATCCCCGGAGCGTCCCGGCTGCCACTCCAATGTGTGGGTGAAATATGCCCATGCGGAACACGTCCCGTCCCAGGCGACGCAGGCAGCAGCCGAGGCGCGCTATCCCGGCTCCCGCATGGTTCTATGTTCACCGGTCTGGGCCGCTCTGAATGTCCACGAGGCACTTGGCGGTTGTGGAGAATCAATACTCATGTCGCTCAGTGCACCTGTGCAACTGGAAGTGTTCAGCGGAGCGAGCTTGCGAGCCGGCATGTTTGTCCGCCGAGACCGTCGGTTACGAGAGATCACCGAGGGCTTGTGCGGGCTGGGCACTCTGGATAGCCTGGCGGCACTAGTGGTGATGTTGAGGGTCGCCCATGAGCAGGGC
This sequence comes from Stenotrophomonas sp. A3_2, assembly GCF_036624925.1. Classification (NCBI taxonomy): domain Bacteria; kingdom Pseudomonadati; phylum Pseudomonadota; class Gammaproteobacteria; order Lysobacterales; family Lysobacteraceae; genus Stenotrophomonas; species Stenotrophomonas sp. A3_2. The sequence goes on from NZ_JAZKVY010000358.1 coordinate 222,425, forward strand.
AGACGGCATGACTGCTTTGCCTTGGGGCGTGCACTGCACGATTGCCTGCTACTGGTGGGGCAGGATAGTCCCATCCAGCTTATTGCCGAAGAGCTGTTCTGGTACTTCAGCCATTTCGTGCTTCCTTTCACAGGGTGCCGGGGTGTTCGGATTGCATCGTCGCGACGCCGCTTGCTCCTGCAGCATGAGGTTCTCTCCCGCCTCGTACTTGAGCTTGAAGACAGCGGGTTCGACTATCTCCCAGGCATGCGTCACCCGCTCTTGCGGGTAGTCCGCAATCAGCAGCATGCTCCGTCTTCGCGCTTCTTCTCGCCCGGCGTCGGACCCTGCAGCGCAACATCGCGGCAGATGGCGCGGTAGCGCTATCAATACAGAGTCTTGTTGAGACGAGGAGGCATCCAGGATGGTGAGCGCAGAGACTAAAGGCTCGACCGATTACGAAATGAGCCGCTTGTGGTGGGCGGCACGGCTGTCGCAGTCGAGTAGAGGCTCAAGATGATTGCCTATCTTGGTTGGGGGTCGCTGGTATGGCAACCCGACGGTCTACCGGTTCGTGGACAGTGGCTGGCAGACGGGCCAACGGTTTGCGTAGAGTTTTTAAGGCAATCCGGCAATGGACGGCTTACGTTGGTCATGCATGCGGCCGCGTCTGCTGTCACCTCCTTCTGGGTTGAGGCTGGTACCGACGACGAGGGCGACGCCAAGCGAGCCTTGCGTGAGCGGGAAGCCATTCCCTCAAAGAACATGGAGCGACACTTGGGGGTCTGGACACATGGCTGTCCAGCACCGGCGAGTATTCCTGGGCTCGCTGACTGGGCCGCTGCTCGCGGGATTACCACTGTGCTATGGACGGCGCTGCCACCGAAGTTCAACGGGGAAAATCAACGCGTCCCATCAGTGGAAGAAGCAGTTGCCTACCTCGCAAGCCTCTCAGGGCAAACTGCGACGCTCGCAGAAGAGTACGTCCGGCGAGCCCCGCCCCAGATTGACACCGTCTATCGTCGTGAGTTTGCTGCACGTCTAGGCTGGCATCCCCTTCCGAAAGGGAGCTAACTGCGACGTGCGTGTGATAGCCGATGGCCAAACTCCGGCAATGGCCAGCACCGTTTCTCACCTTGGGCCGACTTGGGCCGGAAGGCCCGGCCCTGTCAGCGCTGCCCGGGGCTCCGGCTCAACAACTGGATGAGCAGAAGCCACTTGTGTGTCACTTTGCCGGCGGAGGCAGCACAACGATGAGTGCCATCCATGGGGCGATTGCCAGAACAGTGGCAATGTACGCGTACTTCAAACAGCTGAATTTTGACGAGAGAATCTTGGAATTGCGCCAACATTGACCCAGGAGGTCTTCCTCGAACTCCATCAGCGTACGCTCCGCGCACTTCTGCAAGAACTCGTGCTCGGCCATGCTCGACACCCGTTCAAAGAAGATGAGCGAATTTGACCCGCCTCGCAGTTCCGGAAAATATCCGTACCACAGGTGCCAGAAGCTAACAGTAAGCGGTGTAAGGAACAAAACGCCCACAACCGAGATCAGGGCCGTTAGTTCATCAAGTTTCGGCAGCCGCGTCGCGATCATGGCAAGCATGCCCAGGTTGATACCCAGGCCGACCGAGAGTTTTGTGTCTACACGGGAGAAGAAGCCCAAGACCAAATTCAGCTGCTGCCAAGCGGCACTAACGCGGTCGCTTTGATTTGGCGGGTGGCCGCCAGAATTTTGAGGTTCTTGCACGGGGTGAGTTCTCTGTCTTGAGGGATACGGTTTGTGTTCGTTTGATGGCAGATCGAAGACCGCAGATGTCCAGCGTTCCGCAGCAGCGCGCTCCTGCAGCCGCACAATCCTCGAGGAAAGCTGTGTCGGCCAGCGCACATCGGTGCTGTTCCAAGATGAAAGTGACCAGGGCCGCAGCGTGGTCGCCACATGCAGTGATCGCACCGTCAGGATCGCGGCCACATGGGCAGACTGGGGGTCTCCCGACCAAGGTTTCAGTGCGCGTCGACACCCGAGCAAGGAGTAGTTTGCCGTGCCAGAGCTCGAGCCTCCGCTTCTGAGGGCGCGAATCCTTGCGGACCATGAACTGCCCCGCGAGCACATCTGCCTTGAATGCCGGACCCAGTCGTTCGGCTGCCTGCTCAGCATTGGCCTGATGCTGCGCAGCACGACCGTGCGCGCGGCCGTTCTCCGCTCCAGGAAAGACCCGGCGGGCGTTCGCGCCGATCTGGTAGGTCAGGTACTGGTAGACCGTGGCCCACCAATGCCTCGCTGCTGCTTCGTCTTGGATCCGGCTCGGATTGTCTTCTCCCCAGCCGAGGCAGAAGCTACGGTCACCGTTGATATGCCGATCGGGACAGAACCCCGGCAGCATGCCGGGGTCGGCGATCTCGCGCACTGAGACGTGCTCGCCTGCAACGGAGACGAGCAATCTAAATGCGTACTCGGCTCCGCCGGCCCGAACCACTGTGATCCCAACCAGCCCCCCGACAGGGTCTACGATCAACGTGGCACCGTAGTCCGGTGCCACGCGCTGCAGCAGCTCCAAAGGCCTTGGCGTCACGTCGCGGCCACATGAGGACGGATCGGCTGCGCGAGCGCAGGAGCCACTGCGGGTGCCACTTCAGCGTAGTGTGCCTCCAGTGTTGCCTTCGCCACGCGGTCCCCGGATGCGGCGAGTTCCTCCACCGCTGCGGCATAGTCTAGGTTCGCCGCCTTTCGCTTGTCGGTAAAGACGGTCCGTATCGCGGCGCTGGCGGCCTTGTAGGCATTTTCACCAATGGCCGTCTCCACACCGTCGCAGAGTCGTTGTTGGGCTTCAGATTCCAACACCGCTCGCCCCGTGGCACACCGCAGAAGGCTCCCCTTCATGCCCAGGCGGGAAATGGCAAGGGGGCCAAGTTCGAAGCCAATGGCCAATCCCAGCTCTGCCACTTCCGCGCCTTCGGCGCTCAGTTGCTCTAGGGCAGTGGAGAAACTGCTGCGCAATGCACCCGCGCACTGGGCAGCGGTGCTGACCGTGTCCTGCGCATCTGTCGTCTGTGACGTGCCCTCCAGCAGCACCCCATGAAGGCAGTCGCCAATAAAACGGACACGACGCCCTCCAAAATCCTCGTGTACGACCGCATCCAGCTCAGAGCGCAATACGTGCAGTGTTCGAACCAGATGTTCGGGATCCTCCTCTAAGTGCTTGTCCACGAAGTCGGTGAATCCGTCAATGTCGGCATAGATCGAAACGCCATCAAATCGCCTTGAGTTCGCCGCGCTGAGCAGGGAGAAGTCCAGATCAGAAAGCGGAGGCGTCGGTCGACTGAACTTGAATTCGCCGATAGGGAGCTCGGCCTGTTCATCTTTCCAGAGTTCGATGATGCGCGACTTGGAAATGCCGAGTGCAGCGGCCTCGACGCATGCGGAAATCTGAGCATCGGTCAGCGAAGTGGTGCGGTCCTTGTTGCCGGTCAAGGTAGGCAGTTCAAGCACGGCACGTGCGCCGTGCGTCAGGTAGATGCCTTCAGCCCCTCCATGCCCGGCACACTTGGCCGCCTGATTGGCTGGGGAGCCTAAGAAAAGAGGTTCTCGGCTGGCGCGACGACCATTGTTGACGGCCAACGCCATCCCGCTGTCAATGCCGACACGAACCTGGGCATTGGGGATGTGCGCGTCCGAGTCGCCCGTTTCAGCCAGCACATCGATGGCGAGCTGGGCGATCGCAACCGCGCGCTCGATCCGGGCGCGTTCGTTGGCATCGCCGTACGGCTTGGTCACAACCGCATGCAGCCGCTGGTTGTGAAAGTCCACACGGATGGCATCACTTTCAACGAGGATGCGATGGACGGCGCGGTAGTGCTGATTCAGGAATCGAAGGGCCCGCTTGTGGCAGGTTTCGCCTTCGATGTCAGTGCAGCTAAGCATGTCCGCCAGATTGACGATGTCGATGTAGACATGCGCCCCTTGGACGCGATAGGCGCGATTGACTGGAATATCCACCAGCGAGGTTTCCCGCTTGTAATCGCGGATGTCCACGTCGCGGACTTCGGCGTAACGGGTGGCAATGCGCTTCTTGGTGCGATCTTTTTTCCAGCTGTGTCCCATCGTGCTACTCCCTGCGCCCAAGAGGAGGCCAGGCCGGGCGGGTCGCGTCGCCTACGGCGTGGCTGGCAGCCGGATTCATTCCAGCTCCTTTGGGCGTATATTGGGACCCAGTTCACACTTTCAAGGGGGCAGTATGGGGACTGGGATCGTCGAGCGCCTCGCGGCGGATGATGGCAGGCGACTGATCGCCGCCTTGGCTGAGTTCCGCCTGCTGGCCGGCTTGGACGCGGCCGCAGCCCAGCTGGCACAGGCCGGGGAATTGCTCGACGTGGGGACAGGGCAGGCCTTTATCACTCAGGGCGCCCCAGAGACCGACGTTTTCTTCATTGTCTCCGGCTCCGTGGACGTGCTGGTCAACGGCAAAGTGGTTAATACCCGAAGGGCTGGGGACCACGTCGGCGAAATGGCAGCCATCGAACCGGCGCAACTGCGGGCGGCAACTGTTACTGCACGCGAGCCGACCGTAGTGCTAAAGGTGCCGGAAATCGATTTCAGCAGGATTGCGGATTCACACCCCGTCATCTGGCGGCGGCTGGCCGCGACCCTTTCGCGCCGTCTAAAAGAGCGCAATCACATGATTACCCAACCTCGCGGACAGGTCCGGGTCTTTGTGATGTCGTCGGTGGAGGCGCTCCCTGTCACGCGGTTGCTGGTACAGCACTTCGAGCACGACCCGTTCCTGACGGTGGTATGGGACCACGGGGTGTTCCGCGCCGCCAACTACACACTTGACGAGCTCGAGCGCCAGCTGGAACAGGCAGACTTTGCCATTGCCGTGGCCCACGCGGATGACATGGTCATCAGCCGCGGTGACGAGTGGCCTGTCATGCGCGACAACGTCGTCTTTGAACTGGGTATGTTCATTGGATTCCTGGGGCGTCGGCGCGCCTTCTTGATGGAGCCGCGCGAAGACAAGCTGAAGCTTCCCAGTGATCTCACGGGGCTCACGACCGTCCCCTACCGATACACCCCTGGCCCGGACGCCCGGGCTTTGATTGCACCGGCATGCGAACAAATTCGCTCCCGCATTCTCGAAGCTGGGCCGAGGGACTGACGGTGGCACTGCTGGAAGAGATGACGGCCGCCGTGCAGGCGATAGCACAAACCCGATGGTCTACACGGAGAGGTCAAGTTGTACCCGATCCAGAAGATGTGCGATTGGGCAATGACGCAGTGGAGTTTGATCGTGCCACTGTTTTGTACGCGGACCTGAACGGCTCAACGAATATGGTCGACACCGAAGCCTGGCAGTTGAGTGCAGAGATCTACAAAGCGTTCCTGCACTGTGCAGCGACGATCATCAGGAAAGAGGGCGGCAAGATCACCTCCTACGACGGAGATCGTGTCATGGGCATCTGGGTGGGTGACCGGCAAGCCACGCCGGCGGCTAAGGCCGGGTTGAAAATCAACTATGCGGTCAAGATGATCGTCATGCCAGCGTTGAAACAGCAGTACCCCGACTGGACAGGTACCGTGAGGCATGTCGTCGGAATCGACAGCAGCCCAATCCGAGCTGCTCGCACGGGTATTCGAGGCGGCAACGACATCGTCTGGGTTGGACGCGCGGCCAATCATGCGGCCAAGCTCACGGACCTGGACCTTGCCCCGTCAACCTGGATTACCGATGAGGTGTTCATCCGGTTGGCTGATGAGTTGAAGTACGGTGGAACGCCGCCGACTCTGATGTGGGAGGCGTTCCGCTGGAACCGGCAGGGTGGTCGCCGCATTCACGGATCAGACTGGGCTTGGCGCGTCTAAAGCGCCCTCTGCGGACCCGGCATTCGCAGGGCCAGCATGGCAGGGAAAGGGCGCACTGTTAGAGGCCGATTTCATGGCGCGGGAGTCAGGCAGCCGAGTCCTGCCCTCCGATGAGTGCGCGCCGGGAGAGGAACCCGCTGCCATTGCGGAGCTCTGGCAGAGGTTCATCTACGCACCGGCCCCTAGCGCCGCATTGATCTCAGCGAAGGCCTTCTCAAAGCGCTCCAGCGTTTCATTGATGGCCGTAGTTTCCGCGGCCAGCACGTGCTGATTCTGGATGAGCCAGTTGGCGGGAGTGAAATGATCCAGGGGCGGAACGGAAGCCCCCATGACATTAAACAGTGCTTCGGCCTGTTTGACCTGGCGCGTCAGGGCACCGTCTTGGCTGAACTGCCGGGCGGAAATTTGCCCTTTTCCCTTCAGACCGTAGGCACCGTTGAGGATGTCGGCGAAGACGGCGGGTGCGAAGAAGTCCTCAATGTCGCTCTCCGCCTTTCCGGTGAAATCCGTGGCTACCAAGACGCCGGAAGTCTTCATGATCTGAGACTCCCTCAGCCGCTGCACCTTGCCTTTATCGCCATTGCCGTAGTCACACAAGGCGACCATGTGGATGCCCTTGCCAGAGAAGAGCGAGGCGAACGATTGCACTTTGTCTATGCCGCCTGTGGGGCAGATCACCCACCGGCTGTCCAAGCCTTGGCGCTTGCGTTGCTTGAGCGCGTGCGATGCCGCCTGAAGATAGAGCACATCCGAAGGTCCTTCGACCAACAGGGTATGCGCTCCCACAAACAGGCTTTGGGTAACCTCGTAACCGAGATGGGCCTGAAGGGGGAACAGCGTGTCCTGATCGACGCTCAGGACGTCCGCGGAGACCTGTGTGCCCTTAACGGTGGGGCGGCGACGCTGGTCGTAGGTGACAACGTCCTCGACGACGCGAACGTCCGCAAGACGATCGGCCGGCACCATAAAGGGCGAGTGGGTGCTGTAGATGACCTGGTGGTCGGGGAGTAGACGCTCAATGATGTAGCGGAGCAGATCAGCTTGCGCCTTTCCATGTAGCGTCAATCCAGGCTCATCCAGAAGGATGATCGCACCGGGGTTCCTCTTTCGCATCTGCTTGAACTGCGACAGGAAGGAGAAGAACCAGACGAATCCGGCGCTGCGCTCAGACAGGGGCACCGAAACCTTGTGGTTGTCATTCCGAATGCGGATTTTGGCAACAGTCCCGCTATTGAAGGGGGCGGGATCCTCGGAGAGGCCTTGGGCAAGCGCTATCTCTACACTGAGCGCGTCGTTCTGACTCCAAAACTCGAAGATCTCATCGGTAATTTCATTGGAGGCGGCTTGGCAACGTGCGTTGAGCTCTTCCAGGCGTGTGCTGGACTGCAATTCGCTGACCGACGTCCCGGCGTACTCGAGGAAGTCGAGGAAAATCTGGTCACCCGGGGAGATCGTCGCGCCGCTTTGGGTGTCACGAGACAGCTTGTCCAGCGATATCTCCCCGGACATGCGATCAAAGTGAGAGGTATAGAAGAACGCCGGCATCCTTTTCTGCAGGATATCGATGGCCGCCAGCACTGGTTTCCCCTTGCGGAAGCCGCTGATGGACCGCTTGACCGCCTGCAATTGGTCAGACGGCTCGGGGTGCGCATCTATCTCGACCACGAGTCGATCCAGCAATATCTTGGAAAACTTCTCCCGCTCTTCGCCTGCCACACCGTGCTGGTCGAGCAGAAACGCGCGCACCACGTTGGGATCGACGTGAATGCTCCAAGTGCTGTGGCCACTGTAATCTGTCGTTACGTCAACGGTCGTACTACTTAACGCGCCGGCACCCAGGACGTCGGCGACCGCCTTTTGGTCTTCGTGGCTGAGCTCCCAGGTCAGGGTGGCAACCGGTGCGGGTTCGTCGTCGTGGCGTTCCTCATACCGCGTGAGGAAGCGGCGGGGGTAATCGCGCACCGTGTCGTAAGCAAACTGGTCGGCGATGGGACGGGTACCAAACAACGCCGTCAGAATTGCAGTCTTGCCCGCCTCGTTCTTACCGACCAAGCAGGTCAGCTCTCCGACATCGAACGTTCCGGAATCCTCTGCAGAACGGAAGTTTCGGATCCGTGCCTTGACTAGCTTCATGCTGCCCCCTGATTCCTGCCGTGGATGGTGCGCGTCTTGTGCAGGATAGGGCCCGAGCGGGGCACATTCAACGCGCACTGCTGGCAGCTCGGGCCGGAGGCTCAGTCCTCATCCATCAGGCGCGCGGCGGGGTTGCTGCCGACGCCGCCCTGCTGGAAATATCCGATCACGCTGGCCACGGAGCGGTGATCGGTCATCGCCATCAGCGCCGGCAGGGCCACCCCACGCCGCGCACCTTCGGTAACAAAGCCCGAGCGCAGGCTGTGGCCGGCAAAGTCCCCGTCCAGACCGGCCAACCGCGCCCGGTCCTTAACGATGGCGGCGACCGCCTTGCCGCTGAGCGCGCCGCCCAATGACCGTGGCCAGACGCGCCGGAACAGGGGGCCGTCGGTAATCTCGGCCACGTCCAGCCAGTCCTGCAGTGCGGTGGCTGCCTCTCCCAGGATGGGCTTGTCGGGGCTGCTGCCAACCACTGGCCCGGACTGCAAGGTTTTTCCGTGATCCAAGCGATAGGTGTAGCCGCCTTCGGGCAGTCGGGTGAGGTGATTCACCGTCGCCTCGGCGACTTCGCTGCGGCGGCGCCCGCCGCTAGCAAAGGCAAAGTAAAGCAGGGCGCGATCGCGCTTCCCCTTGAGCGAGGTGTCGCAGGTGGCCGCCATTGCGCGCAGATCTGCGGCTGACAGCGCGGTCTTCTTGGCCGGGCGCTCGCCTCGTTTGTGAGAAGCCCTGCGCCCCTTGGACAGTAGGGTCCTCACGGCGCGATCCTCGCAAGGGTTGTCTTGGCGGGCCTGCTTGTGGGCCGCCGACAAGACCGCCACCCGGTGGACCAGGCTGGAGAACGCCAGCGGCCCAGGCTTCTTCTTCAGGCCCGCATGCACCAAGGCACTATCCAAGTCTGCAGGCAGATCCCAACGAAGCCCCAAATCGCCTGAGCGCCCCATGTGATCCACGATGAACTGAACCACTGCCGCCGGGGGGACGGGTAGGGCGATGGGCCTGCCATAGCGCCCTTCGAACCAGCCCGCCCAATAGCGCAGGGCGCCGGCGTAGCTGCGAATGGTGTTAGGCGCTTCGGCCTCCTGCAGGATGTCTCGCACCGCTTCTGCGGCGGAAGTGGCCAGCCGCTCCGGAACCAGCCCCGAAACGAGTTCCCCTGACGCAGCAGTGATATTATTCATATGTACTATGTATTGTGCACTATGATTAGGTTGAGCTACATCTGATAAATATGCCTTATCAGACATGGCCTGCCAATTCTCACCGTTCCGCAGAAGGACACCCAATGGCCAAGGGCATCAGCGAACTGGATGTGCACCAGGCAGCGGACGACATCATCGCCGCCGGCGAACGTCCCACCGTCGAGCGAATCCGAGCCCACTTGGGCACCGGCTCGCCCAACACCGTCACGCGTTGGCTGGAGACCTGGTGGCAGACCGTAGGCTTTCGCCTGCGCCAGCGCGCCATTGAGGCGGCGGTTCCAGGCATCCCAGAGCGGGTAGCTCACCTGAGCCAGCGTTTGTGGCAGGCCGCGCTGCAGGATGCCGGCGAGCTCGCTCAGACCCAGCTGGAGTCGACCAGGCACGCACTGGAGGAACGCGAGCGCCTGCTGGAGGAGGACCGGGTGGCCCTGACGCTGGCGATTGAGGCCAGCCAGAAGCGCGAAAGGGAGGCTCAGGTCCAGACTCAGGCCGCCGCCACCACCGCGGAGCAGTTGGCGGCACAGGTCTCCCAGATGACGGCACAAGTACAAGACCTGCTGCGCCAACGCGATGGAGCCTATGGACGGGCGGAGCGACTCGAGCAGGAACTGGATGCCGTACGCCGCAGTCTGGGCGAGGCCGCGGCCGCTCACGAAGAAGAGAGGAGGGCGCTCCAGGCGCACGTCAGGGCAGTGGAGGATCGTGCCCATACGGAGGTTGACCGGCATCGCCAGGCGTTGCGGTCAGCCGAGCAGGAGTGGGGGCGGGAGCGCATGGCCTTGGCCACCTCATTGCGAGAGAGCGAGCAACAAGCCATTGCTGCTGCCAACCGCGAGCAACAGGCATTGCGCCGACTGGAAGGCGTGAACGCGCGGGCTGATGGCTTGGAGGCGCAGCTGACGTCACTGAAGGAAACCACTCGGCAAGTTACCGAGGCACTCCGACAAGGGAGAGCGAACACGGCAACGCCAAGCAGGCAAAGCAAGCCACGCCGCACCGCGCCCAGAAGAGTGGGCGAGCCGACACAAGAATCCAATAGCAGGAAATCTAAGACTTGAGGCCATCCATTCGATCAAGGCTTCTTTCCCCGAAAGACTTGGAGGACGTACACGCCCCCCCCCAAAGTTCATCCTCGACCGCGCCCGAGAGCACGGCGCGACAGGCCCCGTACGAACGGTAGAAACCAGCACGCCGGAGGAGGAACGCCATGAAGCAGGGAAGAACTGACAGAGATTGGGCGGTGGTCGCTGTGATGACCTTTGCCGCAGGAGCCGTCTTGACTTGGGCACTCATGAGCAAGCCGAGTCCCAAATCCGCCACGTTAGCGCTTGACTGGCCGGCGTGGGTGCAAGCGATCGGCAGCATCGCAGCCATCATCGCCGCGGGACTGATCCCCCTTTGGCACGCCAGAGTCAGGAGACGGGAGGTCACACAGTCCCTCATAGAGCTGATTTCCTATGCGCGATTTCCAGCGACACTGATGCTGGCGCAGTTCGAGGGAGGATTCGGCGGCCCCCGGCTGATCTTGGCGCATCTGACCCAGCTTCATAAGGCTTTCGATTCAGTCAACTATGTTGACGTGCCGAACCGATCCTTGGCGATTGCGCTGCAGCAATCAGCAACGGCTGTGAGTGCACTTAAGGAGATCCAGGAACTCTTTCTGAGAAAAGAAGAGATGAAAAAGGGGCGGGGGAGCGAGATCGTTAAAAAGTACCTGCTCATGCTCGATAGAGCCGTCGAAGAAGCAATCAAGGCAACCGGTCAGCGGCCTCGAGACTTCAACTACGACACAATCGTGCTGCCTAATGAATAGCCCATGCAAATGCTGTTCGTTACAACTACGCGGTAATCCACGCATGATGAACGTCAAGTCGATCGGCAGACCCGGGCTCACCGGCCCAGCCATGCCAAGCGATCCGGCCCGGACCCTCGGAGGTAGGAGCCTCATGCTCGACGCATTGAGCCTCCACGGGGAAGCCAAAGGTTTCAAAGTAGAATCGATCCCCGTTTCGCAACAGAGGGCCGGCGCCATCGTGGAAGCGCACATTGGCTGAATTTCCGTAGTAGGTCGGCCACAGACGTGGCTCTTCAAGCAACGGCCAAACATCAGCTGCGGCAAGGCCGAGGACGATCAGCTCATTCGAGACAAAGTTTTCGGTGTAACCAGGAAGGTAGCCTTCCGGCCAACGAATGCCGTTCATTTTCATCATATGCTCCTTAGGGCTAGCGGCGCGGCTCGCCGATGAATCGTTAAAATTACGTTCGCCAGCTTCTAACTTGCAGACCTCTGACTTCTACAGCCGAGACACTTGCTCCGTACCGTCGTGTCTCAGTTTGGCGAGGACTGCCTGGCAGTCGAAAGCTGGCTGAGGGTGTGCGTGGAGCTAGACGTACGCGCCAGCTGAATACGTAAGCTCGTAGCTGTGGCTGTAGATCTCCAGGATGTTGCCCAGCGGATCCTCCATGTAAACCATCCGATAGGGCTTCTCCCCTGGGAAGTACTCTCGAACCGGCATTCGCTGCTTTCCACCAGCTGCCACAATCCGAGCGGCCAGGCCTTCAACGTCCGGATCCTGAATACAGAAGTGGAAGACGCCCGACTTCCAGTACTCGAAGTTGTTCGCGGGACGCTCGGCGTTATTGAACTGGAAGATTTCGACTCCAACCCGGTCACCAGTGGATAGATGTGCAATGCGGAAGCTGCCCCATCCAGGCCCAAACACATCCGTGCACATCACGCCAATTGCGCTTTCGTCTTCAGCAATCCTGGTCGGCGGCATGACGAGGTACCAGCCCAAGACTTCTGTATAGAAGGAAACCGCGGCATCGAGATCGGTAACAGACAGGCCGATGTGGGAGAAGGCGCGAGGGTAGGGAGGGGGTAGGGCAGGCACGGCACACCACTGAAGAGAGGGGTAGCCGCAAGATTAGACCCTGCAACTCAACCATGATCTGATCCATTTTTATCAGATTGATAAAATATTCTTATGCTGAATGAGCATTGGCTCCGATCCTTTCGGGCTATCGCAGAGGTCGGGAGCTTTACCAGGGCCGCAGGCCAGCTGCAGCTCACCCAGGCTGCGGTCAGTCAGCATGTACGTCATCTTGAGCAACAGCTGGGTGCCCTGTTTCTGCGCAGACCACGATTTATTGAACTGACGCCGGCGGGAATGGCTCTATTGCAGTACTGCCAAGAGATGGATTCGGCCGATCGCCGGCTTCAAGCCAAGCTCGCGAGCGCGGACAGCGATCAGGGGGAGTTTGCGCTGATAACCCCCGGGAGTGTTGGCCTTGCTCTTTACCCGGTGTTGCTGGACTTCCAGCGCACCCATCCCGGCTTGATCATTCGTCATCGCTTCTCGCCGGACCCAGAAATCCTATCGGCGGTACTGGAGAAGAAGTACGAGGTGGGTCTACTTGCACTTCGGCCGGATGACCCTCGGCTGCGGGCTGAGCCCTTCACCGAGGAGGCGCTTGAGCTGGTAGTTCCGAGAGGTGCCTGCGCGGACAGCTGGGCGGATCTTCAAAAGTTGGGTTTCGTTGATCATCCAGATGGCCAGGCTATGGCCACCCGCCTTCTCGCCCGCAAGTTCCCAGGAAATCCAGGCGTACGCGCGCTTCCTATACACGGCTTCACCAATCAGGTTGCGCTCATCCTTGAGCCGGTATCGCTCGGGCTGGGATTCACTGTCATTCCGCGACACGCCCGTGAATCCTTCGCTCGGCAAGACGCAATTGAGGTGGTTGACTGTGGATCTCCGGTGGTTGACACCCTCTGGATGATCCATCGATCCGAATGGCCACTGTCTGGGCCAGCTAAATGGTTGACCCAACAGCTTCGAGGCCTGCCTCGATTCAGCGGGAGGAGGGCTCCACCTCTCGCTGGAGCGGACTGAGGCCCCTTCTATACTGGTCTGGGGTCCGGCCAGAGTGTCGCTTGAACATCTCACTGAAAGACGTTGAGTTTGCATAGCCCAGATCGTCTGCAATCTGCGTAATTGATCGGTCTGAACCCAAGGCATCAATTGCCCTCAGAAAACGAAGCCGACTGCGCCACTCTCCGAACCCCATCCCTAGCTCGCGCTTTGCCAAGCGCTCAAGCGATAGCCTTTGCGTCTCGAAGCTTGTGTAGGGCGCAATCCTCCACGTCAGACAGTCGCGCCGAAAGGGTATAGGCCCCGCGACAAGCCCATCGGAGGCATTTAGGGGTTCGCTTTAGCGACCTGTGGAGCTGCTGTGGAGTGGGCCGGAGAAATGTCTTCACATCAACAACTGTAAAGACGTCGCTTCACCCGGATCTACACGAGGGTTCAGACCCCACGGTTCCACAAAACAGCCTAAAGTTTCGACCCGGCACGCCGAGGCCGATCTACGTCAGGGATTTCCGGCAGGGCGTGCCCCTTCCATCCGGTTGGCCGTCTGTCACTGGCGTGTGCGCCTGGTCCCGACCGGCCGGCAAGAAGCGCGAACCTACCGCTACACCCTAAGGGGCTTTAGCCTTTGATTCGCTTCTCAAAGTTTGTGATCAACTTGCCCAGCGAAAGGCCTGTCAGGCGGGCGATATCTCTCAGCTCCACCACATCAACCCTTCTCTTGCCTGTTTCGACGTCGCTGATGAATGACTGGCTGCGGCCCAGCATGCTGGACACCTGGGCCTGGGTCAGACCGGCAGCTAGCCGCGCCTCGCGAACAGCCTCAATGAGGGCAGCGTACTCTTTTCGATGGATGGACTTCGACACGACCGCGCCTTGGCTGAGCGGCCTAGAAAGCTATATCCAGTTCTCCGATATCTAAAAACCCGATATTCTGTCTTCTTCATTGACAGGGGGACGCATGAGCGAACAGCCATACCGCTTCATCACCGCGGCCAGAAGCAGAGCAACACTGATCCTGGCAGCATCAGCACTGCTAGCTGCCTGCAGCGGTCCGACAGACAAGAAGATGGTTACGAATGGAACCCAGCAGCAATACCGGCAGTCAATTGACGCTATCGACGCGGAACTCAATGCCCACGAAAGAGCGGCCTTCAACTGGGCAGTCGCTGGGATGAACCTTGAAGAGGGTCGGCAGGGAATCATTACGTACAGGGCCAAAAGCTGCCTAAGCGACTGAATTTCAAAGTTGATTGCTCGTCTCTCGATCAGGTTCTCCCCATCTATGGGGTCTGTTCAAGCACCTTGGCTGTGTAGCTCAGCGGCGCCACTTCCCTTTCAAGATCCAGGTGGTAGTCGCCGAAGCGATTGATGTGGCTGGTCCGATAAGGCGACAGGCCGGCCAGGATCTCGGGCGTCAGTTCAATCCCCTCCTTCCTCATCTCGGCCAAGGTCCGGCTCATGCCTTCCACGTTGTGGAGGATGATCATGTTGGCCACCAGCTGGCTGTACTTGATGATCTTGCGCTGCTCGTGTTGGACGTTCTCAGCAATGATCCCCTGGCTGCCAAAGAACACCCATTTCACGAAGCCGTTGTATTCCTCGCTCTTGTTGGTGGCAGCATGGATCGTTTTGCGGATCTCATTGTCATCAATGTAGCGCAGCAAGAACAGCGTTCGAACGGCCTTGCCAAGTTCCCGGAAGGCGAAGTACAGCTTGTTCTTCCGGCTGTAGGTGCCCAGCCGGCGCAGGATCGAGGACGCGGTGATCTTGCCCAATCGGATTGAGATCACCACCCGCAGCATGTCGTGGAGATGGGTGGCGATCAGTTGCCAGTCGATGCTGTCCCCGAACAGTGCCTGGATGTTCTTATAAGCCCTACCCGGTTCGGGCCGAAAGAATGTCAGGTCCTTGATGTTCCGGATCCGGGGCATCAGCTGGATGCCCAGCATGTGGGCCAGGCCGAAGACCGGATAGCTTTGGGCCTGCGTGTCGCCATGGACGATCTCAGGCTGGATGTCGGAAGTGTTGGCCAACAGACCGTCGAGGATGTAGATGCCCTCGTGCACGCCACAGGGAATGAAGTGGCTGAACGGCGCTACGTATTTGTCGGACACGTGGCAGTAGCCGATGCCACCGTAGCCGCCGTAGCGGATGTGATACTCCGACAGCAGGTTGTCCTCGTAGACGCTCCACTTCGTGCCATCAGCTGATGCGCTCTTGCCGCTGCCCCAATAGCCAGGCAGGTCGAATTTGTTGTAGGTATTGATGACCTCCACGATGGCCTTCTCAAGCACATCCTCGGTCACGTATTTCAGGTTGAGCCAAGCGACTTGGCGCCGGCTGAAGCCCTTGATCGACCGCGCCGTCTGCGTCGGCCCCAGGTTGCAGCCATAGCAGAATAGCGTGGTGATCACACGTCGGGGCAGATCTTCGACCTGGCTCTCGGTGCCGGCGATCGGGCGGAAGAAACGGTGCAGATCCAGCCATTGGCTGGCATCGATCAGGACATCGACGATGCTGGATTCTGGAAGCCGTTCGGCGATGAGGCGATCCACCGTGGTAATCGCGCTGGAGACTTCGGCGCGTTGCCCCTTCCGCAGCACCAGGCGCCCATCCAGGATGTCCGCATGTACGTTCTCCGGGAAACGCGCGTCGACCTCATCGGCCAGGGAGGTCAGTTGTGCACGTAATCCCGCCACGAAAGACTCGGCGTCGGTGGGCAGGCCTGACACCTGGCCGTAGGCTTCCAGTTCCTGGGCCAAGGTGGCTTCATCGACCAGCTGCTCACGGTAGTCATCAAACCGTTCGCTGCTGGGAATGAAGAGATCTCCGGACTTCAGTTCGTCCTTGACCTGCACCAGCACGGCCAGCTCGAAGTACTTACGGTGCATCCAGCCGGCGCCGGCTGCACTGGCCCGCTTGCCGAACACGTGCTGACACCAGAGCTTGGACATCCAGTCAAAGTCCTTTTCCGGGTCCAAACCGAGGGAGGCGACCTCGATCAGCTCACGGCGCTGGTTGCGCAGCGAGAGCACCGCTGCGATCAGCGGCTCCATGCCGGCGTCGTGGCTGGTCGCCCGAAGTTTCATCAGCTCCAGCCCATTGAACAGCAGCGGCCTGACCGCGCCATAGGGCTGCAGCATGAAAGGCAGGTAGTTCTTCCCGGCGTAGGCCATATGTTCTTCGCATTCGGCCAGCAAGGTCGACACTTCCGCTTCCAGGCTGTTGTCGATGGCATCCACGCGCTGACTATCGCTGCCGTCTAGCTGATAGGCCTGCAGGATTTCCTTGAGCTGGCCGATGAGGAAGTCGGCCCGTTTGGCATGTTCGAGCTGGTAGGCCAGCAATTTCTGCTGGGCCGTGTTCTCCAGCCCGCGCACCTGCTTGATGAACAACTCGGCTGCATCATCCAGTGTCTTGGCATGCTGGGCGCGAATGAAGATGGTGGCCAGCGCATAGCGCTTGTCCGGAGCCAGTTCGGCCAGCTCGCTGGCGTCATAGGCCCGAGCCATTGCACGGAACTGCTTGAGCTTGGGCACCGGCACATCGATGGGAGGCAGCTGGTCGGCCAACTGCTGCAGCATGCGGATGTGCTGCAGGTAGAACCGAACTTCCTTGTTGGTGGGCCGGCCGGGCTCGCGCTTGAGTGATTGCCAGCCGGTGAACCTGGACCCTTCCGGTGCGCGCAGCAGTTCGTCGATGAGCGTGCGCGTGGCAGGCGTCAGCGCGTGGCTGATGCTGCGGTAGTAGCCCAGATTGACCCGCTCACGGGCGCCGATGGCGGCCAGCTCCAGAGTGCGGAACCCGAGCAGCACCAGCGCTCGGTCTCGTTGATGGCGCAGCGCCGCCGGCCCATCGCCCCGGGCATGTGCCGCAGCGATCGCCGCGGCCAGCCAGTCATCGAGCTCGACCAGCCGCCGAATCTGGAGCGGCGCGGCTTGCTTGACCTGGCCCGGGTGCAGGGTCTGGATGCCTTTGAGCACCTTGCGCACCAGCGGCGATCGGGTCGGGTCGACAAAGCCGTGGTCGCGGTGCCAAGAGGCGATGGCCGCCAGACGTTGGCGGAGGGTGCTGGTCGCCAAGGTCTGCGCATAAGCGGCCAGGTACCGGGCCACGCTGTCAGGTGTCGCTGGGAGGTGGCCTTGCCATTCAACCTCGAAGTGCCGCAGCGCCGACGCATAGCTGCGCACCGTGTTCTGGCGCGTGGCCGCATCGAGGTAGCGGTCCAGTTCGGTCACTGGCGCGTGGCCTCCACCGAGGTCGTCTGGCGCAGCGTCGACAGGATGGTGCATTCCGCCCGCTGCCCGCCATGGCAACTGGCAATCACCCGTTCCAGCTCGCTGGCCATGCGCTGCAGGTCGGCCATGCGGGCGCGCACGTCGGCCAGATGGCTGCGGGCCAACCGGTCCACGTCCCCGCACGAAAGCTCCTCATCGCCGGCCAGCTGCAGCAGGCTGCGGACCTCCTCCAGGCTGAAGCCCAGGTCCCGGCCACGCGCAATGAAGCGCAGCCGCTCGATGTCGGCCGGGCCATAGACCCGGTAGCCGTTGCCCGTGCGCCCCGGGCGCGGCAGCAACCCGATCCGCTCGTAATAGCGAATCGTCTCCAAGTGGCATCCGCTGGCGTCGGCAGCCTCACTGATTTTCATTCGTAGTACGCTTGACTCCGTAGTAGCTACGGACTTTACGCTGAACCCGTATCCGCCGCCACTCCGGCCGCGGCGCTGCATGTGACGACCATGCCACTGCCCATCGCCTTGATTCGCTACTGCCTGATTGCCTTGCTGATCGGCTGGGTTCTGCCCGCTTCTGCTCAGGCGGAGCCTGCCGCAGCAGACCTGCGCCAAACCTGGCAGATGCTCGATTACATCGCGGTCGACTACCCCGGCGCGGTCCAGGCCGGTCGCGTAATTGCCCCCAACGAATACGCCGAAATGAGCGAGTTTGCCGGCGCCGTGCGCAGTCAGCTGGCAGCATTGCCCGGTGGCCAGAACCAGCAGGAGCTGACGGCCCAGGCCGACCGCCTGGTCCAGGCGGTGGCAGAGAAGGCCGACCCGGCGCAAGTGGCAACGTTGGCGCGCGGGCTCGGCACGACGCTGTTGGCCCGCTACCCGATCGGCGCTGTTCCGGCGAGCGCGCCGAAGACCTCCCAGGCCGCGTCCATCTACAGCCAGCAGTGCGCGGCCTGTCACGGCCCCACAGGTCACGGTGATGGCCCCGCCGCGCAAGCGTTAAGTCCGCCGCCGATCGCGTTCACCGATGCCACTCGCGCCGCGCAGCGAACGCCGCTGTCGTTGTACGAGGTCATTTCCCAGGGTGTGCCGGGTACCGGCATGGTCAGCTTCTCTGGGCTGTCAGAAAGTGATCGCTGGGCGTTGGCATTCTATGTGGGCAGCTTGGGGTACTCCTCGCAAGCCAAGGCTCAAGGTGAGGCGTTATGGCGCACCAGTGCCGAGGCCCATACGCACATTCCCTCGCTCGAAGCGCTGACACGCACGCGAGAGGCCGATCTTGCCACCACGATGCCCGCCGATCAGGCAAACGCGATCATCGCCTACCTGCGTTCGCAGCCACAGGCAGTAAACGAAGCGGTACCAGGAGCCGATCGCTTTGCGGTGGCGCGGCAGCGACTGGCCGCCAGCCAGCGCGCTTACGCTGATGAGGACCTGGCTCAAGCCAAAAAGCTTGCGCTCTCGTCCTATCTGGATGGTGTAGAGCCGCTTGAACCCACGCTGGCCACGCGCAATCCGTCATTGCTGCGAGAGATCGAGACGGCCATGGCAGGCTACCGCGCGCAGCTGGATCAGCATGCGCCCGCGGCTGACGTTGCCGGGCAGGCAGCGCAAATTGCCCAGCTGTTTGATCGCGCGGACGTGGCGCTGCAGGACACCCGAATAGGCGCCAGCACCGCGTTTCTAGGCAGCTTTACCATCTTGGTACGCGAAGGACTGGAAGCGCTGCTGATCGTGATTGGTATCGTGGCGTTCTTGCGTAAAGCCGAGCGGTCTGATGTGTTGCCGTATGTGCATGCGGGTTGGATCTGCGCGTTGTTGGCAGGCGCAGCTACCTGGGCAGTGGCCACTTACTTTGTTGATATCAGCGGTGCGAACCGGGAAGTCACTGAGGGCGTCTCGGCCTTGTTCGCTGCCGCTGTCCTGCTCAGCGTAGGCATCTGGATGCACCAAAAGAGCCTTGCAGGGCGGTGGCAGGAGTACCTGCACGCCAAGCTGACGACTGCGCTGACACGGCGCTCGGCTGTTTTCCTGTTCATGCTGGCCTTTGTCGCGGTGTACCGCGAGGTGTTTGAGACGATCTTGTTCTACATCGCGATGTGGAGCGATCAGGCGTCCACCGCCATCCTCGCAGGCCTGGTGGCGGGAATCGCGGTGTTGGCTGCGGTGGCGTACTGGATGCTGCGCATGAGCAGGCGGCTGCCGATTGGCCGGTTCTTTTCGATCAGCTCGATTCTCATCGCGGTGATGGCGGTCATCCTGATCGGTAAAGGCGTGGCCGCGTTGCAGGAAGCGGGCTGGATCTCTCAAACACCGCTCGCGTTGCCGCGCATCGAGTGGATCGGCCTGTATCCCACCTGGCAGTCGCTGCTGGCGCAGGTATTGGTAGGCACCGCCGCCATCGTGGGGTTCCTCGCCAATGCCCGTTCCGGTGTGCGTAGACAGCCAGGCGCAAACAAGCAATGAAACAACACAGCAGAGGACCAAGACATGAGTGATTGCGGGTGCCACCACGAAGCCAAGAACAAGGAGGAGCGACGCATCCTCTGGATCGCCTTGGTCCTGAATGCAGCGATGGCCGTGATCGGCGGCATTGCCGGCTGGATTGCCCATTCCACCGGGCTGCTGGCTGACGCGCTGGACATGCTGTCTGACGCCACCGCCTATGCCATTGGCCTGGTCGCTATCGGGCGCACGGCGCGCTTCAAGGCCAACGCCGCGTGGGTCAGTGGCAGCGTGCTGCTGGTGCTGGGCGTAGGCGTGCTGGTCGAAGTCGGCCGCCGGGTGATGTACGGCGCCGAGCCGGTCAGCGGTTGGATGATCGGTACCGCTCTGGTCTCGCTGGCCGTGAACCTGAAGGTGCTCCGTATGCTCGCCCCCTTGAAGTCTGGCGAAGTGCATCTGCGAGCGACCTGGCTGTTTACCCGCGCCGATGTGGTGGCCAACGTTGGGGTGATTCTGGCCGGCCTGTTGGTGTGGTGGCTGGCCAGCCCCTACCCGGATTTCGTGATCGGCGCCCTGATCGGCCTGTATGTGATCAAGGAGGCTTTCGAGATCTTGGGTGATGCTCGCCGGGCGCGTGCCGACGCGCGCAAAACGCCTGCATGACAGCGCTTGGCCGGCTGAGCTGTGGCCTGCGCTGGCTGCTGCTGGCGCACTTGGCCGTGGGCCTTGTGACGCAGCCGGTGCTGGCAGTGGTTGGCGAGCTCCATGCTCAAACCCATCTGGCCGCGGCCGACCATGACCCGGCAGTGGCATCACCAGCTTCCGAGCGTGGCGTAGACGCCGCGCTGCACCGGCTACAGCAGCTGGTGCTGTGCTGTAGCCAGGCCGCGCCGGCTCCAGAAATAGTGTTGGCCATTGCTCATATCGGCCGGCATTGGCCGTCGGCGACAGCCCATGCGGACAGATATCGGCATGAGCACCTGCTCGCGCCGTTCCGGCCGCCGGTCGCAGGGTGATGCGCGCCGGCGTGCGCCGGATCCCTGTTGGCTATCGAAAATTCTGGAGTACTTCATGCATGTGCGATTGGCGGCCCTGGCCGCGTGGCTACTGTTGAGCGCGGCGGCAACGCCGGCGACAGCAGAAGAGCTGATGACCTTGGACGACGCGTTTGCACGCGTGGCCCAAACCCACCCCGAGCTGCGCCTGGTCGATGCGCGAGCCACGGTGCTCGCTGCCGAGCGCGACCAGGCCGTGCAGCGGCCACCGTGGACGTTGGGGGCGGAGGTTGAAAATGCGCTGGGCACGGGCGCGGCCCGTGGCCTGGACAGCGCGGAGTTGACCTTGAGCCTGAGCTCGGTCCTGGAGCGCGGCGGCAAGCTCGACGCCCGCCGCACCTTGGCCCAAAGCCGGATTGATGCACTGGCCGTGCAGCGCGAGACCGGGCGGCTGGACCTGCTCGCCGAGACGGCGCAGCGCTATTTGGCCGTTGTCGGTGCCGACCGGCAACGCAGCCTGGCGAACATGGATGTCGGCCAGCGCCAGCGGACCGTCGCCGCTGCCCGGCAGCGCCTGCAGGCTGGCGCGTCTCCCGAATCGGTGATGCTCACCGCACAAGCAGCACTGGCGAGAGCAGAATTGACCCGTGATCGGGCCGAGCAGCAGCGCATTGCCGCCCGGCAGCACCTTGCTGCCCTCTGGGGCGAACGTGCTCCGAGCTTCGAGGTGGCCGCGGCGGATCCCATGACCCTGCCGGCGATCGCGTCCATGCAGTCGCTGGCCGAGGAATTGGAGCGCACTCCCGAGTTGGCGCAGTTTGCCGATGCCCGCCGGATCGCGCAGGCACGACTGCAGCTGGCGCGTTCGGCGGCCTCGCCGGACTTGTCGTGGCAGCTGGGCGTGCGCCGCCTGCAGGAGACTGACGACACCGCGCTGGTGGCCAGCCTGTCCATGCCACTGGGCAGCCGCAGCCGCGCGCAGCCGGAGATCCGCGCCGGCGAAGCCGAGCTGGAGGTTCTGACGATCGAGCGCGAGGCCAAGGGCCTGTCGCTGTATTCCACGCTGGTCGAAGCCCATGGTCGCTACACCGTGGCGCAGGCCGAGGTGGCACGGCTGCAAGGCGAGGTGCTGCCGAAGTTGGCCCGGGCTGAGCAGGCCGCCGAGCGCGCCTATCGCGCCGGCGCGATCAGCTACCTGGAATGGGCACAGCTGCAGTCCGAACGCACGGCCATGGCCCAGCAGCAGCTGGACGTGGCGCTCGATGCGCAGCGCGCCCTGATCGAAATTCAACGCCTGACCGGCCAGGCGCTTGTCGCGCCGCCGGCGGCTGCTTCCACCGGAGAGACCCCATGAATCGCTTTTCCTGGACCGCACTGGGCATGGCCCTGATGATGCTGGCCGCCTGCAACGCGTCGGCCCCCAACGAAGCGTCCGAAGGCGGCGCCGCCGCTGAGGGCGAAGAGCACGGCGAGCACGAGGAAGCGCCGCTGGAAACCAAGATTGCCGCCAAAGCTGCGCAGGCAGCGGGTATCCAGGTCGCACCGGCAGGCCCCGGTGAGATTGCTGACGAGCATGAGGTGCAAGGGCTGTTGACCCCGATTGACGGTCGCATCGCGCAGGTCACGGCACGCTTCCCCGGACCGGTCCGCTCCGTGCGTGCGGGCGTGGGTGATCAGGTACGGGCCGGCCAGGCACTGGCCACGGTAGAGAGCAACCTGAGCCTGACCACCTATACCGTCACCGCGCCGATCAGTGGCGTGGTCATGGCGCGCACGGCCGCCGTAGGCATGGCCGCCGCTGAGGGCGCGCCGCTGTTTGAGGTCGCCGACCTGTCCACGCTGTGGGTGGACCTGCACATCTTCGGCGCCGACGCCCAGCACATCGGTGCTGGCGTGCCGGTGACGATTACCCGCTTGAGCGATGGCGTCACCGCACAGACCACCTTGGAGCGCGTCCTGCCCGGCACCGCCACCGCCAGCCAAAGCACCATTGCGCGCGGCACGGTGGCCAACACCGATGGCCTGTGGCGGCCGGGGTCGGCGGTCAAGGCGCGGGTCACCGTGGATCGCCAATCGGCAGCGTTGGTGGTGCCGATCACGGCGCTGCAGACCGCAGAAGACCAGGACGTGGTCTACGTGCAGCAGGGCGAAACCTACCACACCCGGCCGGTGAAGCTGGGGCGCCGCGACGCCGAACGCGCCGAAGTGCTGGAAGGCCTCAAGGCCGGTGAACAGGTGGTGGTGGCCCAAAGCTTCCTGATCAAGGCCGACATCGAAAAGTCCACCGTGGAAGAAGAATGAGGCCCGCCATGCTCGAACGCCTCATTGGGCTGTCCATCCGCCATCGCTGGCTGACGCTAGTGCTCACCGCTGCGCTGGTTGCGCTGGGCGTGTGGAGCTACCGTCACCTTTCCATTGACGCCACACCCGACATCACCAACGTCCAGGTCCAGATCAACACCCAGGCCCCGGGTTACTCGCCGCTGGAGGCCGAACAACGGGTCACCTTTGCCATCGAAACGGCCATGGCCGGTCTGCCCAAGCTGGACTACAGCCGCTCGCTGTCGCGCTACGGGCTTTCGCAGGTCACCGTCGTCTTCAAGGACGGCACCGACCTGTACTTTGCCCGCCAGCAGGTCGCCGAGCGCCTGCAGCAGATCGCCTCCCAGCTTCCCGAAGGGTTGGACCCGGAAATGGGGCCGATCTCCACCGGGTTGGGCGAGATCTTCATGTACACCGTGGAGGCCGAGCCCAACGCTCGCAAGCCCGACGGCACCCCGTACACGGCCACGGACCTGCGCACCCTGCAGGACTGGGTGATCCGGCCGCAGCTGCGCACCACGCCCGGCGTCACCGAGGTCAACACCATCGGCGGCTTCGAGCGGCAGAT
Source organism: Stenotrophomonas sp. A3_2 (assembly GCF_036624925.1). Lineage (NCBI taxonomy): Bacteria > Pseudomonadati > Pseudomonadota > Gammaproteobacteria > Lysobacterales > Lysobacteraceae > Stenotrophomonas > Stenotrophomonas sp. A3_2. The sequence goes on from NZ_JAZKVY010000358.1 coordinate 246,032, forward strand.
CCACATCACTCCCGATCCAGCTCAGTTGGTGGCGCTGGGCTTCACGTTGAACGACGTGGTCGCCGCGGTCATGCGCAACAACCAGAACATCGGCGCCGGCTACATCGAGCGCAACGGACAGCAGTTCCTGGTGCGCGTGCCGGGCCAGCTAGCCAATCTGGAGGCAATCGGCAACATCGTGCTGGACCGGCGCGATGGCGTGCCCATTCGGGTGCGCGACGTCGCTAGCGTGGGCGAAGGCAAGGAGCTGCGCACGGGCGCGGCCACCCAGAATGGCCACGAGGTCGTGGTCGGTACCGCCTTCATGTTGTTCGGCGCCAACAGCCGGGAAGTCTCCCAGGCGGCCGCGGCCAAGCTGGATGCCGCCAACGCCAGCCTGCCTGCCGGCGTCCATGCCAAGGCCGTCTATGACCGCACCGCACTGGTGGATCGCACCATCGGCACGGTGTCCAAGAACCTGATCGAGGGCGCGCTGCTGGTGGTGGTGGTGCTGTTCCTGCTGCTGGGCAATGTGCGCGCCTCGTTGATCACCGCGGCGGTGATCCCGTTGGCGATGCTGTTCACCATCATCGGCATGGTGCGTGGCGGCGTGTCGGGCAACCTGATGAGCCTGGGCGCGCTGGACTTCGGCCTGATCGTGGACGGGGCGGTGATCATCATCGAGAACTGTCTGCGCCGGTTCGGCGAGGCGCAGCACGCGCTGGGCCGCCAGCTCAACGATGAAGAGCGCTATGACCTGACCGCCTCGGCCACCGCCGAGGTGATCCGTCCCAGCTTGTTTGGCCTGGGCATCATCGCCGCGGTCTACCTGCCGATCTTCGCGCTGTCCGGGGTAGAAGGAAAAATGTTCCACCCGATGGCGATCACGGTGGTGCTGGCCCTGACCGGCGCCATGGTGTTGTCGCTGACCTTCGTGCCGGCGGCGATCGCCAGCTTCCTGCGCGGCCGTGTGGCTGAGCACGACAACCGCCTGATGCGCTGGTCGCGTGCCCGTTATACGCCGCTGCTGGATTGGGCCCTGCGTCGGCGCGTGGTGGTGCTGGCCGGCGCGGCCGTGCTGGTGGTGGGCTGTGGCGTGCTGGCCACCCGCTTGGGTTCGGAGTTCGTGCCGAGCCTGGATGAGGGCGACATCACCTTGCAGCCCATGCGTATTCCCGGCACCAGCTTGGAGCAGTCGGTGGCCATGCAGGAAACGCTGGAGAAGCGCCTGGCCCAGTTCCCGGAGGTGGCCAACATCTTCTCAAAGATCGGCACCGCCGAGGTGGCCACCGATCCTATGCCGCCGTCGATGGCCGACACCTTCCTGATGCTCAAGCCCCGCGACCAGTGGCCCGACCCGCGCAAGCCCAAGGCCGAGCTGGTGGAAGAGCTGGAGGCGGCGGCCAAGGAAATCCCGGGCAGCAACTACGAGTTCACCCAGCCCATCCAGATGCGCACCAACGAGTTGATCTCCGGCGTCCGTTCGGACGTGGCGGTCAAGGTCTACGGCGACAACCTTGACCAGTTGACGCGCCTGGCCAGCCGGGTCGAGCGGGTCATGCGTAGCGTCCCCGGCGCCGAAGACGTCAAGGCCGAGCAGGTCTCCGGCCTGCCGCTGCTGACCATCATGCCAGATCCGGCGGCATTGGCACGGTATGGCCTGAACCCGGGCGATGTGCAGGAAACGGTGGCCACCGCCATTGGGGGCAGTGTTGCCGGCCAGTTGATCGAGGGCGACCGCCGCTTCGACCTGGTCGTGCGCCTGCCCGAAGCGCAGCGCCAAGACCCCGCTGTGCTGGCAGATCTGCCCATTCCGCTGCCGGCAAGCACCAGTGTCGATGAGTCCAGCCGTCTGGCCGCCGGCGCCAATGGGGGGCCTCGCACGGTGCCGCTGCGGGAAGTGGCGAAGATCCAGGTAGAGCGCGGGCCCAATCAGATCAACCGCGAGAACGGCAAGCGCCGCGTGGTGATCACCGCCAACGTGCGCGAGCGCGATCTGGGCGGGTTCGTCGGCGAGTTGCGCACACGCATCGGCCAGGATGCCGCGCTTCCAGAGGGCTACTGGATCGATTACGGCGGCACCTTCGAGCAGCTGATCTCGGCCACCCAACGCCTGGGCGTGGTCGTTCCGGTGACACTGGCGTTGATCTTCGCTCTGCTATTCATGGCCTTCGGCTCGGCCAAGGATGCGGCCATTGTGTTCAGTGGCGTGCCGCTGGCGCTGACCGGCGGTGTGCTGGCACTGGCTCTGCGCGGGATTCCGTTGTCGATCTCTGCCGGTGTGGGCTTCATCGCGCTGTCGGGCGTGGCCGTACTCAACGGGCTGGTCATGATCGCCTTCATCCGCCGTCTGCGCGAACAGGGCGATCCGCTAGACGACGCTGTGCGCGACGGCGCCCTTGGACGCCTGCGACCGGTGTTGATGACCGCCCTGGTAGCCTCGCTGGGCTTCCTACCCATGGCCTTGAATGTCGGTGCTGGCTCGGAAGTGCAGCGGCCGCTGGCCACTGTCGTCATCGGCGGCATCGTCTCATCCACCGCATTGACCTTGTTGGTGCTGCCGGTGCTCTATCGTTGGCTGCATCGCGACCGAGCTCCCCGCGCCGGTAGCACTGCTTTGGAGTCCCCATGAACGAGCTCAACCTGGAACAGGTCCGTGCGGCGATGTTTACCGACCCGGGCGTGAAAGCGGTGGACGACCTGCGCCTGGTCGCCGGTGAGCATGGCCGTGCGATCGCGGCCACCATCACGGTCGCGGCGCCCTCGGTCGACCTGGACCTGGTACATGCTGTGATTGCCCAGGTCCTGGCCGATCAATTCGGCATCGATCAGATCATGCTGTGTTTCAACGACCCGGGCCCGGTACCGCCGCCGCCCACCGCGGCGCCGTTAAAGAAGATGTGATCGCAGCCCCTGGCTCTATGCGTCTGCGCTGGCAGGCGCATAGAGCTGATGACCCGGCAACGCGCACGCGCCGGCATACACAAAGGCCACGCTTTGCCGCGCCCGGGCGAAGGCCACGTAGTATTTCGGCGGCGCGGTGATACGCGCTGCATCGGCCGTGCGCAGGTACTGCGTCAACGGCCCGTTCGGAAAGATGAGGACCCGACTGTAGGTGCGGCCCTTGCACTGCCCAAAGTTCACCGCCGGCAGTCCGTCGCACGCCTGCCGCCGGTCATGCCGGAGCACGGTGGGGGCGAACTCCTGCATGTACGCGGCCACATCCCCTGGAGCGACGAGGTAGATGCCATCGTGTCCGGTGACCTCGCCATTGCCTGATTGGGTCCGCGGCATCTGCGGATAGAGCGTGTCAGCCATATCGCACAGGGCCTGGACGCAGCGCAGACTGGTGAGGCGGTGATCCAGCCGGCATAAGTCGTCGGCCTCCCAAATCTGAAACAGCGCTGCCAGATTCGGACCACGGTATTGGCTGTACCTTTGCGCATAGTTGGTGGCATACGTGGCTTGGCGCGTATCGCCTACCAACGTGATGGCAATCTCGCTCTTCAACAGCCGTTCGACCAGATCCAGATCAAAGCCGGCCAGATCCTGGACTTCGTCGATGTAGAGCTCGTCGTACATCGCCGCCAATCGCGCCACGACCTGGCCTTGGGTCAGCTCATCGCAGCGCACAGCGAAATCGGCCGCTCGGTCCGAATACATCCGGTTGCCCGCCAGGTAGTGGCGCGCCACCTGGGTGCGTGGGGCGCGGTTGTTGGTGACACCTTCTACGAACAGGATGGTCTCGATGCGAGGCTCAGGGCAAAGCGCAGCTTGGTACGGGCGAATGCACTGGCGCAGCAGAAAGCCATACCAGCTGTGCAAGGTGACATGCGCGGGGACCGCGCCTGCGTGGGCCTCAAACGAGCGCCGGATCTCTTCTAGGTTTTCCAGCGTGTAGGTGACAATCGCGATGCGGCGCCCAGGTCGCTCCAAGGCCTGCCGGACCAGCAACGTGGTCTTGCCCGAGCCGGCTGCCGAGAGCAGGACCCGGTTAGGTGATGGCACGCTGGACATAGTCCGGGAACCTGATCGAGTGCGGGCTATTGAAAATCGCCAAGGCCGTATCGGTCTTATGGCCCTTCATGTACTTGAGCAGCGCCACCTCATCGGCAAAGGCCTTGCCCAGCACGGTATTGAGTTCGGCCAGCGAGTTGGCTTTGATCAGCTGCTCTTCCAGCGAAGGGGCGCTCTCGTCGGAATCGTAATAGATCGCGTTGATGTGCTCGGCATAGCGCTCTTGCACAACTGCGATATCACCGTCGTTGTCGGTGATCACCTTGGCCTGAATCCTCAGTCGATCGGCAATCTGCAAGAAGCGTTTGAATGCCAACGACTTGACCGAAATGATGTCTACGCCGTGAGCCATCGGCGCCACGCCGTGATGGTCACTGTAGGCACGCTGCACGATCAGTTCGTCGGAAGGGCCTTCCACCAGGATCGCCTGCTTGGCCAGGATCAACCGCAGCGTGTCGTGGCCCGGCAGCTTCATGAAATAGTCGTGGGTATCGCTGGGCAGCTGGTCCAGCTTCATCTGGCCTTGCGCGCTGAACAGGATCACGTTGTCCACGCCCAGCTTGTTCAACACGAAGCTGCTGTGGGTGGCGATGATCACCTGCTGGGCGGTGGAGTGGGCCGCAATCTTGTCGATCAGCTGGGTCATGCTGGAATAGGACAGATGGTTCTCCGGCTCCTCGATCAGCAGCACGTGAGCCGCGCCGGCCGCGTGCATCGCCAGCTTCATCTTCACCGCGCTTTGCTCGCCCTTGCCGGCCTGGATGAACGGGAGCTCATCCAGGTAGGGTGACAGGCTGGTTTCCCACGTTGAGCGCGGCGATGTGTCCACGCCTACCGTCAATGCCCTGTGGCTGATGTCCCCGGTGTGCTCGGTCAAGTAGGCATTGATCGCTGCCACATCCGCTTCTTCGGAAAAGCTCTGCCGCATGCGGCGGAAGCTCAGCGACAGCGAGACGCGCTGCGCAGGCGTCAGTGCCTGCTCGATGATGCCGGCGATATAGCGATCGGCACCGGACAAGGTCTTGATGCCGTGCGTGTCGATGATGGTCGAGTCGAACGGAATACTACGGGCGGTGACGCCATTGTTGGCGAAGGAGTACCAGCGCACCGTGTAGTACTCCACCGGCAGGCTGACCGCGCCCTGGTGCTGCTGCAGGTAGGCGTTGAACTCCTCGCGGTAGTCGTCGTTGAGCTCGACCAGCAGCCGGATGCCGGCGGTATCCAGACGCAGGGAGTTGTTGGTGCCGCGTAACGACGCCAGCGCGGCGTCGGCGCCCAAATAGGCTTCGATGGAGATCCGTGGCGGCGAGGCCGGCGTGCCCGTGGCAAGCGCTCCCAAGTACTCCTGCACCATGGGCTGGTGGAACAGGTAGGGCGTGAGCTCGTAGGCAAGATTGCGCCCATGCAGCTGGCCGGTGACCACCGCGTGGATGGCCTCCAGCAGGGTGGATTTACCGACCTCGTTGTCGCCCACCACCAGGTTCATGTGGGCATTGAGGGGCAGGTCCAGATGGCGAAACGACTTGAAGTTGTCGATGACGATACGTTCGATCGGCATGCACAGTCCTTTGATGGCCAACGGGCTCGGTGGCGGAGCCTGCCTGCACCCTGGCTGGCCTCCTTTCCGCTCTGGGCCATACTACCCAGCGATCGCCGGCCCTGGGCGGTTTCGTACTGCTTGGGACGCGGGGAAGGGTCAGAATCCGCCTTACGCGGGATAATTCAATATTATCCCGTATAATTATTTTCGCCGACGAGCGGTCGTCTACCTGCTTTAATAGTATGTAATTACATGGTATGTAATACATTACGAAATAAAGTGAGGTGGCACGATGGCGCGCGCAGGACTCTATAAGAGTGACGTCCAGAAGGCGCGCGACGCGCTGCTGGCCCAACGCAAGAAGCCGTCAGTCGACGCGGTGCGAGTGGCCTTGGGCAACACGGGCTCCAAGACCACGATCCACCGCTACTTGCGTGAACTGGAAGGAGAGGAAGGCGGCGGTCCGGCGAGGACGGTAGCCGTTAGTGATGCTTTGCAGGACTTGGTTGCGCGCTTGGCCTCGCGGCTCCAGGAGGAAGCAGAGGCCATCCTCACCCAGGAGCGTGAGCGCCATCAGGCTGAGCTCCACAGTCGGCAACAGGCGCTTTCCGGTGCCCAAGAGGAGGCTGCCGCCTTGAGCAGTCGGCTGCAGCGCACCGAAGCAAGCCTGCACCAAGAGCAAGCTGCTCACGCCCTCCTTCAACAGAATCTAGGTGACAGGATCGCGGAAATCGCCCAGTTGAACGAGCGCATCGCTGGCATGACGGTGCGGCTGGCTGATCATGAGGCGCATACGCGTTCTCTGGAGGACAAGCATGCCCATGCCCGGGAAGCGCTTGAGCACTACCGCACTTCAACCAAAGAGCAGCGTGAGCAAGAGCTTCGCCGTCACGAGCATCAGGTCCAAGAGCTGCAAGTAGCCTTACGTCAGGCCAATGAAGCCTTGGGCGCGAAGAATCAGGAGCTGTTGGTGCTGAACCGCGACAATGGTCAATGGCTGGAGCGCCACGGGCGGATTGAGCGTAAGCTTGCCCAGCTACGACAGGCCCACGAAGGCCAACACAGCGAGGTCGTGGCGTTGCGCCAGACCGCGACGGACTATTTGGCACTGCAGGAGCGCTGGAAGACTGACGCCAAGACCTTGGATACCATGCGCAACGAGCTAGCTCAAGTTCAAGACACCCTTGCGCGGGAGCGTGAGCGCCGCGAGAGCGCTGAAGCCGATGCGTTGCGTGCCAATGCACGTCTTGAAGCGCTAGAGCCTCTACTGAATCAACTGACGCCAGCACAAAATGCGGTGAAGAAAACTCGGCGCGGCCATGCGCAAGATGGGGGAGCCGACTGACGAGGCTGCTCGTTTGTCTGCTAGCGGCTGGGGTGGCGCTCACCTGTCCAGTACGCCCATTCCATAGGGACGACCCAATCTACAAACAGTTTGGCTACTGAGGACTCCGGTGCCAAATGATAGGGCTTGAACATGCCTTGCTCGGGCGAACTGGTCATCAGGTAGCGCAGGCGCTTCTGGACCTCCTGAAAGATGGCTTCCCGCACATGGGCGCTGTCGTGCACGCCAAGACGCATCGCCACCGAGGCACCTTGGCGTACCGCCGCCCAGCAGCAGTAACGCCACCGCGCGATCGGCAAGCCCCGCGGTCCGGATTGAAAGACGAACCCCACATCACGTGCCCAGCCTGGGTCGAAGTGATGTTTGAGCAATTGCTGCTCCAGAAACTGCTCGGTCTCCCAGAGTGCAAGTTCATCCCACAGCTCCAGTTTCGCGTCCGCCAAGTCTACATCGTGTGCCATATCGCCGAGTTGGTCTTCCAGCACCGGGAGCAGGTGCCTGCGCTCGTGGGTAGACCAGGCGAAAGCCCATTGCAGATCTTCGATGGGCGTGACCTCGGCATCGGGGCGGATCTGCCATCGATCCGCTGGCCAGGGAACTTGGATCAAGGCCAAGTCTCGCAGCGTGTCCAGCACCAGCAAGGTGGAGCGGCGTGTGGGCGCCACCGGTAGGCGTCGTAGCTGCGCGGCTAACAGTGCGGCTAGGAAAAGGGTGCCACGAAGGCCCAACTCCTCGATGCTGGCGACCCCAGATGGCGTCATTGACGAGGTTCCGGGCATGCGGTTTCCGGGGATGAGGGAGCGGCGTGGCTCCTGGGGGGGGGGGGCGGCGTGGCTCCTGGGGGGGGGGGCGGCGCTACCGGTGTCGCCGGTTGCCTCAAAGCTAAGAATATCTTAGTATGCAAGGCAGGGTACATCCGCCATCCTTATGGGGTCTCCATGGGGTGCGCGCGTGACTTTGTCCGTCGACTCAACACCGACCTTCGCTCGACGCCTCAAACAAGCCCGCCTGCACACGGGTTTGTCGCAGAAGGAGTTGGGCATCCGGGCCGGTCTGGATCCTCACGTGGCCAGCCCCCGAATCAACCAGTACGAGCGTGGCAAGCACGAGCCCATGCTGGAGATTGCTGAGCGGTTGGCCCAAGCGTTGGGGATCCCCGCCGCCTTCCTTTACACCGACGATGATCTGCTGGCCAAGTTGCTCCTGCGCTGGGGCTCGCTAAGCAAGCAGCAGAAGCGCGAGTTGGTGAAGCTGATCGAGGCCACGCCCGAGAAGTAAACCGAACAAGCGCTCGCCCTATGGGCAACTCTTCGCCTCAACCCGCCCTTTGGGCGCTTCTGGAGGGAGCTGCAGTGTCCGCGGCTAGTGCGACTGACAAGTCGCGACATCTCAGGCTTACTTGAGATTTTGTTCACGACCGATACACACGCGCCTTGTCTAAAGTGATATACCATGTCGCCCGTGTCAGCCTCCTCACTTCTACTGCGACTGTTCCTGATCGCCATGCTCGTGCTTAACGGCGCGTGGTCGGCGTTTGCGTCCGTCAGTATGAACCCGGTCATGGAAGAGCAGGCCAGCGAAGTGGCTGCCGCGGTGCAAGTCGACGAAGACTGCTTCGCCCATCACAGTGCTGAGCATCATCCCGATGCCACATCGATTGAAAAGGCTGGCACTGGGCATGGCGACCATGCCGGTCCCGACTGTTGCAAGTCTTCTGCGTGCCGGTGCGCCTGCGTACACGCTTGCGCGAGCGCACTTCCTGCGCGCCTGCATGTTTCGGTGCAACTGGCCTTGGGCCTGGATGTCATGCCGCTGCCCCTAGGGCATGCGGCACCTGCCTTGCCTCATCTGATCCGACCACCGATCGGCTAAGCGTCCCTAGGCGCCGCAATGGCGCCGTTGGTGTGGCTTGCATGCCTGTTTAGGCCAGCCGCCCGCTCTGTACCACCGCCCGCCGGTGGCAACACGACGCTTGGAGCATTTTCATGTCGCATGATGATTTTCGTGGTCCACGCGGTGGACCGCTGCTGCCTTCGCGGCGGCGATTTGTCCAAGGCTTGGCCTTGGGAGGCGCAGTCGCAGGATTAGGTTTCTGGCCCAAAGCCAGTTGGGCGCTCAAGGGGCCGGGACAACCCAACGTACTATCGGGCACTGAGTTTGACCTGACCATTGGCGAGACGCCGATGAACTTCACCGGCAAGACCCGCACCGCGATCACGGTCAACGGGTCCGTTCCGGCGCCGTTGCTGCGGTGGCGGGAAGGCACCACGGTCAACTTGCGCGTCTCTAATGCATTGCCCGCTAACTCCATCCATGGCGCGGACACCTCCATCCATTGGCACGGCATCATTTTGCCGGCCAACATGGACGGCGTGCCGGGTCTGAGCTTTGACGGTATCGGACGTGGTGAGACCTACCACTACCGGTTCACCCTGCATCAGGGCGGAACCTACTGGTACCACAGCCACTCAGGGTTCCAGGAACAAGCCGGGCTCTATGGCCCGATCGTCATCGACCCATTGGAGCCGGAGCCCTTCAGTTTCGATCGCGACTACGTCGTGATGCTGAGCGATTGGACAGACCTGGACCCGACGGCCCTGTTCGATCGTTTGAAGAAGATGCCGGGCCATGACAATTACTACAAGCGCACGGTCGGCGATTTTGCGCGCGATGTGAAGCGCAACGGCCTGTCGGCCACGTTGGAAGATCGCAAGATGTGGGGCGTGATGCGGATGACGCCCACGGACCTGTCCGACGTCAACGCCAACACCTACACCTACCTGATGAACGGCACGACCTCACTGGGCAACTGGACCGGTTTGTTCCGAAGTGGCGAGAAGGTGCGCCTGCGTTTCATCAATGGCTCTGCCATGACGTACTTCGATGTGCGTATTCCGGGGCTGAAGATGACCGTGGTGGCGGCAGATGGCTTGTATGTCCATCCGGTTTCCGTCGACGAGTTCCGCATCGCGGTAGCAGAAACCTTCGATGTGATCGTGGAGCCCTCCGGGCAGGACGCATTCACCATCTTTGCCCAAGACTCCGGTCGCACCGGCTACATCAGCGGCACGCTCGCTGTGCGCGAAGGATTACGCGCGCCCGTTCCGTCTGTGGATCCCCGGCCGCTGCTGACGATGGCAGACATGGGCATGGATCATGGGTCGATGGATATGTCTGGCGGCAGCAAGGGCATGGAAGGCGGCTGTGGTGCGGCCATGGGCATGCCTGGCATGACCCCACCTGTCAGCGGTAACGCGACCTCGGCCCATGCAGGCCATGCGATGCCCGCCGCCGGCGATGGTGCCATGGCAGGCATGCAGCACGGGGGCATGCAATCACACCCTGCTAGCGAGACCAACAATCCCCTGTTGGACAACCAAGCCATGAGCGTGAGTTCGCGCTTGGATGATCCGGGCAATGGCCTGCGCGATAACGGCCGTCATGTGCTGACGTATTCCATGCTCAAGAGCACCTTTGAAGACCCTGACGGACGCGACCCCGGTCGCGAGATCGAGCTGCATCTGACCGGACACATGGAGAAATTCTCCTGGGGCTTCAACGGTCAGAAGTTTTCCGATGTCGAGCCGCTGCGGCTGAACTACGGCGAGCGTATGCGCATCGTATTGGTTAACGACACGATGATGACCCATCCCATCCATTTGCACGGCATGTGGAGTGACGTGGAGGACGACAACGGCAACTTCATGGTGCGCAAGCACACGGTGGATATGCCGCCAGGTAGCCGACGCACGTATCGCGTGCGTGCCGATGCGTTGGGCAGCTGGGCGTTCCATTGCCACCTGCTTTATCACATGGAAGCCGGAATGATGCGCACGGTGAGGGTCGACGAATGAACATCAATAGACGCGATACCACCCTGACTGCGCTGACGGCTATCTCGCTGGCCCTGGCCAATGCGGCCAGCGCCCAATCTATGCAGCACGGCTCCATGCAGATGGAGCAGGGCGCGCAGACCCAGACTCAGGATCACTCTGCACATCAGGCACCGACATCAAAACCTGCGCCAGCCCAAAAGCCTGCAACACCGGCCAAGACGAGCGAAGCGACGATCGATCATGCGGCGATGGGCCACGCCGAGCCGCAGGCTAACGCAGCCGAGCCTGCCATGCAGGGCATGGACCATTCGCAGATGGGGCACGGCTCGCCCGCGAGCACACCTGCGGCGCCCACAGCGCAGGCGCAGTCGATGCAGGGCATGGATCACAGTCAGATGGCACAGCCCGCTGCAGCCGACACCTCCGGCACGGCCACGCCTGCGATGCAGGGGATGGACCATTCGCAGATGGGCCATGATTCGCCCGCGCCCGCTACACCAGAAGCGGGAATGCAATCGATGGAGGGCATGGACCACAGTCAGATGGGACACGGGCCTGCAGCGCCAACGCAGCCGCGCACCCCGATTCCCGCGGTGACGGACGCGGATCGCAAGGCGGCCATCGCGCCGGAACACGCGCATCCGGTGCATGACAACTCGATCAAGAGCTACGTGCTGCTCAATCGCCTGGAAACCTGGGATGCCGATCCGGGCACCGGGCTGGGCTGGGAGGGCCAGGGCTGGATCGGTACGGACCTCAATCGCGTCTGGCTCCGCAGTGAAGGCGAACGCACGGATGGTCAGACCGAGTCGGCTGATCTGGAAGTGCTTTACGGCCGCAGTATCTCCACGTGGTGGGATGTGGTGGCCGGTGTGCGTCATGACTTCAAGCCTGGGGCATCGCAGAACTTCGCCGCTATCGGTGTACAGGGCTTGGCGCCGATGAAGTTCGAAGTGTCCGCCACAGCCTATCTCGGCGAAGGGGGCCAGACTGCCGCCAATGTCGAGGCCGAGTACGAATTGCTGCTAACCAACCGGCTGATCTTGCAGCCGCTGGTGGAAGTCACCGCCTATGGCAAGAACGATCCATTGCGCGGGATAGGTTCGGGTCTGAGTGCCGCTGAGGCGGGGCTACGACTTCGCTATGAGTTCACCCGAAAGTTCGCTCCCTACATCGGCGTGGTGTACGAGCGCGCGTTTGGCAATACCGCAGACATGCGACGCGAGCATGGCGAGTCCTTTGAAGACACGCGCTTGGTCATCGGCCTTCGTACCTGGTTCTAAGGGGAACTGACAATGAAATCCAACAAAAAGATGTGGGTATGGCTCGGTGCCGGCGTGGCATTGGTTGCGGTGGTCGCAACCGCCACGCTCTCTCTGGGCGTGTACAACGTGGCCGCCGACGATCCGCATAGTCGCCCGGTGTATGCGCTACTTGAAACGGCGCGCGAGCGTTCCATTGAGGTGCGCGCCGCCAAGCTTCAGCTACCCACGAACCTTGATGATCCTGAGCGTATCCGCCAGGGTGCGGGCAACTACAACGCCATGTGCGTGACCTGCCATCTTTCACCAGACGCGGCGGCCACCGAGATGAGCAAGGGCCTGTACCCCGCGCCACCGAACCTAAGCAAACAGCCGGTCGCTCCAGCTGAGGCGTTCTGGGTGATCAAGCACGGCATCAAGGCCAGCGGCATGCCCGCTTGGGGCGGCAGCATGGACGATGAGTTCATATGGAACATGTCGGCCTTCCTGCAGAAGTTGCCCACGCTGGACGCGACTGCGTACAAGGAACTTGTCGACAGCAGCGAGGGCCATTCGCATGGCGGCGGCGAGACGCAAGGCCACCATGACGACGAAAAGGCCGAGGATCACCCTGCCTTATTCGAGCCGGGCAACAACTCCATGCCGCATGCGCACCCGCCGGGCGTGGACGACGATCACCACGGCCCGACACCCAGCGACACGGAAGTCGGGTTGGTGAGCCACGGCCATCCCGACGGCAAGGTGGAGTCGCACCCTGCACCACACACGCCCGTGGCCGATGACGGCCATGCGCACCCCCATTGATCTTCTTGGAGCCCACGCAATGAACGCAACAGCAATCTCGTTCACCCTCGCACTGGCACTGGCCGTCGTGTCCCCCGCAATGGCGCAGGCGACACAGCCGCACGCACATCACCCCGCTGCCGCGGCATCTGCGGACGTCGACGTCCCAGTCACTGCAGAGGCCGCGGTCGCCGTAGCGGAGCGTTTCAACAGGGCCCTGTCTAGCGGCGATCTGGCCACGGTCGAAGCCCTGCTCGCTGCCGACGTTCTCATCCTCGAGTCCGGGGGCGCCGAACGCAGCCGCGAGGAATACATGGGCCATCACGCAGTCAGCGATGCGGCGTTCCTCAAGGGCGCCCATCGCCAGCTGCTCCGTCAGCGCGCACGAGCCGCTGGCGAGTTCGCGTGGGTCGGAACCGAAAGCGAGTTGCATGCCCAGAAGGATGGCCAGCCACTGACCGTCCAGAGCGACGAGACGATGGTGCTGAAGGAGACCGCGGACGGCTGGCGGATCGTCCACATCCACTGGTCCTCGCGGACCAAGCGCTGAGTCGAGAGATTGAAATGACTACGCTCACATTGCACCGTCTGACTTTTGTGGTCCTTGCCGTGGCTGGTCTGGGTGCTTGCACCCAGGATGCTTCATCCGCGCAACCCACAACCTCGCCCTCCGCACAGGTTGTCGTCCAATCAGCCGACGCGACTCCAGCAGCCCTGCCACGCATGACCGTCCACAAGACCCCGACCTGCGGGTGCTGCGGTGTCTGGATCGACCACGTGCAGAAGGCGGGATTCACCGTGGATGTGCACGACATGGATGACCTGGGTCTGGTCAAGGAGCGGTTGGGTGTCCCCTATGCAAAGGGCTCCTGCCACACGGCCGAGATCGGCGGATACGTCATCGAAGGCCACGTTCCGGCCGCGGACATCAAGCGTCTCCTCGAAGAAAAGCCGAACGCACGCGGCCTGGTCCTCCCAGGGATGCCGCTTGGTTCTCCGGGCATGGAGGTCCCGGAGGGACGCCAGCAGCCGTTCACGGTCGAGCTGATACATCGCGACGGAACCACTGAACCGTTCGCACAGCACTGATCCGTCGCAGCAACAGGGGACGGTGTTGCGGGCGCGCCGATTCTCGCCCGCGAGGAAGAAGGAGAACTACATGACTCACCATTCCGCAGCACACCGGCCCCAGGCCATGAACGAGTGCATCGACAACTGCACGCAATGCCATGCGATCTGCCTGGAGACCATCAACTACTGCCTGACCAAAGGAGGTGTTCACGCGGCCCCGGAGCACATCGCCCTGTTGGCGACGTGTGCCGATACCTGCGCAACCAGTGCCGACGCGATGCTGCGCGGTGCCAGCGTTCACGACGTGGTTTGCGGTGCCTGCGCGGAGATCTGCCGCCAGTGCGCCGATGCATGCGACGCCATGAACGACCCTGAGATGACGCGCTGCGCCGAAGTTTGTCGCCGCTGCGCGGAAAGCTGCAGCGCCATGGCAGCGTAATGCGTCGAGGATCCCGCCTGAGCCGGTGGGATCCTCGTCTCGCGAAAGCGGAAGTATCAAGAAAATCCGACAAATCGTGGTTTCAGTGACAGTCCGACATCTAACGCTTGTCGCATCGAACACAGCGCGGCCCCTCCCGAACGGGCTTTGCATCACATTCCAATGAGGATTTATCCATATGAAGTCGTCCAACGTCATTCGCTCCTTCGCGCTCGTCCTCGCAATCGCGGCCGGGCAGTTTTCGCTGCAGGTCGCGCACGCCCACGCCGCGCTGCAGCAGTCCACACCGGCGGCAAATGCGGTGGTGGCCTCGCCAGGCCAGATCGATCTCGTGTTCAACGAGACATTGATTTCGCGGGCGTCGCGTCTCAAGTTGCTCATGAAGCACGGCAGTTCCACCATGCCGATCGAGAATTTCACGACCGAGATCGTCAACAACGGCAAGACCCTGCGTGCCAAGTTGCCTGGACCGCTGGCTCCGGGCGTCTATACCGTGGAATACCGCGCCGTCGGTGGTGACAACCACCCCATGCCGGGCAGCTTCAGCTTCACGGTGCGCTGAGGAGTCGCGAATGTTCGACCTGTCGGCTTATGCACTGAGATTCTTGGAATACCTTGTCATCATGGTTCTTTTCGGGGTTCCACTCTTCGGTTGGTACGGGTCGCGTCGATCGGCACTCGCCGACGCCTTGGCCGGGTGGTCACTCATGGGCGTTCTATTGGCGGGTGCCGTAGCCGGTCTCGTGCTCACCGGGCTCGATGTCGTCTTCAAGACCGCGGGCATCATGGGAATGCCGCTTGCCGAGGTTGATCGCGCATCGCTTGGCTGGTATCTGCTCGAGACGTCCGCGGGCCGGGCAGCCATGGCGAGAGGCGCGCTGCTGGTCGCCCTGATGTTCGTGCTCGGATGGCATCGTCGCCGCGGGAAGGTGGAGACCGCCTTCCCGCTGGGGGCGATGCTGGCGGGCGGCGCACTCGCTTCGCTGGCATGGAACGGCCACGCCGCCGCTGGCGAGGGCTTGGCAGGCGCGGTCCGGCTTGCTGCAGGCATCGTCCATCTTCTCGCGGCAGGCGGCTGGATCGCAGCGGTCCTGATGTTCCTTGCCATGCTGCTGCGCGGCAAAGAGACGAACGGCAGCGGGCGTCTGCGATCAACGCATGACTTTCTGCATGGTTTTTCGACGCTGGGAACGATCTTCGTTGGTGCGCTCATCGTGTCCGGCATCGCGCACTACGGGGATCTCACCGCGTGGTCGTTTTCGGCCCTGTTCCAGAGCACCTACGGGAAGTTGCTGCTTTTCAAACTGGCCCTGTTCGCTGGAATGCTGGGTTTGGGAGCGCTGCACCGATGGACGCTGGTGCCGCGCTTGGAACGAGCGCTGACCAGCGGAGATCCCGCGCAGGAGGTGCGGGCTTTGCGGCAGAGTGTTACGGCTGAGGCCGCGCTGGCCATCTTGATCCTGATTGTTGTTTCAGTGCTCGGGACGCTCAGCCCCGAATAGCTGTGTAACCCGCAATGGCACACTGCCTTGGCAGTCCATCCCCACTAAAGCGAGCATCGGCATGAACTCACCGTCGTCCCATGACCATCACCATTCTGCAGGCGCAGCCCCTGTCGAGGCTGCGGATGGACGGGTCATCATCAATCCCGTCCGCTATACGGACGATGCTCCCCAGCAAGTTGAAGTGACCGCCCCAGCAGCGGTGGCCCAACCCAGCGGTACCCACGCCACGGTCTACACCTGCCCGATGCATCCGCAGATTCGTCAGCCAGGTCCCGGCACCTGTCCGATCTGCGGCATGGCGCTGGAGCCGGAGATGCCCTCGCTGGAGGAGGACGACAATCCAGAGTTACGCGATTTCACCCGAAGGTTCTGGTGGACGTTGCCTTTGACGTTGATCGTCCTGGTCTTGGCCATGCTGGGACACCGTCTGCCCGGCTTGTCCACGCAGGCGCGCACCTGGATTGAGCTCGTGCTGAGCGCCCCGGTGGTGCTCTGGGCGGGGTGGCCTTTCTTTGAGCGCTGCCTACAGTCCATCGGCAATCGCAGCCCCAACATGTGGACGCTGATCGGCATCGGCGTGGCCGCCGCGTTTGGCTACAGCGTGGTGGCCACCGTGGCACCGGACCTGTTTCCGGACTCTTTCCGCGAGCATGGACGGGTAGGGGTCTACTTCGAGGCGGCAGCGGTCATCGTCTCGCTCACCCTGCTCGGACAGCTGCTGGAACTGCGGGCGCGTTCCAAAACCTCGGCGGCCATCAAGTCCCTGCTGGGATTGGCGCCCAAGACGGCTCGCCGCGTCAAACCCGATGGGGGCGAAGAGGACGTTGCGCTGGATCACGTGCACGTGGGTGATCTGCTTCGCGTACGACCGGGCGAGAAGGTGCCGGTCGATGGGGAAGTCATCGAAGGCCGCGCCAGTGTCGATGAGTCGATGCTGACCGGTGAACCCATTCCGGTGGAGAAGGCTGTCGGTGATCACGTTATAGGCGCCACGCTCAACGGGACGGGCGCCTTAGTCATCCGGGCGGACAAAGTCGGATCCGGGACGGTACTGGCGCAGATTGTGCAGTTGGTAGCCCAAGCCCAGCGCTCCCGCGCGCCGATGCAGCGTATGGCGGACAAGGTGGCGTACTGGTTTGTCCTGGCCGTGCTGGCCACGGCGGTGCTCACGTTCTTCGGATGGGGTCTGTTTGGACCCGAACCGTCCTGGACCTTTGCCGTCCTCAATGCCGTATCGGTTCTGATCATTGCTTGCCCGTGTGCCTTGGGTTTGGCTACCCCCATGTCGATCATGGTCGCCACTGGCCGCGCTGCGCAGGTCGGGGTCCTGTTCCGCGATGCTCAGGCGATCGAGCAGCTACGTCTGATCGACACGTTGATCGTGGACAAGACCGGTACGTTGACCGAGGGGCGTCCAGCCTTTCGCGACACGCTCTCCAACGCCGGCTTCGACGCCGATCAGATCCTTTGTTTGGCCGGCAGCTTGGAGCAGGGCAGTGAGCACCCCTTGGCCGAGGCCATCGTGGCTGAAGCCCAGCGACGTGGCTTGAACCTGGTGGCCGCCCAAGATTTTGATTCGCTCACCGGCCAAGGCGTCCGCGGGCGCGTGTCCGATCAGGATGTCGTGCTCGGCAACCAAAGCCTGATGGCGTCGGTTGGCGCCGATGTAGCACCTTTGCAAAGCAGCGCCGAGCGTCTTCGGAAAGAAGGCGCTAGCGTGATGTTCCTGGCGGTCAATGGTCGGTTGGCCGGCGCCATTGCGGTGGCTGATCCCATCAAAGCCACGACCTTGCCTGCCTTGAACCTGCTACGTGCCGATGGCCTGCACGTGGTGATGGCCTCCGGTGACGCACAGGCGACGGCCGAGGCCGTGGGGCGCACGCTGGGCATCGAGGATGTGCGTGGTGGCGTCAAGCCGCAGGACAAGGCCGACCTGGTCCAGCAACTCAAAGCCCAGGGTCGTCGCGTGGCCATGGCTGGCGATGGCATCAACGATGCGCCGGCCCTGGCGGCAGCCGATGTGGGCATCGCGATGGGGACGGGCACGGATGTGGCCATGTCCAGCGCCCAGCTCACCCTGGTCAAGGGTGATTTGAGGCGCATCGTGCAAGCCCGTGCCATCTCGTCTTTGACGGTGGCCAATATGAAGCAGAACCTGGGCTTCGCCTTCGTCTACAACGCCATCGGCGTGCCTATCGCCGCCGGCTTGCTGTATCCCAGCTTCGGCCTTTTGCTCAGTCCGATGATGGCGGCCCTGGCCATGAGCCTGAGCTCGGTTTCGGTGGTCACCAATGCCCTGCGTTTGTCCGGCTCCACCGTTGTTGCCACCCCCCACCCTGACCGCGCCGATGAGCCTGCGCGCGGCCATTCCTGTCACTGATGGCTCATATCCCACAAGGAGTACTGCAATGAAGCGTTATGCCTCCCTCTCGATGATGGCCTTGTTCCTGATGGCGGGCGCGGCCTTCGCCGGCGGCCAGACCACCACGCCCACCACCGACCACGGTCAGCACAAGCCGGCGGCGGCCGATGCCGATTTCACCAAGCTCGATGCCAACAAGGACGGCTCGCTGTCCAAGGAAGAACTGGCCAAGCACAAGCTGGCGCCGCACTTTGGCATGCTCGATAGCAACAAAGATGGCAAGCTGAGCCCGCAGGAATTCGCTGCCGGCAAGGGTATGTAAGTGTTCTCAGCCCGGGAGCTGTTCCAACAGTTCGCGGGTTCTTCCGCCGTTCTGCCATTCCCACGGAGATTGTTATGTCCTCTTCGCACGGTACGCACGAAAACGCGCAAGACCCGCAGTCCCAGCACGCAAAACCGCACGCCTCACACCAACCTGCCCACCAGGCACAACAAGGGCATCAAGGCCATTACGGCCGCCTGTTGTTGATGATGGGCCTGTCTTTCGTGGCCATGTACGCATTGATGTACGCAATGGTCGATCAGTGGGCTAACGTCTATAACAACGTGAACCAGTTCTACATGGCGGGCCTGATGGCCGCTCCCATGCTGCTGATCGAGCTGTGGCTAATGTCCAGCATGTACCCCGATCGCCGACGCAATCTGATTCTGGCTGGTCTGACGGTGGCGTTCATGCTGTTCTGCTGGTGGGGCATTCGCACTCAAGCAGCGGTCACTGACAAACAGTTCATCCGTTCGATGATTCCCCACCACGCTGGCGCCATCCTGATGTGTGAGGAGAATCGTCTGAAGGATCCTGAGTTGGTGAAGCTCTGCCAGGACATTATTACCTCGCAGACACAGGAGATCGCGCAAATGAAGCAGTTGCTGGCTGAGCGTTCCCATTAGCTCACTGCCTTTTGCCAGCCGATATCACTTCACTGAGCCTGCGCACTGACCATTCGGTGGATCAAACGCGCGGCCACACGTGCGGTGGCTTGATCCGGATCCAGGGGCGGACACAGTTCCGCCACGTCGACCACACGTACCTTGCCCGAGGCCATGACCAGATCCAGCAGGGCTTCCAGGACCTCCAGACTCACCCCGCGTGGGTTGGGGGCGCTCACGCCCGGGGCCACCACCATTGAGTACGCCGGCAAGATCACCAGCGGCTTGGGTAGCTACACCCAGTGGCGTGGCTTGGGCTCACTGCGTATGGGCAAGAACCGTTGGACCGGCGTCTATTCGGCGCAGTACATCGGCAGCGCGGACGACATCATCGCCGTGCCCGACACGATCGGCTCGCATGTGTCCAGCGTGGTGTACCACAGCCTGCAACTGAGCTACGGCATCAAGAAGAAGTGGGATATCTCCGCCGGCGTTGAAAAAGTGCTCGATAAGAAGGCGCCGTTCGTGAAGAACAACCCCAACACCGACACCGACACCATGACGTACGACTTGCTGGGTCGTCGCTGGAATGTCCGCTTTGGTTACCACTGGTAAGCCACGATCACGAGGAGCTACACATCATGAGAAACACGCAACTATCCGCCACACTACTGCTGTTCGCTGTGGCCGGCAGTGCCGGTGCGCACGACCTGTTTGTCGCTTTCTCCAAGCCTGGCACCGCAGCGGGCGAGGCGAACACAGCGTTGGTGAACAATGGCACCTTCGATGAAAGTGCAGGTGCAGTCACCCGAGCGCGTCTACAGGACGTTTCGCTGAGTCAGGGCGGCGCTAAGACTGCACCGGACTTGGCCAGTTGGAAAGAGGTCGGCAAGCAGAGCCAGCTCACCGTGCATCCGGCGGGCGAGGGCACCTATCTGCTGGGGGTCTCGACGATGGCCTCCACCAGCACGCGTACGGC
This sequence comes from Stenotrophomonas sp. A3_2, assembly GCF_036624925.1. Classification (NCBI taxonomy): domain Bacteria; kingdom Pseudomonadati; phylum Pseudomonadota; class Gammaproteobacteria; order Lysobacterales; family Lysobacteraceae; genus Stenotrophomonas; species Stenotrophomonas sp. A3_2. Next base: position 266,077 of record NZ_JAZKVY010000358.1, read on the forward strand.
CAGCGAGTTCGGCAAGTACCTGGAGTTGGAAGACTTGCCCGATACCCTGGCCACCTATGATGCGAGCAAGTTTCCCAAAGGGGTCACCTATAGCTATACCAAGCATGCTCGTACCATTGGACAGGTGGGCACAAAACTGACCGACGATTTCGCTGCCTCGCTGGGCTATCCGCTGGAGATCCGCTTGGCCCGCAATCCTGGAAGCGTGAAGGTCGGCGAACAGCTGTCGTTCCAGGTGCTGCAGCAGGGCACGCCAGTGCCCAACCTACGCGTGTACGTCGGTCATCGTGCTGACGCACCGGTCAAGGGTGGGCACGGTAGCGCTACGCTCCTGCGCACCGATGCCCAAGGCCAAGCCAGTTTCCAGGTGACCACCGCCAAGACCTGGTACATCCACACCAATCACATGGTGCCCTCTACACAAAAGGGTTTGGATTTTGTGTCGGATCGGGCGTCGCTGAGCTTTGAGATTTCCCCGCACGCCGGGCACTGATAAGTAAGCATGTAGGCGGTACTCTCCCCTTTGACGCCAGTCATGACTTCTTCCATGACTGGCGTCTTTTTGTGGGGACTTACCTCAAGTGCTCAGTCTGTCTCTCATTGGTCGCCCCGCGCCGCGCGCAATCCACGTCGCCGCACTAGATAGAACGCTGCGGGAATCACCACCATAGAGAGCACCGGTGCGGTGAGCATGCCACCCAGCATCGGCGCGGCGATACGTTGCATGACCTCCGAGCCGGCACCGGCACCGACGAAAAGCGGAAACAACCCGGCCAGGATGACGGCTACCGTCATCGCCTTCGGGCGCACCCGTTGCACGGCGCCTTCGTAGATAGCCTCTTGCAGGGTAGACACATCTTCCGGCGCACCGCTGGCCAAGCGCTGCTCCCAGGCATGACGCAGGTACAGCAGCATGATGACGCCGAACTCAGCCGCAACGCCGCCCAGGGCGATGAATCCGATCATGCTGGCCACCGAAATCGCATGGCCCAGCCCCCAGATCAACCAGAAACCGCCCACCAACGCCAAGGGCAAGCTGAGCAGGATGATGGATACATCGCTAAGCCGGCGAAATACCATCCAGATGACCAGGAAGATGATCGCCAACGCCGCGGGCACCACCCATTGCAGGCGTGCCAAAGCCCGTTGCAGATACTCGTACTGCCCCGACCACGCCAGACCATAGCCGGCAGGCAAACTCACCTGGGTCTGCACCGCGGCTTGCAGTTCCTGGACCACCGATCCCAAGTCGCGATCGGCCACATCCACGTAGATGTAGCCCACCAACCGGCCGTTATCGCTCTTGAGCATCGGCGGGCCTGGGCTGATTGACAGCTCCGCCACCTGGCTCAAGGTCAGTTGCACACCGCCTGGCGCGATCAGCGGCAGATCCTGCAAGGCCTGCAACGAGTCACGCTGGCCACGGGGGTAGCGCAAGACGATGGGATAGCGTTCGCGCCCCTCGATCGTTTCCCCGATTGGATCACCGCCAACGACCGTGGCAATCAGTTGCTGGAGTTGGCCTTGAGTGAATCCGTAACGTGCAGCGATTTCCGGGCGCACCTGTACATCGACATAGCGCCCACCCGTGACGCGTTCGGCCAGTGCCGAACTCACGCCGGGCACAGTCTTGGCCACCTGCTCGATCTGCTGGCTCAGGCGCTCGATCTGCTCCACATCGGGTCCGGAGACCTTGATCCCAATCGGGCTCTTGATGCCGGTGGCCAACATATCGATGCGATTGCGAATGGGCGGGACCCATAGGTTGGTCAGACCGGGAATCTTGACCGCTGCGTCCAACTCCTGGCGTAGCTTCTGGGGGGTCATGCCCGGGCGCCATTGATCCCGCGGCTTGAAGGTCACGGTGGTCTCAAACATTTCGATCGGTGCCGGATCGGTCGCACTTTCGGCACGGCCCGCCTTGCCGAACACGTGCTCAACCTCCGGTACGGTCTTGATCATCCGGCCCGAGAGCTGGAGCAACTGACGGGCCTTGTCGGCGGACAGGCCGGGCAGGGCCGTGGGCATGTACAACAGGCTGCCTTCTTCCAAGGGCGGCATGAACTCACTGCCCAACCGGCTAAAGGGGATCAAGGTGAGCACTAGCAGCAGGCCGCTGAGCAGCAAGGTGACACCGGGATGTTTGAGGACCCACAGCAGGATGGGCCGATAGCCAGCGATCAGGATGCGATTGATGGGGTTCTGCTGTTCCGGGCGGATGCGGCCGCGGATCAGGTAGCCCATCAAGACGGGGATCAAGGTCACCGACAACCCTGCTGCGGCGGCCATCGCGTAGGTCTTGGTGTAGGCCAGAGGCGAGAACAATCGCCCTTCCTGCGCCTGCAGGGCAAAAACCGGCACGAAAGACAGGGTGATGACCAGCAAGCTGGCGAACAGGGCCGGTCCGACCTCGGCCGCCGAGCGGGCCATCAGCTGCCAGCGCTCCTCACCCTGAGGTTCCCGGCCGTGCGCCTCCCGCCAGTGCTCCAGATGCTTGTGTGCATTTTCGATCATCACCACCGCTGCATCGACCATCGCACCAATGGCGATGGCGATGCCGCCTAATGACAGCAAGTTGGCGGAGATCCCCTGGGCGTGCATCACGATGAAGGCCGCCAGGATACCCAAAGGCAGGGTGATGACGGCCACCAACGCCGAGCGTAGGTGCCACAGGAACAGCAGGCATACCAGCGCTACGACCAGAAACTCTTCGCCAAGCTTGTGGGTGAGGTTGCGTACCGCATCCTGGATCAGCTCGGAGCGGTCGTACACCGGCACCACTTCCACGCCCTCGGGCAAGCTGGATTGCAACGCCTGCAGTCGCGCTTTGACGTTCCGAATGGCCCCCAAGGCATCCTTGCCGGTCCGCAGGACGATCACGCCGCCGGCCACCTCACCTTGACCATCCAACTCTGCGATACCACGACGGAAGACCGGCCCGCGACTGATCGTGGCCACCTCGCCGAGCAGGACGGGGATGCCGTCGTTGCCGGTTACCGGCACCTGTTCGAACGCCTCCTGTGTGCGCAGGTAGCCTTCGCTGCGCACCATCAGTTCGGCTTCGCCTTGTTCGATCACCGAGCCCCCGGTAGCGCCGTTGGCCGCATCCACCGCCTCGATGAGCTCGGCCACCGTCAGTCCACGGGCCGCCAACGCCTGCGGATCGGGCTGGATCTGCCAGGCGCGCACCGCACCGCCCACACTGGCTACTTCAGCCACGTCCGGCACGGTTTTTAGCTCATAACGAAGAAACCAGTCCTGCAACGCACGCAGCTGCCCCACATCACGTTGACCTGTCCGATCCACCAAGGCGTACTGGTAGATCCAGCCCAGTCCTGTCGCATCAGGACCCAGCGCCGGATTCACATTCGGCGGAAGTCGATCGCGTACCTGGCTCAAGTACTCGAGCACTCGAGAGCGCGCCCAGTAAAGATCAGTGGCATCGTCAAACAGGATGTAGACGAATGAATCACCGAAGAAGGAGAAGCCGCGTACCGCCTTCACGCCCGGCACGGACAACATCGTGGTGGCCAACGGGTAGGTGACCTGGTCTTCGATGATGCGCGGGGTTTGCCCCGCCCATTGCGTGCGGATGATGACCTGGGTATCGGACAGGTCCGGCAGCGCATCCAGCGGCGTGTTCTTTACCGACCAGATACCGACCACCGCCAGCAGCGCGGCGGCAACCAGCACCAGCACGCGATTGGCGATGCAAGCATGGATCAGGCGCGCGATCATGGTGTGCCCTCCATCGCTTCGGACATGACCTCGCTTGCCTGGCAATCAGCGGCTGCGGCGGGGCCGAACTTGGGTACCAACTGCATATCCATGAACGGTGACTTGCCCGGCTTGTCGAAATGCTTCTCCGGCACCATCGGGTCATACCAGTACTGCACCGGGCAGCGCGGCGGCGTAGAGGTGGAGGTGTCTGGCGCGACAGGCGCCGGCTGTCTGGACGGTGACGGCACGACAGTGCGTGGTTCGTGCCCGGCGTCATGGCGCTCGTGCACACCTGATGCGCTGGCAGGGCGTGTCGGTTGTGCAGCACCCAGGCGCTCCAACGCACCGGAGAGACTGGCTTCGGAGTCGAGCAAGAACTGACCCGAGACGACCACGCGTTCACCACCGGCCAAGCCTGCCACGATCTGCGTGCGCCCTTGCACGCTACGTCCCACACTCACCCGCACTGGCCGGAAGCTCCCGTCCGGATCCTGCACGATGACCCGGCTGTCCCGCCCGGTGGCGATCAGCGCCTCCGTGGGAACGACTGGCAGGGCCTGCTCGGCGTCGGGCTGCACCAGAACCTCGGCGAACATGCCCGGCACCAGCCGACGCTGCGGGTTGCGCAGCACAATTCGCGCCCGCTGCGTGCGACTAGCCATGTCGACCTGGGGAAGCAACGCCTGGATCTGTCCGGCAAAGCGCTCTGCCGGCCAGGCACTGACCGTGGCCTGCACTGAGGTCCCCGGCCGCAAGGTGCCCAGCGCTGCCTGGGGTACCGAGGCCTCCAGCCACAACGTGTCCAGCCCATTGATCTTGAACAGTGGCGTACCGGGCATCACCGTCTGTCCCTCGCGTGCCAGGATCTCGGTCACGACACCACTGTGGTCTGCGCTAAGCACGACGCCACTTCTGGCCGAGGCGCCAGAAGGAACACCCAACGAACGCAACCGTTGTTGCGCCGCACCCTGCAGCTCACGCGCGCCCGCGGACTGAGCTTGGCTCAGGGCATGTGCTTCGGCGATGGCCGCGTTCCATGCCGGGGCCTGCACGGTGGCCAGCGTTTGACCACGACGAACCTCGGTAAACGGCGCCTTTACCTGCACGTGGGTGATCAAGCCTTCCATGCGCGCACTGATCACGCTTTCCTGGGTCAGATCCCACGTCAGTGTGCCCGGCACGCGTACGGCAGTCCCTAGTAACTCTACCGTCACTTCCTGAGTGCGTATGCCCACGTTCTGCTGCAGGCGCGGATCGATCTGCGTTCCGCCCCCTATGGCCTCATCTGCGTATTTGGGCAGCAACTCCATATCCATGAACGGAGATTTGCCCGGCTTGTCGAATCGCTGCTCCGGCGCCATGGGGTCGTACCAGTACAGCACCTTGCGTGCTTGATCTGCGACGCTCGTGCCGGGGGGCGGGGTGGTATCAGAGGTTCGAGTCATCCAGGCGTAGCCGCCGGCAAAGCCGAGCGCCAGCAACCCGAGGGCCACGGCGAGCTGTGTGAGACGCGTCTTGGTCGGGCTCATGGCGTGTTCTCCTCATGGGGTAGCAGATAGGCCAGTGCCGCCCAGGCACGGCCCTGTTCGCCCAGCAGACGGGCGTTCTCCAGGTGCAATTCGATCTCATCGCGCCGCGCTTCCAGCCACGGCTGCAGGTCGGCACCGGCGCCGTAGGCGGCCAACGCCGTGCGTGCACGATCGCGCGCCAAAGGCAGGCTCTGCGTGTTCTGGCGCTCCAACTGGCCGGTTAACCCGCGCCATCGCGCTATCGCGCGTTGCACCGACTCGGCTTGGATGCGCCGGGCCTCATCGCGCTCTGCGGACACCGCCTCCAGCTCGGCCCGCCGTGCCGCGATGCCTCGTGCTTGGCGGTTCTTCTGGAACAGCGGCAGGCCCACACCCACTTCCACCATGAGCATGTCGCTGCGCGCCATGCCGTCGGGTGCGCGCTCGCGACGTCCGTAGGTGAGCTCCACACTCCAATCCGGGCGGGTTTCGGCCACGGCCGCATCCACCTGGGCCTGGGCTAAGCTCTCGCGTGCCTCCCAGCCCAGTAGTGGCGTGTGTTGGTCCAGTTTGGCCAGCAGTTGGGTGGGCTCCAATGGCAACTGCGAAAAATCCGGTGCCGCACCACTGGCCAAGATCGCCTCTGGTGCAATACCCAACCACCGCGCCAGGCCGGCCTGCGCGGCGGCGTGCTCCGCATGTACCTGCTCCAGGCGATTGTCCAACTGCAGTAGGGCGGCCTGGGCGGCAAGCACATCACTGGCCCCGGCCGTGCCGCCTGCCAAGCGAGCACGCGCCGCACGCTCGGCTATACGGGCCGGCTCGCGCAGACCTTCCAACGCATCTACGGCTTGCTGCGTACTCCACAGCTCGATCCAGGCCAGCGCGGCCGCTTGGGCCACCATCTGCTGTTCGGCCATCGACAGTGAGCGCGCTTGCGCCAGCGTCGCTTGCGCCAACGCGTGCTCGGCACGTCGTTTCGCACGCGCAGGAAACTCCTGCATCAGACCGATTTGCTGGGTGGTCATCTCATCGGCCCGCAAGCTGAAGGCATCGGGTCCGCTGACGGGCCAGTTCGCCAGCCCCACGATCAAACGTGGGTCGGGAAGCGCGCCAGCACGCGTGGCTTCTTCGGTACTGGCATCGATCTGCGATCGGCGCACCTGCAGGGTTGGGGCGTTAGCAAGCGCCCGTTGTAGGGCTTCTGTGTAGCTGATCGGGATAGCGGGCGATGCCGCCAGCACAGGACCACTGAGCGCCAGGGCAAACACGAACCCACACGCCATCTTGCGCCTTGCACGCAAGAAGAAAGACATCTCCATAAGACCTCCGGGAAACGACAACGAGCGCGCTGCAACGCATGCAGCACGAGCACGGGTCAATCCAGGAGGGGGCTTAAATCAGCAGGCTACAGAAGCGCTGCAGGGGAGGCGGATCGGACACGCACACCGGAACATCCCGATACAACTGCGCGTGTACCGGTGGCAACAGAGCCTGCACCAGCGCGAAGGCGGCCAGCGCGGGCTGGTAAGGCACTTGAGGGGCCTTCGCATCGGCCGTGGCGATGTGATCGCGCTGGCAATGCTGGTCGCACAACGCCGGAGCATCGGGATCCGGCGTGGACATCTCTTCGCAACCGACCATCAGGGTCGCTTGTCCAGCTTCCACCGATTCCAGCGGACAGGCGTAAGCCACCAGCGCGAGTTGCTGCAGCAGCAGCGCCCACAGTCCCAGCCATGCCAGTCGGGCACGAGAACGGGGTCGCCGCCATCGCCTCAGCAGCCTCACCATGACAGCTCCCGCACGCCCGAAGCAGCGCCTGCGGACGCTGGGCAGATCAGGGCAGGGGACGTGCGAGCTCTCATGATGGCCAGTCTAGCCCTCTTGGGGCCGACTGTCATTGATCAGGATCAAGCCCTCGCGCGGACTCAGCGGTGGCATCCGCCGCAGCAGGAGGATGCGACGGCCGGGGCGGCCGGCGTACCAGCCTCAGAAGGGAGCACCGCAGCGATCACATAGCCTTGCCGCTGGATAGCCTCAACCGCCTGTTCTACGGCAAGCAGGCCCTCGATCTTGACCACGCCACTGCCCAGATCGACGTCCACCTGGGCGTGGGGGTCAAGGGCCTGAATGGCTTGGGTGACCGTTCGGACACAGTGACCACAGGTCATACCTTCAACAACGAGATTCATGGACAACCCTCCAAAAGCATCGGCGGTTTGCCGACGGCGTGACGATGAGCCTTCCCACGGTGGGAAGGTCAAACGACAGGCAAGTTGAGTGGTAATCCGTCCCGCGTTGTTGACCTTCCCATCATGGGAAGGCTCAGGCTACCTGCTCGTTCCTATTGGCCCTCACTCCATGGACATAACGCTCACTTATGCGAATTAAGTTATTGATTATATTACATTAATACAGGAATCGCAAGGTCTGTAGTTGCACCGTGCCCTGGCCGGCCACAAACGCGATAAGCTAAGCATTCCTTAGTGCTAGTCATTCTTGATGTCATGACGATGCCATCTGAGCGCACCCGCAATGTGCTGCAGGCGGGCGCGTTCCTCAGGCAGCTAGCGGCCAGCCAAGCCGTGCCTAAAGAGGTGCGGCAAGAGGCATATCGACTGCTGCGGCACTATCCAACCGTCAGCGACATCGAGGCGATTGCTGAGCACGAAGAGCGGCTGCGAGCGCTGACCCAGTCGGCCTTCGTACGACCCTACCTGAGCAGCGAGATCGAGGCGGATTGGTTCTCCGGGTACCCGCTTGGCCCTCATCGCATCTGACCATGAAGCAACCGAGCAGGCCGCGTGGAAGAGGGACTACGTCTGCGGAGACAGCGCTGGAGGCTTCCTTTGAACGGGCCCGCGACAGTGCGGCCGAGGAACGCGCATTCTTCAAGCGACTGATGGATGCGATCGTGTACGTGCATGCGCCCATCTCGGACGACGCGCAGACACTGCGGCTGGTCCAGTTCCGCCATCCTGACGGTTTCGATGCGATCCCTTTCTTTACCTCGCTCGACAAGGCGCAGGCGGCCAGCTCGTCTGCTGTCAGAATTCTGGGAGTTTCAGGCCGTGAGCTGCTAACCGGTACTCGCGGCGCGACGTTGATGCTCAATCCCAACTACGGCGGCGTTGTCCTGTACCCGGAAGAGGTTGCGACATTGTTGGATACGGGCTTTCTGGCCAGGGTGGAACGTCTGGCGCCGGCGGAGTTCGCGGTGAGACCTGCCCAGGCCGCGCCGGCTTGGCTCGCTCCGGCCATCAGCGGCAGCCTTGAGCACGCCGACTTCGTCTCGTCGGCCTATCTCCTGGAAACTCACTCGTCAGGGGGCGTCGAACAGCCTCCCGGTCTGTTGATCTGGCTGGTGGTGGACCTGGCTTTCGCCGAGCGGGCGGCTCGTCTGGTGACCACCGCCATACAGCCCTTATGCTCAGATTTGGACGTCATCATCGACTTGGCGGTCCACGACGTATCGCTGCCTTTGCCGGCGGGCTTGGATGATCCCCAGATCCTGCCCATATTTTTTCACGAGAATCAAGCCAACTTGAGCACAGCTCATCGGCCTATGAGCCCTGAAGATAAGCTACTAGCACTCCTTCCGGGATTGACCGAGGAAGAGAAGGAACGGCGGACCCGCGAGGGTATGGCCGACGTCGACGCTGGACGTACGATCCCGCACGAGGAACTACTGCAATGGATCAGGCGACGGTCAGAGCCTTCTTGAAGGTTTCCGTTGGGTCAGGAGCGTGGAAACTCTTGAATCCAATATTCAAGAAGGGCACGCGTGCCTGAGCAGTACTCCAGGAATGCCTGTGTCACGCGGCTTCTGGTTCAATCAAGCCTAGGTCTGTAATCCACGAACTGCCTGACGTCGAGGGGTGTTTCCTCGTTGAATCATGGTGTTAGAGACGATTCGGCTGTTTTTCTCACGAATCCCTGCCGACCTTCTTGAAAAACTGAACCAGACCTACCCAAACGCTTCCGTAAGGCAGGTGGTGAGAGGGCAGGTTAAGCACATCAGGGATAGCAATCCCAAGGAGATAGAAGCGCTACGACAGGAGGCCAACGATCAACTTCCTACTATCGCCGAGCTAAAGAGGGTCAGTGCGGTTGATCCAGAGTTCCGGATGGAAAACAGCTTCTTTGGGCCCAAGCCAGTCATCACCGCCCGCATCATCAACCGCTCAACACTGCCATTGAGCGAAGCGAGCTGGAATGCGGCGCTGTACATCAATGGCGATGTACAGCCTGTAGCCACGTCGAAGGTGCGCAGCGATTTCCGTTCCATCGAAGGCCTCAAGCCCGAACACCATGTTACGGCTCGATTCACTGTCGGATTCGTCAAGGGCGATAAGGCCTGGACCACCTTGGCGATTCGTCAAGCTACATCCACACGCGTCGAGCTGGAGATGATCCCTGAGACAGCAATGGACTTTACGGACAAAGCCTATCTAAGTGCCGATCTTCAGAAGCGCATTGATTTCCTTGAGAACCAACTCAAGCAAGCGAGCGAGTTCGAAGATGTCTGATGCTACCAAGCCCCGCCGGCGGATCACCCTCCGGCGGGGCTTGGTAGCGGTACCGACGTTCACCCCCGCCAAAGAGGACCATTACACAATGCGCCCGTCCATCCTCGCCTTGGACTTAGAAGGAACGCTGATTTCCAACGCTGTAAGCCAGATCCCGCGCCCGGGCCTCTACGAATTTCTGGAGTCGGCAAAGTCGCTCTTTGAGGGTCTAGTCATCTTCACCACAGTTCCGGAGCCTAGATTTCGCGAGATTGCCGACCTATTGGCTTGCGAAGGAGCGGCCCCGGGTTGGTTTGCCCGCTTGCCATACATAGACTGGACTGGGCCGACGAAGGATCTTGCCAACGTTTCCCAGCCCATCGGCTCTGCATGGCTACTAGATGATTACGCCCCCTATGTACAACCGGGACAGGAACATTGCTGGGTCCCGGTTCAACTGTTTTGTTCTCCTTACCCCGAGGACGACGCGGGACTGGACGATGCCATCGAGGCAATCCGTAAGCGACTGAACGAGTACTAGAGGGCCATCTCTTGGCCAGCGTCCAATGGGCCACAGGCTCGCCGGTCAACCAAGGTCCAGCGCTTCGTTGGAGAACCGTCGATATAGACCTGGGGGGGCGTTTACCGCGATAGAGTCCTGAGCCCCCTCAAACCATCTCATGGACCCGTGGCAGCTGGTCGGTCTACTCAGACTAGAAGCTAAAGCTGCCAACTGCCGCTAGGTTCCAGCCAGTACGCCATGCCCAGCGGCAGGAAAGTCTCCATTGCAACGTCCAGGATCAACGGCTGACGCCAACCCTGACCAGGCAAGAAGCAAAAATCCTTCCGGGCGAGGGTTCCAGCTTGCTCGCGTCCAGCTAACCAGATGCATCTGCGTTTTATCTCGCGATCAAGTGCTCGCCTCGCGGCATGCTCATCCAAACCGCTTTGTATGAACTCCGAGGCAGAATTTCGCATGCTCGCCCACAGCACGTAGCGCTTACGCCCCAAGCTGAGCGCATTCCATTCAGGCGATCCAATCGACTGAAGCCCGTCGCCTAGCTTCGGGTCCAACCGATGCTTCCGCAGAAGGTTTGCCAAGTACGCTCGAGCTTCGGTGGATGCCAGTGAAATTCCGAGATTCCGCCTCGCACTGGGCGTGCACTCAGCCGCCCACTGGGTGAGCGACCGGGTCAATGCCGACTCAAGGTTCAAGTCACTGCGAGACCACGGAGATTTGTAGGACCAAGCCAGGGGCTCATACAGAGATCTTGCGGCAAGCCGAGAACATTCGACTGGTTCGCGATGGAGGACGCGCAGCGTCGCAAGCGTGTCAAGTGCCTGCGAGGCCAACCCCTCAGCAGCTACCGGCGAACTAGCCGTTCTTGAGCGCTCTAGCGCGCACCACGCGCACGCAAGAAAGGGACCTATTGAACGAACGAAATTGTCCAGTTCTGGCCAGGGCGCGATGAGGGTCGGTTGGCTAACGACATAGGCCACACAGCCCTCAAATCGCGATACCAGTTGTCAGGATATCAACCTGCCCACAGACTGTCTATCTGACTTTCCGATATTGACCCTTAGGTGTTCTCTCCAGTTCAACGATATCTGAACATCCGATATCCTAGCCGTGCAGCGAATGAGCGGGGAGCGCCCCGGCGCACGACGCAGAACGTTACCGCATGTTGGGAGAGCCGAAATGATGCGCACCAGCGCTAGCCACCCGTTACTGATTGCAGAGTTGCCTGTTGGAGCCCATGGAGGCGGCATAGGGGTGACATTTGCGCCAGGCAAGTACCAGGAAGTCGCCATGACTGGAGCATGGGCGAGAGACCTAGATGTGGACGTCTCGGCTATTCAGGACTGGGGTGCCACTCACCTAGTCACCTTGCTTGAGCCTTGGGAGCTCAAGGACCTTCGAATCGAGAGCTTACCGGCGATAGTGGCGGGGAAGGGCATCTCTTGGCATGGACTGCCAATCACTGATGGAGCCGCACCAGACGACAGACTCCTCAAAGATTGGCTACAGCTAAGTGCTGAGCTCGTCGCTGACATGCTGAGCGGTCAAAGGATCGTGGTCCACTGCAAGGGGGGGTTGGGACGCGCGGGAACGGTCGCTGCCATGCTTTTGCTGCAGTCTGGCGAGGCCAAGCGGGCATCGGATGCCATCCACATGGTGCGGCATGCCAGGCCAGGCGCAATCGAAACGATTGCTCAAGAGGAGTTCCTAGAGTACTGGGCGCAGAGCCTTCACCCGGGCGGAGCTTGACCACTCAGGTGCGCAGTCAGGAACTCAAGGACGAGTTGCCTGTGGATCCAGAACTCGAGGGCTTCTTAGGTCTGGATCCAGAAATCGACGGCGTCTCCATAGTGGATCTTCGCGAGGGTTCAGGGCACATCAAAAATTCGCTGCCTCGAAAGCTAAGAACCTTGCTGTCGCACGAATCAGGGTCTTGTGCTGGGGCCGGACCAGCGCTATCGCTGACTAAGGCAGGGCAACCTCCAGGGACTGTACTGCGACGGCGCGATCAATAGACATCTGTCAGATGTATCGCCACCACTATCGATCTAATGAATGCTGACTCAGCCGATGCGTGCTGCCTTAGGAGTTACGATCTGACTGCACTCGTGGCCGAGGCGAAACGCCACGACGTACAGGACCGTGGCATCCATCGGCATACCTGAGCCCATCCGAATGACGACCTTACGCTGACCGTGCGACAGTGATACTCCCAGTTCCCGCAGGACCTCAATGCGCTGCTGCAGCCCGTCGTAGATGTCTAGCTTGTCGACTTCTGAATACAGGTCTTGGCAGTCGCGATACTCACGGTAGTAGTCGACCAGTGCAGCAAACTCGCTCGCCGCCTCGCGCGACAGCTCGAAAGCCGGTTCGGACAGATCCATGTCGCACGAAACGATCAGGCTGGCCAGCTCGCGCCCAGCAGCAAGCGGGGACACCGCCAGGGTGATGTAGTCGCGCTCAAACTGCGCTTGCGCCGCCTGCAGTTCCTCGTCTGTCGGCAGCGAGAAAGGCTTGTTGAGTGCATCGATGTCATTGAAATCGAAGGCGCGCGCCAGTGCGCGACGGGTGTCGAAACTGGCCGAGTCACCCTGCTCAACCCGCTGAACTGTTCGCACGTTCAGGCCCGAGATCTCGGCCAATTGTTCTTGCGACCAATGACGCAACTGGCGGAACTGGCGAATGCAGGCGCCAACCTCAGCAGCGGTAAGCAGGCGAGGCGGGGTCTTGGTGGTCATAGAAGATAACTCCGGAGGGGTAGGGAGCCCAGATTAGGAGGGTGCCGAACTTGGAAACATGACAGTCGCCCGACAGGCCCCCGACACAGATCAACTGCCAGGACTTGCCCCAACGAGAAATCCGGGGCAACTGCTTATGCGCCCGTGATGTTCTCCCCGTGCCCCCAGAGGGGGGCGAGGCCCAACTGCCTAGTCACTCACCACAGACCCCACCCTAGACGCGCAGGCGATCCGGGACAGCTCTATGGCGAGGGCTGATGGGGGGTCAATGGCTCCAACTCTGGCAAAACACCCCCAAATTGATGATGCAGTGCATTCATCCATGCCAGAACTGGTTCGCCTGGCCACAGGTGCGCCAGATTCAGAAGGGTTAGCATGGCAAGCGCATTGCTGTTCATGGCCACCCCCGCCAGAAGCGCGCCCGGGTAGCCATTTAACTGCCTTGCCAAGGGGTGAATCCCGGCATGGAGATAGGAGTTCAAGCCGACATAAAGGCATTGTCTGGCTCTGCCCAACAACTGTGATGCTCCTCGGGGCCCAGAGGACTCAAGCTTTACGAGCATGTCCTGAACGCCAGGGAGCCTCTTTGCCGCTTGCTGACTCTCCAGAGTCAGGGGCGCAAGAAGCTTCTCGATGTCGGTGTCGGTAGCTGCATAACATGCCCAGGTTGCACGCACGAGGGCCTCATACTGGGACCGGACCAGCGAGATTGCTGACTGGGGCAGAGTAGCGATCAGGGACTGTACTGCCACGGCGTGATCAAGGGACATCTGGCAAAGTGCCGCCACCGCCGTCGATCTTCGGTCACGTCCATGCTCTATCTCCATCCAAGCGGCTCGAATTTCACCCAAGAGCTCTAAGGAGCCCTCCAGCACAGACGCCCGATCCTGGTCAGCCGATTGAGGCACAAGTCATCCTAGAATCGTGATCTGCAGGCAAGAGTAACGGCTCGTCCATCGGGCAAAGCCCTCAGTTGGCCGGCTGGGCTGCAGCATCTGTTAGCCGGTAATCTCTGCATTGCATCATCCGTGCATCAGCAATTTCTGCGTTGCGTCAGTCGCAAGTCAAATTTTTCTGCAATGGACCGTCTTGCACTGAAATTTTATTCCTCAAAAGCTGAAATCTCTGCAATGGCACCCTAAGAATGTCTGCGATGAACAGCGTTCTGGTCCGCGCGCGATTGCTTCCTATATTGCAACCATACGCTCAGCCAGCCAACCGCCGGGATCCATGATCGCGCGAGCGGACGATCCCGGTCGCAAATGGCTGGCTGCCGTCACTCTCGTGGCTTTGAGCGATCAAGGGGAGCAGTCTGGCCCACGTGTCGAACAGAAGCCTTGGATCTTGGTGGATCAGAAGCGAAACCCGCAGCGCATCTTCCATCGCCTTGAGGTAGCCGCGGCGTATCTCAAGTGCGTTCTCGCAAGCATTGGGGCGACCAAGAATTTGTGTGATCGCGGAGGCCATAGCAGTCTGGACAGGAGGGGAGGGGAAGGCGATAGTCTGCAAACGTCTAGACGATCCCGCAATGAGCATCCTCAACGTTCTCCTCACTCGTGACCACCTCGTCGTCGCAGCGGATACCCTGGCAGAGGATGCTCTCACAGGGGCGTATTCCGCGGGGGCAAAGCTGCTGCTGATCCCTCAGCACAACGTAGTGCTTGCTGCGCGCGGGTCTACGCAATTCTTCCTCCGCATCTACGAGCTTGCACTGCAGGCCAGCTTCCGCGCAGATTTCACAATAGAACAGCTATCTGCCGAGCTAGGGCTGGTGGTGGACCAACTCTGGCCGAACTTTGAGAAAGCGGTTAGCGAAGCGGGATTGCCGATCGAGCAACTCGGGACCGAGTTGGTGCTTGGTGGATGGTCGTTGAAGAACGGCCGGATGATGGCCACGGCGTATGCGAAGAGTGACAGCCGGCGCCCTTGCGTTGTCCAGCCGATCGGGGGGCAGATGGCGTCGCCGGGCGAACCGCTCCAGGCCGCGACCCCTAGCATGGCCCAGGTGGATCTGCTGGCCCATGCGCGTCTCCAGGTCAGCTACCTCAATGGGCAATTGGGCCGGAAAGTAGCAGGAGGTCGACTGCTAGTTGGGTTTCTGCAGAAGGGGCAAGCCCTGCTCAAGGATCTAGGAGAGATCTAGGTCGCGGGAGTCAAATACGCTAGGGGCTGAAATCGAAGTTCAGGTCTGGCCCTAAGGCAGAAGGCCAAAGCAGACCAAGGTCGTCCGTGGATTTGGGATGTTTATCGAGGGCAGGGTGGATGTCCGCTTCTGGCCGGAAGCGGACATTGGGCGGCGACCGGCCCGGTGATGGCATCCGCCTTCGACCCAAAGCGGGCATCGTTCTCGACACACCTGAGTTGATCCGTACTCCAAAGCCTGTTTCCGCTACCCCTTGTAGTGCTCGACGTAGAGCCCCAAAGCTGCCAACGACGCATACACGGCGGACCCAGCGTTGGTCGCGTACAAGGCAAAGGGAACCGGAGGATCGCAGGGAACTGTTGCGATGAACCACGGAGCTGAGCTCGTCAAGCTCGTCCTAGGTGATGTGAGGAATCCTAGCTCCCTACGCATACCTAGCGCCTCGCGGACGTACGCCTTGTTCCAGCCGCCAGTCTTGCACGAGACCCCAAGAAGTAACTCCGTAAATGCGGGATAGCGACGGGTCTTAATCGGACGATATACACCGACGTCAATCTCGTGACGGTCAGCCGCTTTGACCACCGTCGTGCCTTTCCAGCTATGGCTTAGTGTGGTGACCTGCACTGAAATCCTAATCTCGAGCTTCTCAGTAGACGTAGATCCACTGATGTAATCGTGATCCGGATGGTTTGCTTTGCATGGAGATCCTCCAAACGTCAGGACGCCTGCCATCTTGGGGATACACGTGAGCTTGTAGCCCGCACTATCGATGATTCGCAGAAGCCTAAGCAGCACCCGAAGTTCGTAAGCCTTTCCTTGCGCGTAGGGAGACCCGCTCGCCTTAGCACGCGAAATGGCTGCTTTCACAGCGTTGAGGATTGCTAACTTACTGATCGTCACAGTCGCGGTCCTCGTGGCGCGTGTTCCTCGCGAGGGTCGTCCGGTGGCAGATATCGAGCGATATAGGCCTCAAGATCTGCCTGCTCGTGATCCGTCAAACGCTGGGGTGATACAGTTGGTAGATGTGACCGGATTGAGCGAACTCGGCGACCTTCTGGTGTCTCAACAGTGTAATGAACGTCCTCCAGTCCGGTGAGACCTTCGACCAGCTTCCCGATCTCACCCAAGGTTTGCGAGAGGGCGTCTTGGGTCGTCACAGGTCTAAAATCGAGAACCGCCGCAAGTGCGGCTGCAGCTTGTGCATTCGTGTCGTCCTCGTAATCAGACATCGCCTGAACAATCGCGGAGCGAAGCGATCTAACAATTTGTGGATCAAGCTCAGACGCAAGGGCTAGCGCCTTCCCTATCTCCCTAATTACCTCTTCACCACCTTGATCTTCTGCCATTCACAACTCCACAGCTGTAGACATTAACGGGCCGCGCGGGATGAACCGCCCGGATTCTCTAAATTCAATTGCCGAAGGTTGCCGTTGGCAATGTTCCTTAAGAGTAAGGCACAGTGCGGTTTGGTTCCATAAGCGGATCGCGCTGGCTGTATCCCGAAGTGTGCGATGACGCCGAAGCTGGATAGTGTCGCTGAATTGGACCATCAGGCACTTAGGTCTGAGCCCTGATACAGATTGATGATATGACTCCAAGTCGCGTACGGGCTGCGAAGAGCACCGGCTACTTTGGTCCGCTTCTGACCGAAAGCGGACATTCGTTTAACCAAGGGTGAAGGAAACTTTTAGGGCCAGGATGGACTTCAACTCTCTCGTTCGCTCGCTTCTATCCGATGCGAAGATGCGCCGTAACAAGCCTCTGCGAGACTAGTGCGCGAGCCAGGTCGCTGACATTGCTCCATGGCCTATGACGTGCCCCGCACCCGCTGGTCAAATGGAACCGCCCTCGGCACCATGGGCACGACCATCTAAGGAGTTCTTCATGCTCTACCAAGATAAGTACGTCGCCTTCATCGACATGCTCGGGTTCTCCGCACTTGTCCAAGAGTCGGCAGCCGACATGAGCAAGCTTGATGAAATAGCAGAGGCCATCGACAGACTAAAGAACACAGCGTGCTGCAACCCAGCAACAGGACTTTTGTTCACTTACTTCAGCGACTGCATCGTCATATCAAGCAGCCGCTCTCCTGCTGGCCTTGCCGACATCCTGAGCTGCATCAGAATGTTGGCCGAGAACCTGCTAGTGGTTGATATATTGATACGTGGAGGGCTCACAGTTGGAAGCATTCATCATGATTCTCAGATGATCTTCGGACCGGCGATGCTGGACGCCTATCGCATGGAATGTAAGGAAGCACGCAATCCCATGGTGCTCGTGAGCGAAGAGGTGCGATCGGATGCTCGCGCTGCGGGGTTAAGCAACCTGTTGACGTGGGATGACGAAGAGCCAGACCGCCACTATGTCCACTATCTGATCTCGTACAGCGCTTATGACTCTAATCCAAGGGCGGGCGTCGTGATTCTCGATAGCCAGGCCGCTCTCATCCGGCATTTCATCGCCAAGAGGCTGCTAGGCGCTCCGGGTAAGATCCTGGATAAAGCCGAGTGGATGGAACGATATTGGAACGAGAAGGTGGCGACAGGTGGAATTCTCGGACGTGTTGACAGGGTCGCAGACCTTGTTAGGCCCAATGCGCGACCATTTCGCAGCAGACTCGCCGTTCTAGCACCGCAACCGGGCGCCACTAGTGTGGACTAGCGAATCAGGCAAGCAGCTGCCGATTCCTTGCAAAGATTCAATTCAATTGGCCATACGGAAGCACGTGCAATCCCTGATGGCAGTCGGGACCACCATCTCCCCATTGCCAGCCGCGTCTGAACCAGCGCCCGGAACGCTTCAGCGGAAGGGGCTGGTCCCTTCCGCTGGTGCCTCCCCTGGTTGCACCGGCTATGCGCGGCCACCACGTTCCCGGACACGTCTCTGCCCCCGTCCTGTTGGGCCACCAGGTGCTCGGCGGTGCATTGAAAGGCTCGGGCCTTACTGGCCTTCAGCCCGAGCTCTGAGGGTGCAGTGAGCCACATCGGCAGGCCGCAATAGAAGCAACGGCCCGATTGGGCGTAGAAGGCAGAAGTGCGAAGGGATCTGCGGCGTTTGGCGGTCATGGATGGCTCCGGAATCGAAGGATTCCCGTGCCCCCATTGGGTGGACCTCGGGCACCCGGAGCCTATTGGCTATGCGGGCACAACACCGGCGCTTTATAGCGACTGGCTAAGGCGTTATAGCTCAGCGCTTGAGCCGCTACAAGGCCCAGATGCCGACCAGAACGGGAGGGAGTCACCGACGCCCAGTTAAGGTCAAAGCTTGGTCAGGGGGCGAGCGACGCGCTTGAGCAGGTGGAGCGGGGCGTGGCGCGTCACCCAGGGAAGTCGCGGTGTTGTAGTCCTGCTCAACCCGCTGAACTGTTCGCACGTTCAGGCCCGAGATCTCGTCTAATTGTTCTTGCGACCAATGTCGCGACTGGCGGAACTGGGAAGTGCAGGCGACAAGCTCTGACCGATCAGGTGCGCAGTTGGGAACTCAAGGGCGAGCTGGATGTGGAGCCAGAAATCGAGGGCGTCTTAGGTGCGGATCCAGGAATCAAGGGCATCTTTGGGGGAGATCTGGAAATCGCGGGCGTCCTTGTGGGGAAATACGGGCGGACAGCTGTGGGATCTGGGGCGTTTCCGTTGTGGCAGTCACCAGAGGCTCAGCCATTGCCATGCGGAACCAACAAAAGCCCAGATTCGGTGGATACTGGATTTCGCATAATGTATATCGTGCAAGGCATTACCAGCCTGCGGCATAGCCTGCACATCACGGGGCAGGGCGGTACCCACGAAGAGGCATAGCGCCATGGCCACCGTGGCGAGTTTCTGCGCAATTCGGCGCCACGCGGCCTTTTCGTCCTCGGAATTGCTCCGCTCAGCCATCACGACAGCCGACCACATTTCCGGGCTGTCACCAATGTCCACCGCCATCCGCTCGATGTAGTGGATTTCCGCGTTTTTCCCTTGTTTCCAGAGGGAAACGGTCGCCCGGGACACGCCCAATGCCAGCGCACCAGCGTTGTCGCTCTGGATCTTCTGCACGTGCTTCCACCGGCAGAACAGGTCGTAGCTGGCGCTCATTGTCGATACCTACTTGACAGGGGTGTACAGGGGTACTTTACAGTTCGCCCCGGTGTCGAGGAATCCTTGACACTCCCGCCACCGGCACCCCAAGGCCGCTGGCGGGTTCTCTTGGGGCTTGGGGCAGGGGGTTGGGATGATCGATTCGTTCATTGCCTTCGTGCTGCTGGCGGCCATCGTGGCCGTTTCGATTGGTGGCGCCAAACTCGTTTCGTGGTGGCTCGACCGGCGCGGGGAGTCTGCCCGTCGCAGTGCACGCGAAGCGGCCATCGTCGCCCAGGCGCGGGTCGAACTTGCCGCCACGGACTGGACCGCTCAGGACGAAGAGTTCTACCAGCGCCACAGGGGGCGTGCGGCATGAGCAGATTCCCCTCGTTCGCCGAGCTTGCCGAGTTCGATATGGGCCTTGCGGGCTGCGCCGCGCTCATCGCCGTTTGGCTGGGACTGGCATTGCTCTCCATCGTGATCGAGCAGGCATGGCTGGGGCTTCGCCGCCTGTGGAAGCTCGGCAAGGAGCGATCCGATGGCCGTTGATCGCGCTCGCTTCAGGATGGCTGTAGAGGGCGGGGCAGGGGGCTTTTCCCCGCTTTCGCCCGGTGAAAAGGGGCAGTGGGCGGCGGCGGAGATTGGCCCGGGGAGTAACACGGGCCAAAAGGGTCAGCAAGACGCAATCATCGACTACCTGACCATTGTGGTCCCGCTCTCCGCCCTTGAAGAAGTGAACTGTAAGAAGCTGGACCTCTTGCTGTTCCGCATCTTCGGCTTCCGTGGCGAAGTCGTTGCCGGTGCGATCCGCGAGAAGAACTGGAACTTCTACGAGCAGTCGGCGGTGCTGATCGACCGGGAAAATGAGGTTGTTGGCCGTGTCGGTATCGGGGGCAAGAAAAGCACCGTGTGCCTGAGCCTGACCGGCATGGGCTGCAAGTGGATTCGTGACTGGGCCCGCGTCTACAAGCAGTGCGCCATGTTGGACGCGAAGATTACCCGCGTTGACTGCGCGCACGACGACTACGAAGGCGAACGCCTGGACGTTCATGCGCTCCGCGAGGTTGCCGCTCAGGGCGGCTTTACCGAGGGCGGTTGCCCCCCGCGTCATCGCTTCATTTCCGATGAAGGCCACAACACCGGCTGCACGCTGTACGTCGGTGGCAAAGGCCACAAGGAACTGTGCGTGTATGAAAAGGGCAAGGCCGAAGGCCTCCCGTCCTCGCGCTGGGTGCGTGCGGAAGTGCGCCTGTACGGCAAGCACATGGAAATCCCGCTGGATGTGCTGTTGAACCCCGGCGCATACCTGCGCGGTTCGTACAGTGCTTTGCAGGACCTCATCAAGGGCGTGTGCACTCGGCTGCGCACGATCCGCAAGCACGTCGAAGTTTCCGCCGAGGCAATGGTGCTCTGGATGGAGCGTCAGGTAGGCCCGGCCCTCAGTGTTCTGCATGGAGCGTTCGGTGATTCGTTCACCGACTTCCTGCTGGCCCGCGTCGTCCGTGACGGTCACCCCGGACGTTTTCGCGGCATTTCCAAGGGTGAACCACTCCATCGCTATGTGAGAGAAGAACTATGCCTATCTGCCGCGTGAAGTCCGCTGCCGTCGAAGAACGGCACAACAGCAAGACCAACACCATCAATCGTTCGCAGACCGTTGGCCTCGACCTGGGCAACGGTTTCGAACTGCCTTTCCGTGTCGGCCTCGGCTCGCGCCCACCGTACACCCCGGGTGAGTACGACATCGACCCGCAGTCCTTCGCACTGAGCCAGTACGGTGATCTGGTGCTGAAGCGCTACGTCGACCTGATTCCTCTGTCGGCCAAGCCCGCAGCCAAGGTCTAAACCATGTCCGATCCGGCACCTCTATACGTGGTCGGCTGTGCTGCTGAGAACGTGCAGCAGGACGGCACGTGTTCGGTGCCGATCTGGATGCCATACCACCAGCCAATTCTGCCTCCCCTGGATTTGGCCGATGGGACCCTCGTTGCAGGAGCTATTGTTTTGTCCTGGGCGATTGGGTTGAAGGCGCGCCTCGTATTCCGCGCTGCGCGCATAGGGGTCTACTGATGACGAGGAAACCGCAATGAAGCACATGAACACCCTGCGCCGTTTTGGCGCCTCCACCTTCACCAAGATCGGCGCTGGTGCCGGTGCCCTGGTTGCGTCGGGCGCAGCCCTGGCCTCGGGCAGCACGTCGCCCGGCGCAGCCATCGCTGCCGAGGTCTCCAAGGGCAACGCAGACATGGCAATCGTGATCGGCTCCATTGCCCTGCTGCTGGGCATCCTGGTGGTGTGGGCTTTCACCAAGCGCGCTGCCAAGGGCTGATCGGGGCGCAAGTTCACTCACGGGGGTGCGCGGAAACGCTCGCCCCCTTTTTTTATTAGGGAGAAGTGTCATGGGGTACTTCGTAATCGTTGCCTTCTGCGGCGCATGCTGGATCGCGTTCGAGGGCGTGTGATGAGGCGCATCCTGCTACTCCTGTTCGTACTTGTGCCATCGGTGGCTTATGCGATCGATCAAGGTGAGGCGACAGAGCAAGCAATCAGCAATATTCGGCAGTCGTGTAGCG
Organism: Stenotrophomonas sp. A3_2; assembly: GCF_036624925.1. Classification (NCBI taxonomy): domain Bacteria; kingdom Pseudomonadati; phylum Pseudomonadota; class Gammaproteobacteria; order Lysobacterales; family Lysobacteraceae; genus Stenotrophomonas; species Stenotrophomonas sp. A3_2. Next base: position 287,842 of record NZ_JAZKVY010000358.1, read on the forward strand.
GAACTGTTGCCGGTGCCACGATTGACTCGGGCACGATAGGATTGATTGTGGGTCCAGGTAGCGTGAACGCCTTCGGTAATTGCCACTTTGCAAACGGCAATTTTCAGGGACGTCATAGCTCTACAGTCGCGTACGATCAGTCTTGTCAATCGCGTGGGACGAAGACGACTCCATTCTTTCCTCCGTCCGGTTCTGTCGGATGCAGTCGTGGCTGTGAAGTCAAGTACGCCGATAACGGCGATGACACGACGTCTTATTGGAGCACGGGCAAGAGCTGCAACGAAAAGCCAGATTGCAGTAAGCAGGGCGGCAACACGATCTGGAACGGAGCATTGAAGGTTTGCCAGCCCGTTGAGCCCGAGTGTCCCGAAGGCAAGGTTAAGGTTGGCAACGCATGTACGGATGAGAAGCCTTGTCCCGATGGCATGGCGCTGGTAAACGGCTCCTGCAAGAAGAAGGACGAAGAGTGTCCAGCGGGTATGATCCGAAGCCCGCTTGGCACCTGCATTCCAGGTGATGGTCAGTGTGCGAAGGGTGAAGTGCGCGGGCCTGATGGCACTTGCAAGAAGGACAAGGACAACGACGGCCAGCCGGACACCGATGATCCCGAGAGCTTCTCCGGTGGCGACACATGCGAATCGCCCCCGTCATGTAGCGGGTCGCCCATCATGTGTGGTCAGGCACGAATTCAGTGGCGGATCGACTGCAATACCCGGCGCAACAACAACATCAGTGGCGGGCATTGCTCCCAATCCGGCATGCCTACCTGCACGGGCGAGAAGTGCAACGCGATGGAGTACACGCAACTGCTGATGCAGTGGCGCTCTGCGTGCGCCATGGAGAAGCTCGCCTCAAAGCAGGACACGCCAGGGCAGGGTGGCACCAACGGAGACGCAAACGGCAATGGCGTGGCCGATGTACTGGAGGGGAGGGGGGACGTGACGCCGATTGGTGACGGTGCGGCCGACGTTGCCAGCGCTAAGAAGTGGGGCATCGGGCTTTCAACCAGCAATCTCGATACGAGCAACATGTTTGGCGGTGCTGGCACCTGTCCTGAACCTCCGGCAATCACGATTATGGGGAAAACGGTCAACGCCGCTGATTTCCCGTACTTCTGTCGCATCGCAGCGATTTTCCGCGCCTTGATCTTGATCTTCGGCGCATACACGGCAATTCAAATCCTTATGGGGCGGGTCTTTTGATGGGCATGGTGTCTGACTGGATCGTTGACGCGACAACGTCGCTGGTCGGCAAGCTGAAAGACGCTGCGGCTGGCCTGATTGGCAAGGGGCTTGCAACGTTCGGACTGACTACGGTCACGTTCAATGCACTGCTGCCCAAACTGAAAGAGTTCGTCATGCAGTTTGTCGGTGGCTTGGATGGGCCTGCAATGCAGATGCTCAATTACCTGGGCGTCGGCATTTCGTTCTCAATGATCCTCTCCGCCTTAACGGTCCGCATGGCGTGGAAGGTCTTCATCGTGCCGAAGGCTGTCGCTGACCAGCTGGGAGCGGGCTCATGATCTACTGGTACACCGGCCAGCCTGGGCACGGCAAGACGCTCCACGCCATCGAACGCCTGCTTGAGTTCAAAGATCAGGGGCGCATCGTCTACGCCTGCAATATTCGCGAGTTCGACTACGCCAAGACTGGCGTTCTGGAAATGACGCCGGATCAGTTCCGCGACTGGCCGAACTTCCTTCCTGATGGCGCTGTCGCCCTGGTCGATGAGGCTTATGAGCACGGCATGCTCCCCAAGCGGCCAGCCGGTGCGAAGGTGCCGCATCACGTGGAGCAACTTGCCAAGCATCGGCACAAGGGCCTGGACTTCATCTTCGTAAGCCAATCCCCCGACAAGCAGTGCGATCAGTTCGTACATGATCTGATTGAGCGACACGTCCATGTGCGTCGCCGCTTCGGAACGAAGTTTGTGCACCTCCGCGAGTTCGACAAGTTCGAAGCGCGGGCTGAGAAAGCTACCCCCCTGACGATCAAGCGCAAGACGCTACCCAAGCGTCCGATGGGCATGTACAAGTCCACCGAACTTGACACCACCGAGCGCAAGATTCCCTGGTACTACATCGCGCTTCCGATCTTGATTGTGGCTGCGGTGGTGATGCTGTACGTCGCGTTCGGGCGAATGGATAAGCGCATGAGCGGCGGCGACCTTCCCGCACCAGGTGGTGCCAGTGGCGTCAGCGCTCCGCGCGACGGAGCGTCAGCGACGGCGGGCGGAGCGGTGGCGGCAAAGTCGGCACAACCGCTAAAGGAATACGTCGACAAGTTCCTACCGCGTGTCCCATCCCAGCCCTGGAGCGCGCCCGTATATGACGATGCGCTTAGCGTCCCCAGCGAGCCGCCGCGCGTTTTCTGCATGTCGTCGCTCGGTGGCGAGAATGGTCTCGGTGGTCACGACGAACCCAGCTGCAATTGCGTGACGGAGCAGGGTAGCCGTTACGACCTGGACGAACCTACGTGCCGTTACGTCGCGCGACGCGGCCAGTACGAGCCCTATCTGCCTCGACGTGAGAACAGGCTTGTGGATGGTCAGACGCAGATCAACCGCGCGCTCGATCAGATCGAGCAGCGGGGGCAGGGCGTCGCTGTTGAACGTCAGCCCCGTGCTATGGGCACTTTCCCCGAGTCGCCTCAGCAGCAGTCAGGCACTCACCTCACCACGCCACCTGGGGAGAATCGGCTATGACCAGTGGCGGGCGTGAATTGCTCAAATGGCTCGCCCTGGTGCTGATGACCGGCGATCACATCGTGACCGTGTTCGGCCTTGGTCACGTGCCAGGTGTGTCCCAGCTGGGTCGTGTTGCGTTCCCTGTGTTCGCCCTGGTCATGGCTTACAACCTTGCGCAACCTGGCGCCGATGCGGGGAAGTCTGCTCGGCGCCTGGCACTTTGGGGCTTGGTTGCCACTCCCGCGGCTGTGCTGGCATTCGGCCAGGCGTTGCCGTTCAACGTGCTGCTGACCTTCTCCGCCGCGGCTGGCTGCATATGGGCTCTGGAACGCCGTCAGTGGGCGCTGGCTGCGCTGCTGTGTGTCGTGGCTCCGATTGTCCTTGACTACGCCTGGCCTGGCGTGTGGCTAGTTCTGGCGGCCTGGGCATGGTTCAAGAGCCACGGTAAGCGCATGCACTGGCTGCTTGGCTCTTGGGACTGGCGTCGGCAGCGGCTCTACATGGTGCTGCCAGTATGGGTGTGGGCATGCATGGGCCTGCTGTGCCTCTACAACGGCAACGGTTGGGCGTTGCTGGCCTTACCTGTGATGATCCTGGGCGAACTCTCCGCACGCATCCCGCGATCAGGTAGGGCCTTTTATGCCTACTATGTGGGCCATCTGCTTGTGCTGGGAATCCTTGCCATCCTGGTGATGTAGCACTAGGGGGCGCAGATTACAGGGCGCCCTTTGTGCGTCACGGATTCCCAGCCGTCTGCCGTTCTGCTGATTAGACGTCCGCCCATGCATTTCGCTCCAGCCGGCCACGGAATCACTTCGTTGTCCGGCAGCTGCGTTGGTGATGTTTGGCACGCCTCGCGATGAACCTCGTGAACAGTCACCGTCTCAACAGTTCTCGCGGCTTTGAGGTCTTCGTTCGCCTGCGCCAGAGCAGTTCGATTCGCCTGGAGCGCAAACCCCGCTCCGAGCAATGCCATTGCCAGTACTGCAGACGTGATCTGCCATCCGCCCTTATCCATAGCGCCCCCAAGTTGTCCTGCGCGCATTCTAGCCGGGGTGTAGGGGCAGCGCCCCTACGGACGCGCCTCACACGCGCTGGCGTGGTCTCGGCCCCGGTAACGGCAGGACTGCTGCTGGCGGTTCGGCGTCAGGGCCAGCCATCGCCACCGCCGAACGCTGTTTGCGTTGGCTCACGACGTCCCGCAGATTGACGACAGTGGCAGGATGGTGGCGAACGCCGGCGTCGCGATTGCGCACATTTCTGGAACTGTCGATCGACGGAGTTGAACGGGCAGCTTCCATCATCCGGCGCCATTCCTGCGCCTGGCAGGCAGTGAGCGACAGCCAGGCCAGATCCTCGGGGAGCAGTTCGCGGCCTTCGGGCGTAATCAGGCGGTCGCCGAGGAAAGAAAAACCGGCCCAAGGGCCGGTCAAGTCGATACGGTGGTGCGGGTCGAACACGATCATACCGCGATCTCATCCTTGGCCGGGGTCCCAGGTCGCAGGCAAGAGCCGAGCCAGAGGCCCAGCCATTGCCAAGCGGAAGAGACGAAGGCTCGGATTCGGCCAATCCATGATTTCGCATAATGTATATTATGTTCGTTGCGCCATTCCCCGATCCAGGCTTCACCAGTCACGCCCCTGATCCACTCCAGGCGCCGGCCTGATTGTCAGTGATTCGATCACTGTGTTGAGCGCTGCGAATTTGGGGCAGCTTGTGCGGCAACTTGTAGCAATTGATGCGCTGAGCTACGTGCAGTCCCAATGACTCGCTGTGATCTTGGTGCATCGCCAATGGTGCGTCGCAAATCTGGTGCACCCCCAATGATGTTGCCAAGGCGCTGCAGCCACGCGCTTTCGAGAGCATCTACTTCGGGAGACGGCTATGACCGTCAGCTTCATTTCTGAGCCAGTTCAGCGACTGGACCCCCCAATTTTGACTGGCTCCGGTGTCGCGGCCCCCGAGCCCCAACCACGTCAGAGCCCCTTGGACTTCGGCGGTGTCAGTCAAGGCGCTGCCTGATCCATTCCCATGTCGCCTTGCTGAGGTAGCCTTGGTACTCGCCACGGACAAGCTGGGATACAAAAATCCCGTCATTCTTGTCGAGCTTCTGTTGAAGATCGGCAGATAGATCATGAGCCCTCATATCCCCGGACACCCAGCGGACCGACTCCAGATCGGGATCTGCTACGTTCTGGTAGCGCTCCAGGTGCTTAAGGAACGCAGTCCTCTTTGCGTCGTAGTTGGCCTCTCGGTTCAAATTCCAGGTAACAACATAGACGGCCATTTCGATCCTTCGAGACTGACACCGAACGTGTCTTTGTGATCTTAGTAAGTGCAACACATGTCGCGCAACGGAGGCCTGGATCGCCTTTAGTAGAAGGCCGCTGAGTGATCGCCCTGCCCTGTACTTTTGCGCTTCCGATAAGATATATTTATCGGAACTCAGGCTATTTTTAAGCCCTACTTTCAATCACTTATGAGCGACCTTCTTCCAGCTCTGACCACCGCGGCTCCTGCCAATCCGACTGTGGCGCAGCTCTCGCAGTCCTCGGCGGACGCGGTGCGCGAAGTCTTCGCCGAAGCGGCCTCGGCCAACACCACGCGCAGTTACGCCACCGCCTTGCGCTACTGGGCGGCCTGGTACCAAGGCCGCTACGGAGTGGTCATCGCCATGCCGGTCGACGCGTCTTGCGTGATCCAGTTCATCATCGATCATCTGGCCCGGCGCTCAGGCGATGCCCTGACCTGGGAGCTGCCGCCGACACTGGATGCGCTTTTGGTGGAAGGCAAATTCAAGCAGCGCCAAGGACCGCTCAAGCTGTCGACCATCGTCCACCGCGTTGCGGTGCTCTCCAGCGCCCATCAATTGCTCAAGCTGGCCAATCCCTGCGAAAGCAGCGAGGTTCGGCAGCTGCTGGCCAAGGGCCGTCGCGCCGCACATAAGCGCGGCGAGCGGCCGAGCAAGAAGACGGCGATCACTGCGACCGAATTGATGGCGATGATTGCGACCTGTGAGGACGATCTTGTTGGGAAACGTGATCGTGCCCTGCTCTACTTCGCCTTCGCCAGTGGTGGGCGCCGTCGGAGCGAGACGGCCCATGCCGTCTTGAGCAAGCTTGCGCCGATCGACGGCGGCTACCTCTACCACCTGGACGTCGGCAAAACGCTTCAGGAGGGCGTCAAAGCAGGCGGCTCGCCGGACAAGCCCTTGTTAGGTCCACCGGCCGAAGCGCTTCGCACCTGGATCGAAGCGGCTGGACTGCAGGAGGGTGCCCTCTTCCGCCAATTGACACGCGGGAAAGTTGGGGCCGGCTTGTCACCCAAGTCGGTGGCCACCATCATCCAGAATCGCGCCCGCGCTGCCGGATTGGTGGGGAGCTTTGGCGGTCACAGCCTACGATCGGGTTTCGTAACGGAAGGTGCTAGGCAAGGAATTGCCCTGCCAGCCATTATGGCAATGACCGATCACCGATCGGTGGTCAGTGTCATCGGCTACTATCAAGCCGGTGCGGCCGAAACGAATCCGGCGGCTCGGATGCTGGAAGCTGCCGCAAGGTCAAGTGCAGAGTGCCCCATAGGGCGGTATGGAGACACGACGAGCACTGAGTCCTAGGCAATCGTGCGGTCAAACTAGTAGAAGTATCCTTTGATCGTCGCGGCTTCGCTGCGATCTATCACTGTCGGTCTCTGATGAGCCCCCGTCGCAGTCCGCCCTCACGTCACGGAGATCGGGTGATCTGTGCCCGATGCTTGAGTCGGCCGTCTCCAATAAATCGCGCACGGCTACACCAAAGATCCTGCGATGCTTGGCGGTGCGAAAGGCAATGGCCACTCGTCCCTGACGTCCGATTTGCCGCTCTCGCATGGCAAGAAGAATCCCGTTTATGCGGTCATGGTCGAAGGTCCGGACGGCACCAGATTGCAAGCAGAAGCGGAGCTTCGTCTCGACCACTTTCGACCTGGCGGTTACAAACTGATTGCCTATCTCCCTAGACTCGATAAAGCTGATGTGCCCGTGAGTAGCAAAGTCTGGAAGGTGTAAGTCGAGCCTCCGTTTCGGGCCGACAGCTGCCATGCTTCACCCCCGATATTCCCCCCTGCCCCCCTTGTTCCGTTGATGTCCGCCTGCGGCCACATGCGTCCGAACAGCCGTTCTCGCGTCCGTGCGAGTGACCGATGTGATCGACGACGGATATACTTCGATTCACAATGCCGCTCGATGCGGCGACGGCATACCCGCTGGTGCTCGACGCCCCCGGGTTATGCTGGAGCGGCTCCCTTTTCTCAGGTTCGCACCCACTACCCAATCCATATTTATGGCCTCGAAAGCGCCCCAAAATTCGCAGCCATCCGCTGCTACAGCTCCCGCAACGGTGCCGGCGGAGGGCGAACGCCGAGCGCTTCGTGGATACGTCGGCCAGTACGAGCGCGCGGGCGCTGCCATCTATGCCGCGCTTGAGCGCGACGAGCTGCTTTGGATTGGCGTCGCTGACCGCAACGCGGGCATTGCGGACGACCTGGTACTAGGCTTCGATGGATTGGTGGTCGGTCACCAGTTCAAGACGTCCAAGTTCCCAGGCACTTTCACTGTTGAGACGCTGTTTACTGGTGCCAATGGTCTCTTGAAGCCCCTAGTTCAAGCTTGGCAGTGCCTGTCCAAGGACAACCTAGGAAGTCGCGTCGAGATTCACTTGGTCGTCAACGACTTTCCATCGGTTACCGACAAGCCAGGCGACGGCCGGCTGCGGCACAGCGCTGCATTTCTCGAGGAGTTCCAACAGCATCCAAATCGGTCGCTGTCGGATTGGTCCGCGCGAGGATGGAGCCGACTGATCGACCACCTGCGCCGCGAAGCCGGCTTAAATGATGACGACTTCGAACAGTTCATGCACGCCCTGCGCGTGGTGTGCGGAGCTGCAGCGAACTTCATCCAGTCGCACAAGCTGAATGCGGAGCAGGCGAGACAGGCATGCGAGATTGCCAGCGTGCTTCCCAAGCTAGTCGCCGATGAACGCGACAAGGACAGGTGGACGCGTGACGAGCTGCTTCGTGAGCTTGGATGGCGCGATCCCGTCAAGACTTTGCTCATCCATCGGTTCCCGGTCGGCGCCTATGTTCAGCGCAATCGGGACACTGAGGTCAAGCTACTAGCAGCGCTTCATGCCTCCAATCACGGCTACGTCTCACTCATAGGACCACCTGGCTCCGGAAAATCCACTCTCCTGCAGGTTGCGTTGGCCACTGAAGCAAGTGTTCGGCTCGTTCGTTACTTGGCGTACGTGCCGGGCGCGGCTCAAGGCGTGGGTCGTGGGGAGGCAGACAACTTTCTGACCGACGTAGGTACGCAACTGCGGAACAGCGGTTTAGTTGGACTTCGTCTTCGCGATGACTCGCTATCTGAGCGCCGCGAACAGTTCGGCGTCCTGCTACGGCAGGCTGGTGAGCGCTTCACTCGCGAAGGGATCCGTACAATCATCGTTGTCGACGGGCTAGACCATGTGCCACGCGAAGAACGGCCGACCAATTCGTTTCTGGGAGAGCTGCCTCTTCCCGCGGCAATCCCAAACGGGGTCGTGTTCGTGCTCGGCACGCAACGGTTGGATCTCGCTAATCTGAAGCCCGCCGTAAGAGCGCAAGCGGAGAAGAGAGAGCGACAGGTTCTCATGGGGCCTCTCGGTCGCGAGGAACTCACCTGGATGGCGGATGCGCTAGGCTTGCCTGCCGAGATTCCAAGATTGGATCTCAGCAATCTCACGCATGGCCACCCGCTGGCAACGCGCTACTTGATTCAGGCACTGCTGCAAGCTGACGAAGCTGGTCGCAAGCACCTTCTTAGCGGCGGGATGCCGTTCGACGGCGATATTGAGACTGTATATTCAGCTGCTTGGCGCGAGATCGCAAACGATGTCGATGCCATGGATGTGCTGGGCTTCATCGCTCGGGCTGAGGCACCCATGGACCTGCGACTGCTGGCCACGATGGTCAAGGAGTCCTCGATTGAACGCGCCCTGGTCATTGCGCAGCACCTGCTCCGCAGTTCATCCCGGGGATGGAGCGTCTTCCACAACAGCTTTAGGCTATTCGTCATCGCTCAACCGCGAACCCGCCTCGGGAGCGTCGACGCTGAATACTCGCAGCGCGTATACCGCAACCTTGCCCAGTTGGCGAAGAGCGCGCCACCTGAATCGGCACAGTACTGGCTTGAGCTGCGCTACCGCGCCCGTGCTGGCGACGGTGCCGATGTACTGGCATTGGCGATGCCCGCTCGCTTCAGGCAGCAGCTGGCTGACGGGCGTTCTATCGCCGAGATTCACGCCGACATCCGCCTCGCCCTGCTGGCAGTGCGTGAAACGCACGACGCAACCGCCTTTACACGGCTGCTGCTGTGTCGTGACGAAGTAGATCGGCGCAAATCAGCCCTTGAGTACGCCAACCAACTCCCGCTGGCTATGCTGGCGGTGGGGAACATTGAAGCAGCCGTCTCCCTCGTGCAGGACTTCCCCAGCCAGGGCTACGAGGTCGTCGACGCCCTACTAGCGCGAGGCGACTTCGACCGCGCGAAGGAGCTGTTTGAAAGCCTCGAACCGCTATCGCAGCTCCATACGCCCAAGTTCAGAAACTACGGGCACCAGCACAACATCAAGGAATTCGAAAGATGGGCAATGCGCGCCGTCCACTTCCGAGACACCGAGCAGATCCAGATAGCGGTTGATCATCTCGCCGCAGAGGGTCGACGGGAGCCGGAAAAGGTGGATCCGCAATCTGCCGTCGCGCTGCGGCTGCATCTTAGGAGGGAAGCCGCAAAGGCGATGCTCGTTCAGAAGATTGGCTCCGATCCTCAAGAACTATGTAGCAAGCTCGGAGTAGCCAACGAAGATAAGCCGTCGGTGATGGTTCACGCAGGGCTTGCGGCCAGTCGACGTGGCGACGTTGGGCAAGCGCTTGCGCTGTTTGATAGTGCCGTCGCTCTTCCCGGGTTCGGGGAGGTACCAAACGGCTACCGTCGTCGGATGGCGCTGATCGCATTCGAAGCTGGCCGTCGTGACCTAGCCGAGGCCCTGTTCGACAAGCTGGTCGCACCGATGATCTCCATGTGCGACGACAAGACGGACCTGGCTGGGCTGGGCAATCTGGTCGGCGCAGTGATGCATCACACGAGGCTTTGCACGCTGCTCAAGAGGCCACTGCCAAGCGTGACACCGTCGAAGCACACCTTCCTTCATCCACTCCAACAGCACGCTTCGACGATAGGTGTGCTTCTAGGTCGCGCTGCCGGCGTCAACGGGTCCCTATCGGCAGGCGGCATCCAAGGCATAGCCCGCACGTCCCTTGGGTATGTCCTACGTCTCGCATCAGAAGGCGGCAGCGAGTCATACCGTATCCAGCAGTCTTTGAAAGCGATCCCCACGCTCGTGCAAGCGCTGCTGAGGCTCGGCGCCGAGCGCGGTGAAACTGAGTATCGCGCGGTACTTGGGGAGGTTGACTCAGCCATCGCCTCATCGACGTCGAAGGGAACTGCTTACCTGCGACGCAGATTGGCTGTCGATGCATATCGCGTTGACGGTGATCGTGCGGCGGCGGCGGATCGGCTTAATGCCCTCGTGGCGGAGCTTAAAGAAAGTACACCAAGCGAGCAGATCGACGGGCTAGCGAATCTAACCATCGGGTTGGCTGCGGTCGGGGAGTTAGAGCGGGCGAAACAGTTGCTGGCGACGGTTCCTGAGCAATGCCTTGGCTATGCCTTGGCTCCCAAGAAAGACCCGCAGTACGCGATCTGGCGAAACATTCTAGCTCTCGCGAACGCAGCTGACCCGGAAAGCCGTGTCAAGCGGGTCTCAGACCTGATGCGTCAGGTCGGTGGCATGACCAAAACGGAAGGGTCGTCGGCCGCGCATCGCCTTACGATGGCACTGATTAAGGAAGCGATGCAGGTTGGACCTCGCTTCGGCTTCGAGGTGTCAAAGACACTGGCGGATTGGCATCTAATCGGCTGGCCGAATCGTGTCGACCTGCTCATGACGGGGATGGTCAGGCGAAACCCGGAACTCGTCTTGGCATGCGCAACCGTCTGGTGCGGTCTGTGCCTGCCATTCTATATGGAACCTCACTACCGGGATCCGTCCCATGTTGGTGACTTCATCGACGCCTCCGCGGACGCAGCCGGCCCTGACCAGATTGAACCGCTCGCTCTGATGCTGCTTGGGGCGGTCGAGGTAGCCAGCAGAGCGCACGAGAGAATCACGCTGCTCCAGCGCATTCACAAGGCTTCCGGAAAGCATGGATTCTCGTCGCCTGAGCTCGAAGCCGCCATCGCTCGGTGGACGCCAGAAGCGCCGGAGCCTCGACACTCGTATACGCCTAACAAGTACGCCTCGGAAGCTACTCTCGAGGATCTTGAACTCGCGTTTGAAGCAGATAGCGACGAGCTGAACCACAACGCCCCGGACCGTTTCGAAGATCTGGCAGACACAGCTCCGCTTCATCTGGCGCGAAGGGTCTTTGAGCGCTGGCAGGTATTGCAGGACAACGCACGCTGCCGCTTCCTGATGGTGGAGCGGTTTGCTGCGGCCGATGAGGTCGATTACGCCAAGAAGCTTATGCAAGGCTACGAGACAAGCAACGACCCCTGGAGCTCCTGGAGCCAGTGGATGGGTGGCGGCAGGTTCTTCTACTTTAAGGCGAAGAAGCTTCTGCACGGATCATCCACATGCCTTGCGGCCTTCGAGAACATAGTCGATTCAGTGACGACGGGCCAGGAGAATACCCAGGCACTGCTCACAGAGCTGGATTCGATACTGCCGGTCATCAGCTTGACGCCAGATTGGCCGGCTATCTGGTCGCTGCTTGAGGAGCAGATGACCTGCACTCGCGAGTTCCAGTTGGGGCGGCCCTTCCAGTCGAGCGAGCTACCACTCAGCGACACGGACCTTTTGGAGGATTTGCTGCACTTTGCCTATCGGCTTCCCATTGCAGAGGTTCAGCGGCATGCGCGCAATTGCGCGCTGAGCTTGGCAAGGCAAGCCGGACAGGGTCAATCTTTGTTCACATCTCTTATCCGGCGACTTATGGACGGTGAGTTGGACGCCCCCTTGCAAGCACTCGGAACGCTGCTCGCTGCCGACAGCGCGAACCTCGAGCCCGTATTGGGCCGCGCCGTAGCTGCAATGGTCAGTCACCGTGACATTGCGGTAGCCGAGTCAGCCACGCTCTTGTCGCATCGGTGGGGGCTGGCTGTCTCTTTGGACGCGAAGCCACTGCCACTCTTCTATCTCCTCGAATTCAGTGACCTGCCAGAGAGCGACCAGGCATTCACGGACGAGAGAACTGGTGCAATGCGCGTCGAATCGCCGCTTGGCTGGACTCGTATGTTGCGCTCGACGGCACGTCACATTGCAAAGGCGGCAGACATCGAGGAGATGACAGTCCGCCGGCGCGCGGCGATGTTCATCCAGGATTGGGGTGGACTTGAGGCCTTCGGGCCCTCTGGTGTCAAAGAGCTTGAGGCTCAGCTTCGTGTCCTTGATATGCAGATCACTTACATGAAGCCACACGCCTACATTGCCATTGCTGCCCTTCGCCACGTCGCAGGGGAACTGCGCCTGGCCGGCAAGTTGGAGAGCCGGGACAGTCCGATGCTGTTGGAGAAGTTGGGCTACCCCCTTCCGCCTCGGCCATTGATGCTCCCGCGAGTTCGTCCCGAGTGGATTCGAAGGCCGCTGATTGACCGAAGTGCCGGTTGGTCCGAGCGAGAGCAGAAGTGGATTGACGAGGTTGACGGCGATGTTGCCCCTTTCCTGGCGCACTGCGACGGCCAAGTCGTGGCCGAGGTGTCTCGCTTCCATATCCACAAGGCACGACTGTCAGAGCACCGCTTCTATCGCTTTAGAGCACCTTGGGCAGAGACTGATAGTGAAGACTTCGACGATTGTTACGCCAAGCTGCCTATCGCTGTTTGGCTAGGCCAGTACGTCCCACTCGACAATGATCTGGCACCAACGCTGGTAAGGCGAGTTGTCTGCTCCGTGGACATGGGCTTTGACACAGCGGCCAATCCGTTTGCATTATGCCCAAACTGGGTTGAGGGGCTTCGCTGGCGCGCTCATGACGAGACACCGAGCGTATTCTTCGATGCGAGCGGAACGGTGGTCGCAGAGCTTCACTGGTGGCGTGACGCTGGCCCGGTTGGAATCGATGCGGATTCTCTGTGGGGCGAGGGTTGCTACCTCGTTGTGACGCCGGCTGGCCTGGAACAACTCACCGCCGCTTGTGGGAAAGAGTCCTTAGCCGTTAACGTGTTCGCAAGCAGGCATATAGAGCAGCCGAGTAATTGCGGGCAAACTCTCCTAAGAACGGCGAAGGGCGGATACTCGGTCTAAGGCCATCCATACTCCGCTTCGATCCTAGACGCTTAACTACAGGCTGTTATCGCTGACGACAGCCCTTCTGGCGTAAGAACTGGAACGACCGCTATGCGTCGGAAGCAGCCATTGCCCTACCACGATAGACACCCCGAATCCATGTTTGGCCTTGAGCCTGCTTCGGTCCATCGCTGTTGGAGCCAAGGCTGAACCTAAAGCCCATCCTTCCTGGGCACATCGGATAAATCGGGAGAGACTTCACTATCTTCTAGCCGGTCACTCCCAGAATTCGCGCGGAGCCTGGAAAAGAGGCAGAGTCGAATCTTGGCGCTAGTCGAAGTGACACCATTGGTCCAGATCTCTCCTAGATCTTTGAGCGCAGCCTGCACCCACGCTGCCCCGCTGCCCCGCTACCCGCTGAGGTGGCCGGCCTGCATACGCCCACGGCCCAGCAGATCCGACTGGGCCATGTTGGGCGTCACAACCTGGAGCGGCTCACCTGGCGATGCCAGCTGGCCCCAAAATCGGCCGGACCACGCAAAGCGCCGTCTGTCACCACAGAGATACGCCGAAGAACAGCGTTCATCCGGCGGTTCTTCGGCGACCTGCTACCAAGGACTTACTGGGTCCCAAGCTGCTTGAGTGACAGTCCCGCCTGAGTTGCCGCCCTGTTGCTGTTCGGCCACAGCTGATTGTGCCCGCGTAGAACCAATCAGTGTGCACAGGGTCCTTTCATCTATGTACATCGAATTCACAATGAGCCAACAGGACCGAGTATCTATGCGGGGCGCAACACCAAGATGACTAGCCGGCTCCATCTCACCCATACGCATCATTCAAAGCGCTGTTCCCGTCGACTTTGATCTTGCGCCTCCCGCTGTCGCTCTCTTCGCACTGTGAGCTCGACCCGTTCAAGCCTTTCCGCCGCAAGATTTCTCACTTCAGCCAATGGATGCTCCAGCAGCTCAGCAAAAGCCTTGGCCCGAATTTCTATGATGTCAGCCAACGAGCTAGACCAACTCATGGGCTGGATTCCGGCAAACATCACATCGACGATGCATTGCTTGTCCACTGCGGCTTCCAGCAAGCCTTTGATGGACGCACTGAGGACAACGCGTTTGGGATGTTCTAGTGGTATATCGGTTGCCTCTACAGTTGAGTAGGCGCAGGTCGCTGCGGCAACACGCACGATCCGATCTTGATCACCTCGACACCAGGTAATCAGCCGATCCACCGGCATACTATTGAGTGACGGCGAAGCACCTCCGAAACGACACTTGAAAACGCGATCAATCAAACGACGCTCCCTATCGTCGCCCGTGAAGATCTCTCCAAGGACAATCTCCGGGAAGTTGCGGAATAGCGTTGTCATGAGGACTTCGAAATCAGAGCTGCGAATTCTAAGATCATCCAACGCTTCGCAAAGCAACCTCACGATCTCCTTCACTTCCTGTTCTGGAGCAGACTCGGATAGGCACTGCTGGGCGATCCGCTTGGTCCCTCGGATGCGATTCAATTCAGTCTGTCCGCGCTTCCCCGCGAGTAGAGCGCGAATGGCGTCGCGCCCTGTCGAAAGGAGATCTTCACTCGGCACGTAGTTTCCGCCCCTCCCCGCGAAGAATCGCATTTCTAGCACACTAAGCGTGGTGTAGAAGCCATCATGGCGCTGGTTCAATATGGTGAACAGCTCCGCGAGCTCGCTGTCGGTAAGGGACTCGTGCATGCGGCCATAGGCAAGCTGTCCAAACCGCCACGCTTCGAACTCTTCCCCTCGAGCCAACTCAATCAGCATATTGAACCCCCATGGGCCAATCTTGATGGCGCTGAGCAGGTAGATGAAGAACGTCCGCAACAAGGGATGATCTAGCACCCGCTCCAACATCACCATGGCCAAGCGGGGGTCGATATCGTTTGCAGCGCTGATATAGCCTTGAAGCACCTGTGGATTGAGCTTCGCAGGCGCCTGCAGTTGCAACAGGCTCAAAAGACGCTCATAAGTGGCAATTAGGTCGACGCTGCCTTGCGCCAGCCCAATGCCGAAAGTATGCAGTGCATCGAACTCGCCCGACCAAAGCCCTGGACCCAATCGCTCTAAGCAACCTAGCTCTGCTGCGGCCATCTCACCAAGAGAGATGACCTTCTCTTTGATCATCTCGTCACTGAAGGTTACTTGCTCCCCCCTACTCTCGATGTGATCCCAAGTATTGGACAGCACATAGGCCTCGATCTCCGAATAGAGGCCGGATGGTGCCGCAACGCGCGAAAGTGACTCCAGCCGAGCCAGTAGATCAGGATGAGCTGAGTCGCCATCGAAGCCAAGCGTCTTCTTTACCGAGACCCACATCTGCGGCCATTCCCCTTTCGAAGCATGACTTCTGACTATCTCCTCGAGATCATCAAAACAGCCCGCAAACGTCCATAGTTCCCGGAAATGACCTGCCAGAAGTGAGCGCGCCCAGTCGCGAAGAGTCAAGTCATCGCATGTCAGCACCGGTCGCAGCAAGTTCAAGAAGCCGACATACCACTCGAGCTCTTCGGCACGCGTTCGCGGCTGCCAGCCAGCATCACGTCTGCGTGCACCGAAGTCGAACGCCGAGAAAGACGTCCAGTGCGTCGCTTCGAACGCAGCATGGAACAGCTCGGCTGCGATCTCGCGATGCCTCTCGGTGCCCGACTCGAGTAGCTTGCTGACAAACGCACACCGCCGTTCTGGTCGCGCCAGCGTACCTGACAGGTGCAACGAGAACAGATGCCGCATCTGTCCAACTATGCTGTCCCTGTTCTCACCTGACTTCTCGGCCTCGGCGAACTTCAGCATGACCGTCGCAGCACGATCAAACTTATCCTCGTCGTAAGCTAGCTGGTGCAGCAGGCGCACGAACAACCTGAAGTTTCGGTTCTCGCGCGAGGCAAAGCCTGGCTTGGTTGCGGCGTTCTCGATCAGCTGCAGCACGGTCTCCGGGAATACCGGCGCTATGTATAGCAATGCAGACAGCGTGCCTTCGTTACACGATCCAATATCATGCAGCGGTCCGCCGGGGCTCACCCAACTATTTGCCATCCGAACCGCAGGCCCGAAATCGTGCAGGTATCCCAGTCGATGCGCACATGAGACGAAAAGTCGGAGGTTCTCTGGCTTTAGCAGCTCGGCATTGATTGCGTCGACAGGGATGTTCTCCAGCGCACGCTTCGCCAAACGATTGGCAAGTGCATGAGGAAGAACTGCTCTCCACTCACCACGACTCTGCGCGAGCTGACGACGCATCAACTCAGCCTGAGCCCGATGCAGACCACGACGATCGAGGCCAACGATGGCACTTAGGACGCCAAGCTCATCATTGAACTCGGACGAGGAAACATTGAAGGAATAGACGAGCGATAGCGCTTCAGCGCATTCCAGAAGTTCATTGGACGCTCCTTTTCGTTGACTGAACAACCTATGGAAAAGGTCCTCGTCGGAGAAGTTTGTCAACGTCTCATCTGCATCTACCCGGCTGGCCAGCGCGATCGCGATGCGCGAATTGCCGCCGGAAAATTCGGCGATTTTGCCAGCGTTCAACTTCCCGATGTCTGGGTGCCGCCGCTGGATCAGCATCGAGACCGTCTCCTCGCTGCACGGCTCGAGGTGGATCACTTCGGTTTCCTCAGGACGATCGTCCGAGATGTCGTACTCGATTGTCAGAAGGCTGAGCATCGCGCTACTTGCGGAGACCTGCTTCTGCAACTGCCGATGCACGTCTGGCGGGCAGTTGTCCAGCACCAATTGAACCGCATGATCGTTAGCCACGATGTATGAAACTAGCTCGGATGCCGTCGGTGTCAAGTTCTCACCCAGGTCGGCGTAGATTGCGCTAGCTGGTGACAAGGCCTCCTCACCAACGTTCGCCTCAAACAGGGCCTGCGCGAATCGCGTCTTCCCCACTCCGGAGAGGCCGGTGATGCGAACCGCACTACCGCGGCGGCGCAACCGCTCTCGAGCTAGATGTATACCCTCAGAAACAGGCATGGGAGTCTTTGCGCTCGAGTTCGCGTCAATCACGCAGGGGTGGTCATCAACAAGGAATGCGTCGTTCTGGGCTGGGGGAGTAGCTGCCCACCTCCCGAAAGGCCTCCAGCCGGACAAGGGGCGGCCGAGGCGCGCACGAACCCACAGCGCAACGCTTGGATGCCGCCGTAGCCAAGTCGCCAATCGATCTCGACCATAGAAGTCAACGCGCAGAGACGCTTTTCCAGGAAGGATCCCCGCGACCGCCTCCATCGCCCGCACTCGACTCGCCAACATGCTGTCTGAACAATCGTCCTTGCCACTAACGATAATGTAGGCACCATCCCGATCGGCAAGATCTGCAAGTACGAGCTTTGGGGTGCCACCCTCCAACATCTCGTCCCTGCATGCCGCCGCACCCATAGCATGCTTCTTGACCTGGAAACCGCAGATCCCACGAGGAACAAAGCCGTCGTTGGACGGCAAGTCCATAGCCTCAATACGGACATCCAAACCGCCATCAGGCGCCTCCTGCGCACCTCCCCACATAACGTTCTTCGGCCGACGCCCCTTCTGGATTACCTCCGCTTCGCAAAGACGGGCAACCAATTCACGCAGATCGCCAGCACTGAGCGCTGTGATATCTACAGCATCAAGTTCAAAAAATCTCATGATTCCCTTCCCGCAATGATCGGGGCACGCGCATCAAGGCATTAAAGACGGCGCAAAGCAATTTGTCGCCTAGGTCAGACTGCCCAGAATTCTAGGAGCCTGGAAACTGTGGAAGGAGAACCTCCTGCTCCAGCGTCCCCGGATGCGTTTCCACATGAATGGCCAAGTCATTCCACCCGATGGATCGACAAGTTCGAGACATTGCGCTAGACACCGATTCAGCCGTTGGCTTGAGAGCGTAACCGAGACCAATGAGCTCCCTGGGATCCATCAACCACGGCTTCAGGGTGAACCCCGCCTCGGCGGCAGATCCTGCGATGACGGCGCCAATCCTCATCCCACCCTCATCCAAGTCGCCGAAATGGAACGCCTGAGTTGTCTGGCGAGGAAGTGATTTCAAGATCAGCATGTAGACCTGTCTCCAGGATGGGGACGGCATACCACCGGTATAGAGCAGTACGAGGCCGACTTGATCAGATGCAGCCTCAGCAAACTCATGGAATGTCTGTCGATTCTCAATAGTGAGAACACGCCAACTCAGCACGGCTGGGTTCGGCACGAATCCAGCGATGTGGGCAGGAGCGAAGCCGAGATATGGATGAACCACTCCCACCGTCGTAGTCGACGTAACAACCGTAAGTGGACCTGAGATCAGTACGGGCAATGGTTCCTTGTGCAGGCCTATGGCCGAGAACACCTCGCTACTATCAAGTCCAGATGGTGCAATAGAGTTGAACCAAAGCAAATCGATCCATTTCACGATGCCCTCCACTCGCTTGCTGTCACCAAACATCATGGACGAAACCCGGCGCAATAGTTCGTCCCTAACGACGCCTCGCCTTGCTGAAATGAGGCTGATTGCATCCAGTATTTGCGCTACAGAAGCATCGGCAGCCTCTTGCCCGCGAACCTTATGGCCCAACGACCAGCGCTCAATGACCTCGGTCAGTACGGGGAAAAGGCTGGTGTGAGTGTCCAGCATGGAACGGGCCTTTGATACGGAATCACGACGAAGTCGTGCCCCCAAGAAGTTCGCCAGCTTCGCGAGGTTCAGTACGGCAACGCCCGCAACATCCAGAGGCGGCTGCACCATCACCTTGGCCCTGATTTCGATAGCTCCAGAGCGCTCAGCCAGTTCAAGCTCGGAACGAAACGCTCTTGCATCCTCGATGCTGCGCAGGCTGAAGAACTCTGGACATGATGACTCCGTCAGCCTGAGAGCTATTCGCTCATCCTCGCCACGACTCACTGCATTCTGGGAGCGATTGAAAATTGACGTCAGGAAGGCCCGGGCAATACTCATGCAACGACTCCTTCCCCATGGGGCATTCGACTTGCTTCAACACGCTTGAGCTCCTCCTCGAGAAGCTCGGGATGCTTGCGCCAGTTGTCGGAATCCAGAATTACATGACCATCGTCATCAATGCGGACGTGTTTGATGGAGATAAGATCGTCGTCACGGTACATCTCGATGTAGGTATCCACCGATTCGTTGATCTTACCCAAGGCATCGTCCGGTGCCGCGACGATGGGCTGAAGGCCCAATGCCTTCAGGTACTCAAAGACGGCACGGGTATTCACTGAGTCAATCTTGTCACCCAACTCATCGAAAATTATCAGCGACATGCCGCCTTGATCACCGCGCAACTTTCCCAATGCGCGTGCCATCGAAGCTGCAGCAACGATGAAAAGAGGCGCGCGGTGCTCGCCCCCGGAACCCTTGTCCATGCGCTTTGAGAAGTCGGTCACCGTCACACCATTGCTGCGAACGTCAATCTCGAAGTTGAAGAAATTGCGATAGTCCTCCAGAAGCCTGTTCGCCTCTGCATCCTTTCCCTCAAGCATCGCCCTGAACTCAGGAGGAGCATCCACCTGGCCAGAGAAGATATCCCCCTCCGGTCCCGCACCAGCCACCTTCAGTATGAATTTGTACAGCGACTCATGATCTTTATTGAGATTGGTGACGAAGTGATACTTCTCGTTGTTCGAGAATGGCGGCAAGCGCTCCATCGTACTGTTCAGCTCATTGAGCGTGCTGCGCATGCTGGCGAAGTGGTCGCTCAGGCGGGCGGCGATCTGCACCTTGAACGTTTGCTCTGCCGCTTCTGCAGCTTCCGCGGAAAGCACTTGGTAGTGATGGAGCTCGGATTCCTCTAGCCGTTGCTTCTCCTGAGCCATTGTCTCGCACATGGCGCCCAGGTCGCCCACCGCGATATCCATCTGAGGATCGAATTGGTTTGCGTACGTGGACATGTCACTTGCCAACGCCTGCACTTGGGAAGACAACTGATTGCCACTTCTAACCGTAGCGTCACTGATCTTCGCCACAATCGTATGCAGCGATAGGCCGGAACCATCAAACTCATCGCGTTTTGTTTCGAACCACTCATCACCCACGTATTCATTGCGGCGACTGAGAGCCGCCTTTGAGCAGATTCCGTTGGTTCTATCCGCAAGCTCGTCTAGCCGTCTCTGTGCTTGCCGGAAAGCCTCACCATGAGTTCCGACGTCTCTGCTGCTTTCTTCCAGCTTCGACTGTGCTGCCAAGGCAGCTCGCCTTGCCTCTGTGATGAGCAGCTGACGAGCAAGGAGATCAGGTGCGCTTGCGATCTCTTGCATCGCCGCCTTTGCATCAAGCGCGGATTGCTCCTGAATGTGCGAGTTCAGCCATCTTTCAATGTCCTGGATACGTCCTTCAAGTCCCACCAACTTCTCAAGGGCTTCAACCAACTGGCGCGACCGGTTCGCCTCCTGCTCGCACTCGGCTGCGTTCTGCCCCAACGTGCTGCGCTGCTGCCGAAGCACCGCCAGGCGATGGCTGGCATCTTGGCGTCCCAGCACCAGTTCCGTTGCAGACAAGGGGCGTCGACGGCCGAAATCAGCACGTCCAGCCTGCTCGCCAGTACGGGTGAAGCCCTCAGGGCTATCCGTAGTGACGCGCTCCAATCGCT
Organism: Stenotrophomonas sp. A3_2; assembly: GCF_036624925.1. Classification (NCBI taxonomy): domain Bacteria; kingdom Pseudomonadati; phylum Pseudomonadota; class Gammaproteobacteria; order Lysobacterales; family Lysobacteraceae; genus Stenotrophomonas; species Stenotrophomonas sp. A3_2. The sequence continues at coordinate 308,496 of NZ_JAZKVY010000358.1, forward strand.
CCAGCCGGCCGAGTCGAAGACGGATATAGTCCACCGCCACTTGATTGTCACCCGCGATCAGATGCGCGAGACCCATTGGCGGAACTACACCCATATCCGCCTTCGACTTCACCGGGTTCACCAACAGTACTGAATCCGGCTTTGTATCCCACGGAATCTTGTTGAAAACGGACAAGGCATCCTCAAATTTGCCGCTACGGACAACCAGGGCAGTGCGCGAACGACCAAGGAATCCCTCGATTACGGGTGCCCAGTCAGCATCTGTGACCGTGACCAAATCGCAGACGGGCGTGCACAGAAGTCCTTTATCTCCAAGTATGTTCACAACTGCTTGGACGGCCGGCGGGAGTTCCGCTTTGCCTTCTTGGATGCGTTTGATCTGCTCGTTAGCGATCCTAAGCTCATTTCCGAGCTTGGACAGCCTCTGCTCGTCATGGTCTAGCTGACGCCTTGCCGACTGGATGATCGGAGCAACCCGCATGCTGGACTCGCGCAATGCTGCCGAGGCCTGCGAAACGTCAAGCACAAGCGCATCGGATACGGATGTGCTGGAAACCGCGTCAAGAAGCTCAACCCAAGGCATCGCCAGATGCTGCCAGCCTCCGAGATCGGGTTTCACGCGGTTGGCCTTCTCGAAGCCCGCCACCACCTCGCGAAGGGCCTGGGCCACATTGGTTTTGATAGGTCTAAGTGATCTCTCTCGTTCGCTGGCCAGGTCACGGGCGGCACTGATCGCCGGATCTGCTGCTGATTGAAGCTCTAGTTCGATGTGCACGCCGTTGAGTCGATCATGCTCTGCCTTGGCGCTGTCGACTGCGTTCTGCGCTGCCTGATGCCTGTCCCGCGCTTCATGCAGCGTAGTTTGTGCCGCATCAACAGCATCCATGTGTTGTTCACGCTCATAGTCATCCAACAGCGCCCTATAGGTCGCTGCGTGCATCCGAGTCTGAGTAGCCTTATGACCGGCTGCGATCAAGCTTTTGACGTTCTCAAGCCTGTCCAGTGTTTCCAGAACCTTGGCTTGAAGCGAGCGCAGATTGTCGAGCTGGGAGCGGAAGTTCTTGAGCTCGATAGGATGGGCATCGACAATGTAATTTCGAACAAAGCTGCTGGTGTCAGGAACTTTCTGCAGATTAAGCGCATTCTTCATCGCTCGCCGAAAAGCTCTCGGGTCGATGCTGCCCCCTCCTTTGGGGCGCAAGGCGAACAACATTGCTTCAACCTGCTTCTCCGCCGACGGAGGCACTGCGAGCCTACCATTCACGCGACTGACTGCGTCCTCCATCAGCTTATTGAACGTTCCCCAGGCCAACGGCAAAAGTTCCGCCTCGGCGTTCGCTTCAAGATGATCATCTAACGCGAGCGCAACCCCTTGGACCACATAGCGCCCGTAGACGTGCAGCTTTGGATCGCCCACTGATGCGCCCAGGGCCAGGCCAACCGAAACCGGCGGCAATTCGCCCTCAGTGTCGCGAAACACCATGGTCAAATAGGACGTCGCATTCTCACGAATATGCTCGTCACCGCGATAGTAGCCGAGGCAGTATTCGCGCACTGAACGCCCCCGAGTGCCTGATACGCCCCCTGACTGCGCATTGAGATCGATTTGATTCTGATCCCCTCCGTACAAGACGATCTGCATCGCATCCAGAATCGCAGATTTTCCCGATCCGTTAGGCGCCACAATGCCCGTTGCAGGACTAAAGCTCAGGGTTTCGGCACGGAATAGGAAAAACTGTACCAGGTGAAATTTCTCAAGCAGATACATTGCCATCCTCCGTGACTTCATTCATTGCGTCGAAAGTAGCTGCATCCCCCTCACCTGCCACTTCCTTGCGGAAGGATTCCAGATGGCTCAAGTATTCCTTCCGCAGCAGATCTCCGATCGCGGGATGGATGCGAACCTTCGCGAGCTGATTCCGTACATCGTCCCTGTCCTCAAAGGCAGCAATCCCCCAGCGCTTGAACTTGGCCATCAAAGAGCGGAAGTCCCCAGGCGAGGGAAAGTCCCTGCCCGTTTCCTTCTCGTAGTGCTCTTGCAAGTCAGGCAAATCGACGAAAGTTTCGCCATTTGGCTCTTCGCGCCCCTCGAAACGGACGCGATGATGAACGCCGGCGAGCACCAACAGCAGCAGGGTTTCGTCCTTGCTGGCTCGCTGTTGGGTCAGTACGTGCACGGGCCGCGCCACGATGTACTGGTAGTTGGTGTCGTGCAACAGCTCGATGCCGAGGGGACGAACTACCTGCTCAAAGTCATTGATATTTCGGCTGACAATGCCGTAATCCTTCCGGGTCGCCCGGTCCGAGGCGGACAAGACCTGGTGGGTTACTAGCCGATAGGCCGCCTGCTCGTAGTCCTGCTCCTCGTACATAGTGTCGCGGCTAAGCGCCTTTTCCCAGTGGCGTGCCATGTCATTTCACCTTGGTGATGTAGAAGTCCGGCATGTCCAAATACGGCCCGGCAATTCGTTCATCACCGGCGCTTTGGAAGCGATATCCAGGTAGTCGCTTTGAAATTCCTTCATGGTGCTTCTTTCCGAGGCCTGTCATTGCCTCCTGTGCGTAGGTGGACAGCGTCTGCACCATTCGAAATTGCTTGATACCGGTGATGGGAAGCTGAGACGCCCGGATCTGCCTGCCTCCTCCCATGACACCCTGCAAGTACACCCTCACCTCTGTTGGCATGGCGGTACGCGCATCACGCGCACGCCTGTGCAGGTTCATCCGCGCCTCCTGCTCGGCTGTCATCTGCCGGGGAGAATCGGCGGTCCTGGGAATGGGCGGACGGGCGATGCGTGGTTGAAACAGGAGTTCACCGGAAAGCAATGCTCCGGGCCCAACGGGCATGGAGGCGTCGAAGTTCTCCGCAGCATTGACTCCGGCGATAGCCTTTTTGATCCGTCTCTCGAGCTGGCCCGGCGCGCGAAGCTGGTACTCGATCATGGCCAGCATGCGACGCTCGATATGGCGCTGATCCTGGCCCAAGCGATCGAAGTAGTCTTGCAGACGATAGACATTGCTCAATCGCCTGATCGCCTTCTCATAGACAGCCTCAGCCGTGCCTTTATCACCTTTGTAGCGTCGCTCGGCCAACCACACGATGATCCGTTCCCGATGATCCCCGTAATGGATTTCCTGAGTTAGGCTCAACACCTGCGCCTTTCGTGCGAGGGGGTGATCGGCGCCAGCCAAGTCCGCATAGTCAGCCATGACGTGCTTGGAAATGTAGTCTTCAAACAACCGACGGATAGCCGCCCCGGGGGTCGCGGACTTGAATATCTCGCGCTGAAGGGTACGCACGTTCAGACTCATGGCGGCAATCCCGGACAGAAGCGCATGGGCGCTGTCGCCGGCGTTTACGAAGTCGTCGCCGTAGACATTGCTTGCAGGATCAAGCACCCGACGTAATGTGTCTTCAATGGAACGCATCTTCGCGCCGACCATCGCCGGCGTGTCTTCTGTGAAGACCTGCAAGGTGGCAAGGAAACGGCTTACCACAGCAGTCATGGACAGAGTGCGCGTGAGTCCCACCTGCTCTTCTTCGAACCAGCCATTCTCCGTGAGATGGCTCAAGTACATGTTGGCGCGAATGTTGAGCGGAGTGAGCTGGCCTACCCCCTCTTCTGCCTGCCAAGCGTCATCGTGTTCGAGGTAGTTCTCGATGAACTGCGTCAACTGCCGCCGTTCCCAGCCGGTCGCCGGGGGAACCTCAGCCTCTGGCCCGAAGAATTCTTCGTACAGACCCAAGAGCAGCCGCCAGTAGTTCTCCCGATTTGCCGAGGCCAATGGGCGAAAGAGTTGCGATGGCAGTACCTCAAACAGAGAGCTGGACACTGTGCAACTCCACAGAAGTTGGGCTGTCTACTTCACATTAGCATAAACGCTAACATATCATAAACGCTAACTTAGCATCAATGCTAAGCTGCGTGTCATCTGACCCCGGCCCAGCCCCATGCCCCGCCCCCGCCCCAATCCAAACAAAAGTCCGGAAACACTTCGAGCCATCGAAACGCTGCTCCTCTGGGAGGGGCAAGTCACCAATGAGCGAGTACGCCAAGTGTTTGATCTGCATATCACCACGGTAAGTCGATTGCTAACCCAATATGCTGAACTCAATGGAGGCGGCCTTGAGTACCGAAGCCATGTGCGCGGATACGTGGCGATGTCTGGCTTCAGACCCCTCCTAACCGAAGGGCTGATCGAAGAGTACCTTGCGTTTGAGCGCCCCCAGGAAGCTACAGGCTTTATCGAGAGCTCCCAGCTTATCCTCGGCGGCGTTGAACGACGCCACTTCGCACTGCTTAATCGTGCCTGCAGAGAGGGCAAGGGGCTCGTTGGCGAGCACCGGTCCATGCGCAACCCAGCACCTCGCACCAAACGACTGTTCCCTCATGCGCTGGTGCAGGCAGGCAGGCGCTGGCATGTTCGCGCATTTGTCATCGCCGAGGACGAGGCGGAAGCCGGACGCTTCCTGGACCTGTCTATAAATCGGCTGAGCGGCTTGAAACAGCTGGCTGATCCTCGGCCAGAGCGGGCCGAGCCTAGCCAGGACGCCGCCTGGCAGACACAGGTAGAGCTGTCGATCGTCCCCCATCCGCATCTGACACCAGATCAGAAGGATATGGTGCGTATCGAGTATTTCGGAGGTAAGGCAGCCTACAGGTTAAGAACCCGTGCAGCACTACTCCAATACCGACTACATGAGCTGCGCTGCGCCACCGATGCAGAGAAGGAGCCGCCGAACGAATTTCACCTCTGCGTCGACGATCCAACCGCGATCCAACCGTGGCTATTTGGCGAGCTGAATTAGCGGATGGCATGATCGTAGCCAAACTTGAGGCCCGGCACGGATACCGCGCTACCCCTGCCTGGGTAGCTACCCTACATAGCAACCGTATCAGATGGACGCCATTGGCATTCAAAGCCAATTCTCCGTCTGTACCTCAATGATCCGGTCGATGAGCCGTGCCCTCGTGTCCCTATCGATCGAGCGCCAAATGCAAACTACCGCCCCAGCTGCGGCATGGTCCGGGGCATTCAACTCTAGCCCTTCGCTTACTCGGCATTGAGGTGACCAATCCCGACCTAGACGATTACTGATTGCCCACTTCATAAACTCATGGCACTCTGGGTTGGGATCATTCTGGTCACAGGGGGCTAGGTATGGGCAGTCTGCATCAAATCCACAGTCGCAACGGCTGTATCGGTGCCGGAACCGATACGAAGCCAGAGGATATCGACGCTATCGTCACGGCGCTTCGTAAGGACGGGCGTGGTCATTTGCTGCTTTACTTTCACGGGGGCCTGGTCGACAAGGCCGCGGGTATCGGTATTGCCCAGCGACTTGAGGGGCGCTTTTCTCAATCGGCCTATCCGGTTTTTTCCGTGTGGGAGTCGGGTTTCGTTGAAACGATCCGCAACAACCTGCGCGAGCTGCCGGATGAGCCGGTATTCAAGAATCTGGTGCGCAAGGCGCTAGAGTACGCGCTCCGCCGCTTGGGAGGTAGCAACGGCGCCCGGACCATCACGCCGGGCAACGTCGATGCAGAGAAGGTCCGCCAGGCAGTTGATACATATTGGAGCGATCCCAGTCGCAATCACGTGCCCTACCGTGATTTCAAACCTGTAGTAGGGCCCTCAGGTGCGCGTGCGGCGAGTGCGCTGATCGACGACGCCGAGATCGAAGCCGACTTGCAAACCGACAGCGAGTTTGTGGTCGCCATGCAAACCCTGCCAACCGCGTTAGACGAAGCACGCGATGCATTCATCGGGGGAGGAGCGAGCGTTCGAGATACCCCGTTCTCGCAGGCGGTATCAACGCAGGTCGCCGGGGTCGAGGGAGGCCGCGGGTTGATCGTCTGGTTCAAAGTTGCCCTTCTGGTGAAGCGCATCCTGCAGGGTGTTCTGCGTCGGTACGCGGATCAACGCGATCACGGCCTGTATGCAACGGTCGTAGAGGAAGTGTTGCGTGGTGTTCATTTTGGTGGCAGTGGACTCAATGAATGGGGCAAGGCACTCCAGTGGAACCGCATGAAGCAGGACTCACTCGATGCGTTCGGCGACGGCTCCGACCTGTATGCCGGAACTGCGCTGCTGGAGCGGCTGCGTGCCGCCCATGCCTCTGAAGGGCTGCTATCGAGGATCACTCTAGTCGGCCACAGCACTGGCGCCGTCTACATCGCCAATTGGCTTGACAAGGCATCAGAGCTTCTGCCGGCCGAGATTGCATTCGACGTCGTGTTCCTGGCGCCCGCCATCACCTACGAGCGCTTTGCCGCCACGATCACCCAACATGGCGATCGCATCCGTCACTTCCGCTTGTTTGGCATGCGCGATGAATTCGAACGGGACGATCAGGTCGTCGGAGACGACTCTAAATTTCCCAATGGGCAGGACTGGAAGCGCTTCATCTATCCCAGCTCCCTCCTCTATCTGGTGTCGGGTGTCCTCGAATCGCGCCCAAATTCCGACGGAACGCTCGTCGACGAACCGGACATGCCGCTGCTAGGCATGGAACGCTTCTTCGCTTGGCACCACATCTACTCAGATAGCAAGTTTCCCGAAATAGGTGCAGTCCGCGCGTGGCTCGGAGCTGCACCGAACCGTACGATCTGGTCCAAGTCCCAAGGACAGACAGCAGGCTTGAACAGCACAAGCATTGATCACGGAGCTTTCGACGACGACGAAGATACGCTGCTCAGCGTTGAGAGCCTCCTCGGCGGATGGTGACATCTTCGAGAGCACGCCAAAGGTGCCCTTGTGTACGCAACAGGGAGAGATGTGGACATGCCGCGAGATGATCACTACGCGATCGTGCTGACAATTAACCGTTATCCCGGCCTGAGTGACCTCCATGGACCTGAGAACGATGGCGAAGAGTTCCGGCAATGGCTCCTCGATCCGGAGTACGGCGACCTGGACACCCGACGTATCCAAGTCATACGGTCGCAGGATTATGGCGTGGCAGCGACCCCGGACGACGCAAACCCGACCGAGAAGGAGCTCAAGAAGGCGCTTAATCTATGGCTGCGCACCCCGAACGGATGGCATGACCGCATTGGACAGCGCTTGTATCTGTTCTTCGCCGGACACGGGTTCACAGCAGGTTCGACGATCCACGACCCGGCACTATTCTCGGCCGTCGCGCAAAACGGCGATACGGCGCATATCGCCGTCCTACGTTATGCGTCGAAAATCGCCAACGCGGGTTTCTTTGATGAAATCATCCTGGTAACGGACTGCTGCCAGGACGTACTCAAGGCGAGCCAGGTGCTCGAGCCGACTTGGACCCCGCCGGACCGGCAACGAACGGCACACGTCCGATTGTTCCAGGCGTATGGAGCGCCGCGGGGACGTCAGTCCTTTGAGCGCAACATTGGCCCGGCCGGGCAGTCTCGCGGCCTGTTCACTAGCGTCCTACTGGACGCGCTGCGCAGCGCACCGCCTGACGCCGACGGATGGGTGACGGATCGCGCCGTCGCGGACTACTTCCAAGTGCTATGGGCCGATCGCTACGAACAGGAAACCGGATACACGCCACCGCTGACTCCCGCAACGAAGCGGATTCGAATATATCAGCGCCCGGCGTCGGCGCCAGCTTCCGCGCTCCCACGCCGGGTTGCCGTCGACCTGAGCCGCATCATTGCTAGATCCGCGGCCATCGACCGGCAACCGGATCCTGACATCTCTCCTTACCCACCCGCGCCGCCCACCGACATGGCGCCAAATGGGCAGCTACGCAGTAGCCAGCTTCGCCAGCTCGAGCATCCCATCGTGGAGCTGACCCCGGGTCTGCATCTCGTCGTTACACCAGGGAATCTACCCGACCTCGCCTTCGAGGTTCCCTACCCGGTGCTGCCAGCTGCAGGCAACACCCCTCCCGTTGCTGCACCTATCGACATGCCCGCTTTGCGAACCGACCAGGTTGCAGCGCAGCCGGTGGTGTTGAGGACGGACAATCCCAACGCGCAGATCACGGTGCTCGATGCTAGCTACGCTCGTGTCAGCATCGGTACGGGAGTGGTCTCGCTGTCCTTAGCTCCGGGACTCTACAAAGCCCTGGTGCACGTCGGGGCCGAATCGGCGCAATCGCTGTTCGTTGTTGCGGATGCGCCCCTCGACCAGCGGTTGCCCGGGCCCGAATTTTCCGCGGCTGCGCCCGTCATCGGCACGTCAACCACGCACCAATATCAGTCCCTTCATGCCGCTGAATACTCGATGATTCCGACGGAGCCAAGCCGCGATCTCAGCGAAATCGGTGAGGTCTTTGTCTTCGCGCGCGACTCCAGTTTCAGTCCCGACGGCTCTCTAAACCCCGCGCCACCGTGGCGGCAGTGGCACCTCAGTTCCCTTGTAGGGGCAACCTTGGAGGAGCGCCTCATCCACAGTGGTACGGACGACAGGCTCGGCTACGCCTACCTCAAATTAGCAGCAACAGCTGGCAGCCTCGCACTGCGAACGGCCAGCCCTTGGGGCGAGTCGAATGAAGACGGACTGGTCGTCCCGGTGATTAAGGGGTGGCGTACCGAGATCTACCTTGACTGTACCTCAGCTCCGCCAACCCCTCCGATGGTGGACACTCAGGGCGCACGAATGCTCGACTTGGCGACTGCCTCCATCCATCTGATCCGGATGGGAAGTGCGTCACTGCTGTTCGATCCGATCGGGCTTGCGACGGAGGCGGCGCGAGCGCAGCTTACAGTCGGCCGGGAGGTGGCGGTGCCATCAACCGAGCAAGCAATGGCCAGCCCGATGTGGGCCTTGTACGCGGCCCTCGCTGCCTTCCAGCGGGGCGGGCAGCACATCGATACCGTTGGACAATGCGTTGCAGCCGTTCCTAAGGAAATCAGGGAGGGTCTATCCGATTTTGCGGTGCTCGCGCAATGGCTAGGCCTATCGAACGTGGCCCATCCGCTCCGTAACCCACCCGCGCTGGCGGCCTCATGGAGCCTTGCCTCAAAGCTGGAGGCGCGAGGCGGACTGGCCTCCGAACTGTTCGAGGAGATCGGCCAATGGCGGTCCGGTGGGAGTCTATGGACTCTCTGGCAGCGTTCGGTTGATGACCGCTGGTTGTTGCGAAATCGGCTCTCTGACCAGGCTATGGGCACTCTGAAGGGTAATGCACAGGGGATTGACGACGCGGCAACCCCGCAAGTGCTCGCCCCCGCCTGGTCACTGGACACCTGGGTTCCGGTCGAAGACGGCCTGAGGTGTCCTAATCCCACCCATAGCCCCTTCCAGCAAGCACTCCGTCGGCGTCTTCTGGATGCGCTGGCTGAGCGCCACACCGATGCCGACAGCGACGCCTTCACCACTGTGTCGCTGCCACCCGAGTCCGATGTCTTCGCCTTGGCAGCGGAGCTCATGCTGTCGCCGATATACGCCATGGCCGCCTATAGCAAGCTGTATGCGGAAGCCCGCCGCCAATCCGACCTGGGGCCTCTCATCGAGTGGGTAACGGTGAACGGAGATGAACCCGACCTAGACTCGACAGCCACCAAGTCGAAGCGCAGCACTCACCTGCAATCAATGGACGACTACTGAGAGGCGAATCGTAAGCGCGGCCTTCACGCGAACCCCATCCAAGTATTCTTAGCGGTGTCTAGGCAAAGTTGTCCCAAGCCACAGCCGGCCTGCGTTGCCAGCCCGAAGCGGTTATAGGTCAAGAATATAGATGAGGTGCGACGCCCGGCCTACAGGATGACATCCTCCCGCGTGTTAGGCGGCTCTCAAGTAGCGCCATTTCTTGGTGGTCCTTGTGCCTTCGCTGTGGCAGTTTGCGATTCGGACCTCACACTACTCACATAGAATGCTGAAATGCCGGTAAGCGCCAATCTCGCCTACGACCTTCTCAAGACCGTGAGCAAACTGGAATTCCAGCTCCGACGGCACGGGGACTTCTTCCGGAAAGACCGGACGGGGCAACCGACGTCCGACGTGGCTTGGCGCAAGGTGCAAGAGCGCGTCCGAAAGTTGGGCGACGATTTCGCGTCAGAGGTTCCTGAGTCGGCGCGCACGCGCCTTCTCTGTCAACGCGATGAGCGCCCCATGAAGCAGATGATTATTGAAGAGAACGGGAACTTGGTGGCCCGCTTTTGCCCCTGCCCATTGGATGCCGAATCGGATGCGGTCGCGCTGGTGGAAGCCATGCGGCAAGTCCGCAACAACCTCTTCCATGGTGGCAAAGAAGATTCGGAAGTGGATCCGTACGAAGAAGACAACGATTGGGTCTACGCCGCGACGCAGGTTGCGATTGCTCTCCAGCATGCGTTGTCTAACGGACGGCTCGACAATCGCGAATGAAACCACCTCACGAAACTATCGGGACGGCCCTAGGCCGTTGACGAGCGTGCAGCAAGGGTCGACGCGGCGATTGGCATAGCGCTAGCTAAGGCGAGGGGTGCCGACTAAACGCAGCATTGGCCGGGGGCATTCATGGTAGGTCGGTCACAGCAGATCCGTAATTCTGAGATCATCTGGGTCCGATCTTCTGAACCAGGCACGCTTGCGCGCCAAAGGCCGATGCTCGAATGATCGCGCACCTCGTCGAACTATCTCTCGCCCAAGGAGCTCAATAGCTGACTGCTTCCATGATCCTCTGGATGTAGTGACTAGTACGACCTTTTTCCCAGGGAACATGTTGCTCCTAACAAACTCCCAAGCCGGCGGCGCTGGGCAACCACGCCAGATGGGTGTTCCCAAATAGATAGCGTCATAGGGAGCTAGATCCATCCACGCGGGATTTATCCACGCGTCATCAAGACCCCCATCAGCCATAGCATTCACCCACCCGGCCAAGCCCAATGAGTAGTCAAATGCTTCGACAGCACGCAGATCGGCGTGTAACTGGTTCGCCAGATAACTAGAGGCTAAGGCGGTGTGCCCAGAGCGAGAGTAGTAGACCACCAGGGCATCGGGTAAAGGAGATCTCGATGGGGCCGGCGCCTTTAGCTTCTGAAGTTTCTCCAGCCTTCGTCGCGCTGCCCACACGACACAGCAATCAATCACCTTGATCCCAGCGGCAAGCGCGACGATGACTACGACGAGCTTGGTGATTAGCATCATTCAGTACTCTCCATCATGCACTCCCGCGTTACTTCTGTAGTCGCTCTGCGAGGTACTGCACTCAAGGACATAGCATGGTCGAACACCCGCGATCGTCGCCATCTACTATAGCGAGCGGCTAATAGTGAAGCTTCCGAACACCGGCGACTGGCGCTGGCCATAGAACTCCCGGGTGCTGTGGTAACGCGCCATTGCGAATTTCCAGCGACCGCGCATCACCGCGATGCCGTAGCCGCCTTGGGCGACCACGTGGCGCTTGTCCACGCTGTGGCTGTTGCGAAAGGTATTGCCGTCCAGAGTGATGTCGCGGATTACCCATGCCGCGTCGGTGGTCGCAAACAGGTGCCAGGACCAGCCGCTGGGGCGGCCACCACGGGTCGGCGCGGTGTTCTCGCCGGCCGGGCGCAGCGGCGTGCTGCCGAAGTCGTCGGGCAGCTTCCAGCCGAAGCGCACTTCGCCACCGGCGTTGGCCTTGGTTTCCAGGTTGCCGATCGCACCGCCATAGTGACTGATCGCATCCCAGCCCCAGCCGCCGGCATTGACACTGGCATCGGCCGGCCAGCGGCGCATGCGCTCGTGGGTCAGCATGAATATCGGCTCGTTGTGCAGCTGGTTGTCCCAACCCTTGAACTTCTCGTCCCCCAGCGCGTCGTGCACGGCGTTCTGCACCTGCCTGCCTTGGGCCCAGGGCCCGACCACGCCCACGGCCAGCTGGGTGGTCTGCAGGCGGTCGCCGCTGCGTGCGTTGAAGCCGAAGCTGGCCAGCAGCACGCCGGCATACGGCCGGTCATCCTCGATCAGGTCGCGGCGGGTCGGGTCGGTGGGGGTGAAGATGGCCTGGCCGATGCTGAAGATCATGTTCTGCTGCTCGAACCTGCCGGGGTGCAGGCCTTCCAGGTACTGGTTCACCCAGCGCGCCATGCGCGGCAGGCACGGGTCGGCGGTGTAGTCGACCAGGTTCGGCGAGACCAGGGTCAGCTGCGCGCCGTTGGTATAGCCCTGGTCTTGGTGGCGGCCACCGAACAGGTCGTTGTCGACGCGGAAGCTGATCTGCGGCGGGTGGTCGCGCATCGCGTCCGGGCCACATTGTTCGGCCGCCTGGGCCACCGGGGCTCGGGCAGCGGCCAGGAACACGAGTGCCGCCATCACAGACAACCGACTAAGCGCCAGTCTTTTCATGGGCTTGCTGCCATTTGACTCAATGTGAGGTTCAATTGAAGATCTAATGCGCTGTCGCAGTAGACCCGGAGGAAGGGGTTTGAGCCATACACCAGGCCATCAGCCGGCCGCACGCCAATTGCTTTCAAAGGCGGCGCATCCCTGCAGCAGTATCTAGCGCTCTTGGGCTCGCCAAGACGTTCGCCTGAGCAAGAGATCGTCCAGGCCCTCTCTAAGTGCAGCAACAGCCGGCGCCCCAGGTGCTGACCTAGACTGAAGGGCACGTCACCTCGCTGCGAAGCAACGTCAGCCGCTCAAGATGGACGTTTCAGAATCACAGTCAGTTTGTTGATCTCTGACTGAGAGAATGGCCACCCCGCCAGCAACTCCGCATCATGTGAGGTGGGGCATAGGCGCTCGGCGGGCTCGCCAGATGCGTCCAGGAATGACTCCGGTCGCAGCGAGTTTTGTGGAAGGCTCCCAATCGCAGGGCTAGCCTCCGTGCTGAGCACGGAGGCACCACCGCACTAGCTACTTACGCCGACCTGTCCACGCCGAAATGGAGCTACGAAGCAATCTAATGGCCCAGACTGCGACAACCGACGCGCCGATGAGGCCTGTGACTGAGTCCAGCCATGTCACGTCCCAGATCATCCCCACGACAAGTGCAGTAATTGCGAGTGCCGTTACAGCGGTGTCCGTAGCGACGTGAAGATAGGCCGCACGAAGATTGGGACTCCTGCGCGCACCGGGCCCCTTCTCGTCAGCATGGCGCTCATGCGGAACGTGGCAGTGATCAACCGCAGCACCTTCGCGATGGTAGGCAGAATGTAGCCACCGCGCTGAGAATATATTTGTAATCAAACCCGCAACGGCGATGGCAAGCGCTTCTGAGTACTGAACAGCCTCTGGCGCATGGAGACGCTCCGTCGATTCATAGGCCATCGAAGCGGCAATCCAAAGCATGATCATCGCGCTTACGCTCGCCGCGATGAGCTCAACCGCTAGCACCCGAGCCGCGCGCTCTGGGCGGCTCTGATTCCGCTCAGCGTACCAAGCGATAGAAAGTGCGAACAGGAGTACCAGCACGTGAGAGCTCATGTGCCAGCCATCTGCGAGAAGAGCCATCGAGTTGAAGGCCCATCCTCCAGCAATTTCGACGGACATCATGACCGCAGTGAGAGTCGCGGCCTTCGTAATTGCCCGTGCGTTGCCGGTGCTCTGTACGCCCTGCAGAGTCCGCTCGTGCATTGCGTTGGGGGGAAGCAAGGACATGGTCGAAGACTCCAGGCTCTGAGCGAAAATGTATACGCCGGTGGCGTACTGTCAGGAAGTACCGCCCCTTGCATGCAAGGGGCGGCATTTACACTACTTAGGAGAGAACGCCGCTGAGTCGTGCAGCATGCGCGGACAGCGCATCCATGAGCGGCGGGTTCAACACGTCGTACGGCTCCAGGGACAGAGCCTTCAGGCGGCTACGGACGCCGTCCATCTGTTCCGGCCTTGCGCCGCCGCCTTCGATGATCGAAGACACGAATGCGGCGAAGCGCGGTTCTTCCCAGCCCTTCTGTTCGGACAGTTCAACGTGAATGAAGTCCAGGCCGTAGAAGGCATGGGACTTGTTCTCGATGCGGCCAAACATGTGGACACCGCAGTCCTTGCACGCGTGGCGCTGGATGGTCGCAGCCGGATCGACAATCGCCAGCTTGTCGGCGTTCGCCGTGATCGAAACGGTATCGCGGGGAACGACACCGACCACGGAGAAGATGGCGCCTTCCGGCTTCCAGCACTTGGTGCAACCACAGGCGTGGTTGTGGGCCACATTGCTTGCGACGGAGATCTCAACCGGCTTGTCAGAGCACAGGCACTTCAGCGTGCCGCCCTTGAAGCCGGCGGTTCCGGCAACGACGCCGGAATCGACCGAGGGATGGATAGTTTGGTGTTGCATGGACTTAAACTCCTATTGTTGGAAGTGCAGCACCGGTTGCCCGGTGCTGCGGTGCATCAGTAGTTGATGACAGTACGAATGGACTTGCCTTCGTGCATGAGTTCGAAGGCTTCGTTGATTGCTTCCAGGCCCATCGTATGGGTCACGAACGGAGCCAGATCGATCTCACCCCGCATGGCGTCTTCGACCATGCCAGGCAGCTGGCTACGGCCCTTCACACCACCGAAGGCGCTGCCAATCCAGCGACGACCGGTCACGAGCTGGAACGGACGGGTGGAGATCTCCTGACCAGCACCGGCCACACCGATGACAACGCTCTGGCCCCAGCCGCGGTGTGCACACTCCAGCGCCGAACGCATCACATTGACGTTGCCGATGCACTCGAAGCTGTGATCGACGCCCCAGCCGGTCATCTCAACGATGACTTCTTGAACCGGACGGTCGTAATCCTTCGGGTTCACGAATTCGGTTGCGCCGAACTGCTTGGCCAACTCGAACTTGGACGGGTTGGTGTCCACTGCGATGATGCGACCAGCCTTCGCCTGACGAGCACCCTGGATCACCGCCAGGCCGATGCCACCGAGGCCGAACACGGCCACGCTGTCACCTTCCTGCACCTTGGCCGTGTTGTGCACCGCACCAATGCCAGTGGTGACACCGCAACCGAGCAGGCAGACGTGCTCCGGATTCGCTTCCGGATTGATCTTGGCCAGAGAGACTTCGGCCACGACGGTGTACTCGCTGAAGGTCGAGCAGCCCATGTAGTGATACAGCGGCTGGCCGTTGTAGCTGAAGCGGCTGGTGCCATCAGGCATCACGCCCTTACCCTGGGTGGCGCGTACGGCAACGCACAGGTTGGTCTTGCCGCTCTTGCAGAACAGACACTCACCGCATTCTGCGGTGTACAGCGGGATGACGTGATCGCCGGGCTTCACACTGGTCACGCCCTCGCCCACTTCGACAACGATGCCGGCGCCTTCATGGCCCAGCACCACCGGGAACAGGCCTTCAGGGTCATTGCCCGACAGGGTGAATGCGTCGGTATGGCAGACACCGGTGCTGGTGATCTTCACCAGTACTTCGCCCTTCTTCGGCGGAGCAACATCGATTTCGACGATCTCGAGCGGTTGACCGGGACCGAATGCAACGGCTGCACGGGATTTCATGTGAGTTCTCCTTGGGTGTAACGAGATAAGTGCGACAACGGTCTTTGGGGCGAGCTTGATCAGTGGTACATCGGGCGCGCCGCCCCTGGCGCCGGCTCTAGAACGCGTTTCAATCAGGTCGAATGCGCCTACAGCATTCTTCTTGGCGAGCTGTTGGGACCAAGTATTGGACTTCGATGGATTGCTGTATATGGAACAGATTGGATTTCATAATTCCTTGCGTTGGAATTATTGACTCGCAGCTCCGCCCCTCAGCTCGCCCGCATCAATGCAACTTGAGGCGAGGCTCCGTACTCCGTCCCAATGCGTCTGCCAACATGCGCGCAACCACCCGGCGTGTACCGAACAGGCTCCTCTGGTGCATGCGATACAGTGAGATGTAGAACATCCTGGCCAGCCAGCCCTCGACCTTGAATGACCCCATGAGGTTGCCCATCAGCGTGCCAACGGCGCCCTCCCTCGACAGGGACACCAGCGATCCATAGTCTCGATAGGTGAAGCTGGGCAGCGGGCGTCCCTCGATACGGCGGGTAATTGCCAGCGCAAGGAAGTGAGCCTGCTGATGAGCGGCCTGTGCCCTGGGGGGAACGTTTGTACCGCTGTGTCCATTCGGGCAGGCTGCACAATCCCCGAATGCGAAGATGTTCGGATCCTGCGTTGTCTGCAGCGTTTCAGATACCTCGAGCTGGTTGATGCGATTGGTCTTTAGGTTCCCGAGGGATGCAAGGAAGACGGGAGCACGGATGCCCGCCGCCCATACCTTCAGCCTCGCAGCAACCTTGATGCCATTGGCGAGTTGCAGGCCCTCTTCATCCACTAGGGTCACAGCCGAGCCACACATGACACGAACGCCTTCATGTACAAGCCGCTCGGCGACCGGCAGGCTCACGCGCTCTGGCAGAGCTGGCAGCACTCGCGGACCAGCCTCGATAAGCGTGATCTTCAGATTCTCGGGAGAGATCTTGTCCAGCCCATAAGCGCTAAATTGCCTTGCAGCATCACGCAGCTCGGCCGCCAGCTCGACACCGGTGGCACCGGCGCCGACGATCGCAACCTCCAGTGTTTCTGACTTGCCACGCGCTTGCGCGCCCATGTACTCGCTCAGCAGCCGCTTCTGGAAAGCAATGGCGGCATCGGGATCGTCCAGGAACAGGCAATGATCCGCTGCACCGGGAGTTCCAAAGTCGTTCGTTCCGCTACCCACACTGATCACCAGGGTGTCGTAGGAGATCGAGCGACGGGGCGCAATAACGTTGCCCTCCTCATCGTACAGTGGGGCAAGCTCGATCTTTCTGGACTTCTGATCCAAACCCGTCATCCGCCCCAACTGAAACTGGAAGTGATTCCAGCTAGCTTGGGCGAGATAGTTGAGCTCACTTTCTGCGGCATCCAACGCGCCTGAGGCAACCTCGTGAAGGAGTGGCTTCCACAGATGCGTCATCCGAGCATCGACAAGAGTGACTTTTGCTCGCCCTGAGCGCCCGAGCTTCCGGCCCAGCTGCGTAGCCAGCTCCAGCCCTCCGGCCCCACCACCAACAATGACAATACGATGCATTTTGATTCCCCAGGTATTTGAGTTGCCAGCGACGCCCACGAGCACTTCATGGCCCAGGCATCTAGACGTTGGTTAGTTCAGGACCTCAACGGAATGGAAGCGGAGCTGACCATCCCAATCCTTGTCGACGGCTACCTGCGCTCGTGCACGGCTTGCTTCGAGCGCTGCGAAGTCAATGTCAGCAATCGCCCACTCCTGATCGTCGGAGGTCGCTGCGAGCACGCCGTCACTGGGGAAGCCATGGTCCATCGGTGAGAGGATCATTGCCTCACCGGTGTTGACATCAAGCGCTTCACTCCAGTCGGCGACGCCGGCGGTGACCGCCTTTGCCACGAACATCCGATTCTCAAGCGCTCGCGCTCGGCACCCAACATCGACACGGGTGGCACCGGCGTCGGTGTCGGTGCAACTTGGCACCAACAGCAAGCGCACCCCTGCCTCTTGCTGGAGGCGAACAGGAAGCGGAAATTCGCTGTCATAGCAAACCGCAATCCCGACACGCTTTCCGTCCTGCTCAAACGCCGCGATGCGATCGCCAGGCTCGATGACAACTGCCTGCTTCTCGAAGCCAGTAAGCTGAAGCTTGTCCTGCCATCCGCTGCGACCATCAGCTGTGAACCACCAGGCACGGTTGCGATACATCCCATGGGATGTTGCGGTGAGGAACGTTCCTGCCTGGATGGTCATTCCCAGTTCGACAGCCAAGGTGCTGTAGAGCTCACACCATGCGCTCTGATAGATCTGGAGCGACTCCAGGGTGGACCTCAGGCTAAGCTGAAGAGCTTCTGGAAGAGTCGAACCCAGTTCCAGCGACAGGTATTCCGGAAGTACTGCAAGCTCAACTCCTTGTTCCCGTGCGTCATTCAGAATTCGGCGCTGGCGCGCAGCGAACTCGGCAAAGGTCTTCGGACGACCGATCACGTACTTAGCTGCTGCAATCTTCATGTAACGTCCTCCAAGGAACGGAGCCAAAGTGAAAGTGTCTGCTCGGTTTCGTGCGTGGCTCCATGCTGCCGCCAAGGAAGAGCGACCTTCATCGCGCTCTGTTGTGCATACCCACGGCGAGTCCAGAAGCCTTCATTGCTTCGATATCCAGGTGGCCTAAGCGGATCAGTCTCCGACCGAACCACCGACGCGAAAGAAGACCACTTGAAGCCCTTTCGTCGGGCTTGCTCCTCTCTTCGATCAAAGAAGACGTGGCCCAAGCCAGCTCCTCTGTACTCCGGCCTCAGTACGGACTCCCCGCAGTAGAAGACTTCTTCTGGCCGGGGACCGTGCTCCTGGAAGGGACGAATGAAAGCGGCATCGGCGCTCAACAAAGGAAGGCCAGTCGATGCACCTACAACGTCCCTTCCATCCCTGGCCAGAACAACGATGCCCCCGTCAGACGTCGCATAATTGCGGAGGTAGTGACGCTCATAGTCCATGTCTCCTTCGTACAGGTAGGGATAGCTACTGAATATCTCGATCCGCAGCTGAGCGACGCGATCGAGCCAGTCCTCGATTTCGGTGCCGACCAGTACCTCTACTCGCACGTTGGTAGCCATTTCAGGGCGCCTTGTGGACCTGGGAAATCCAGTCCTCCAGGTTGTAGTAGTTGGTAACGCGCGCAATCTTTCCATCACGGATGTCAAAGAACGCGCCACCGGGAAGAACATAGATCTGCCCTGCAGCTGCAGGGAGACCTTCGTCCGTGTGGTGGTAGAGTCCGTGCACCACGTACTCCGCGCCGGCACGCGCACCATCGCTGCTGTACATCACCACGATGTCGTGAAGCTGCTCGCTGTAGCAGGAATCCATGCGGCTCAGGAACGCGCGGAATGCGTCGATCCCTACTTCGCGATTCCCCTGATTTAGATCGTGCACAACGTCGTCAGTGAGCATCGAGAGCATCGCGTCGCGATCACCGCGGTTGAATGCCTGGTAGTACTCTTCGATGTAGTTGAACTTGCTCATCAGGTTCTCCGGTCAGGTGAGGGTGTGGAGGAATTCTGGAGACCTGAAGAATTGTTGTATATGGAATTGATAGGATTTCATAATTCCCTGAAATGGAATAATATGAGCCCAACGACCACAGGGCCTTAAGATGAACAGCGAGCTGGATCTTCTAAAGACGTTTAGGGCCGCGGCTGAGGCGCCGAGCTTTCGTGAGGCCGCTGTTCGACTGGGAAGCTCTCCTCAGGCCATCACCCGAGCGATACAGGCCCTTGAAAGTCATTACGGGGAGCTGTTGTTCCACCGAAGCACACGCCAGGTTCGCATCACGGCCTTTGGGGAGGACCTCTTACATCAGCTGCGGCCGGCGCTTGAGGGCTTAGACAAGCTGTGGCGCCCGCGAACCAAGGCGACGGCCTCACAGATTGAGGGCACAGTCCGAATTAGTGCCCCTCACAGCATGGGCTCCAGGGCAGTTCTTGCCGCCTTGGATACAGTGACCCAAAGTCACCCGGGAATTGTCTTGGACGTTCGCTTAAGCGATCGGGTTGCAGACGCTGTCGATGAAGGGATCGATGTCGGAATCCGCGTCGGCTTCATGCGTGATAGCAGATTCATTGCGAAGAAGGCAGGAGAGATGCGACTGCACGTCGTTGGCTCCCCCGCACTTGTAGAGAGAATCGGAGCACCAGCGGAGACTAGCGAGCTCTCGCGGTTTCCACTGGTTGCGTCGGTGGACATCAATACAGGCAGGCCCTGGCCCTGGTACTTGGCTGGAGGCGTACAGGTGGCGCCGACAGCACCGGTCTTCATTGCAGACAATGCCGACATGGAGATGGCAGGGGTCATTGCGGGCTTGGGGTTTGCCCAACTTGCTGATTACATGGCTGCCCCACTCATTCAGTCAGGTGTTCTGCAGCGTGTGATGGAAGAATTCGATCCTGCGCCGTGGGGCTTGTACGTCTATCGGCCTCAACGCGGCCCAGTCTCACCTCGCGTCAGAGTAGTTTTCGATGCACTCCATTCCGCCGTCGGAGCACTACCGAGCCTTACGCAGATGGCGCCCTCCCCCACCTCGGCCCTAACGCCACCCAAAGCAGGGAAGCGCTAACGCCGAGTCGCTTGGCCGCTCTCTGATACGGGATCTGGCCGCCATGAGCGCCAGGGACGCTCATGGTGGCCAAAAGAGCGTCGGGTCAACCCGCGCGGGCGAGTTCCTCAGCCAAGAAGGGGGCGGTACGGCTTCTCTTCACGCGAGCGACCTGTTTTGGAGTTCCTGCCGCCACGATCTGCCCGCCCGCATCACCGGCACCTGGACCCACGTCGATTACCCAATCCGCCTGAGCAACGGCACGCATGTCGTGCTCAATCATGACCACCGTATTGCCGGCATCAACGAGCCGCTGGAGCTGCACAAGCAGCCTATCCGCGTCCGAGGCATGGAGGCCCGTAGTGGGTTCATCCAGGACATACAGTGTCCGCCCGCGCTGGCTCCGTTGAAGCTCTGTGGCCAGCTTGATGCGCTGCGCTTCACCACCCGATAGCTCGGTAGCCGGCTGGCCCAGTCGAAGGTATCCAAGACCAATCTCCTTCAGCAACTGAAGTGGGCGAGCGATCGCGTCCTCATCGCCAAAGAATTCACGTGCATCGTCGACAGTCATCCGCAGAACGTCTGCAATGTTCTTACCGTTCCAAAGCACCTTCAGCGTAGCTTCGTTGTATCGCGCACCGTGGCACGTTGGGCACGGTGCATAGACGCTAGGCATAAACAGCAGCTCGACGCTCACGAATCCCTCCCCTTCGCACGTCTCACAACGTCCCTTGGCCACGTTGAAGGAGAATCGACCTGCGTCGTAACGTCGACGCCGCGCATCTGGTGTTGCGGCAAACAGCTTTCGAACATGATCGAAAAGGCCGGTGTAAGTCGCGAGATTCGATCGCGGCGTCCGTCCGATTGGCTTCTGATCAACCTGGACGAGACGCTGAATAGCATCGACATCTCCGCCGAGGTGTCCCCCTGTCGTCTCGATGACGGTTGGCCCGTCTGCTGCCCCCGTTTCCACCGCGTCGTCTTCAGGCTCGTGGCCAAGTTGAAGCATCATCAACTCCGGCAACGCTTGGGCGACGAGGCTGGACTTGCCCGATCCCGAAATCCCGGTCACCGCGGTGAGGATGCCCAGAGGTATCTTCGCATCAATGCGCTTCAGGTTGTGACGCTGGATGCCCTGAAGTTCCAGCCAACCACTCGCTTGACGCTCTTGGCCACTAGGGGGCGGGACCTTGTCAAAGAGGTACAACGCGGTACGTGACTCGTCGATGTCACGAAGACCATCCGGCTCTCCGCTGTAGAGCACTTTGCCGCCCCGCTCTCCCGCCTCAGGCCCAACATCCACCAACCACTGGGCACGGCGCATCAGCTCCAGATCGTGCTCCACAACAAATACGGAATTACCACCGTCGCGGAGGCGGTCCAAGGCGTCATAGAGAGCCTGGCTGTCGGAGGGATGAAGACCTGCCGACGGCTCGTCCAACACGTACACCACGCCAAAGAGCAGCGAGCTCAACTGCGTGGCGAGTCTCAATCGCTGCAGCTCGCCAGCGGACAATGTCGGCGTAGCGCGATCCAAAGTTAGATAGCCAAGCCCAAGGCCACGCAACTGACTGATTCGGCTCATCACTCCACTAGCGAGGCGCTGCGCGGCCAGGCGCTTCTCCTCCGACAGCGCTGAGGTGCGGCGGACGTCAGGAGACACCGCGTGGACCGCCCGCCCACTGGCCGCCCTATCGGCGCGATCACGACGGGTGGCTTCCTTGTTCGCCTTGCCCCCGCCAGCATGAGCACTGAAGTCTCCTCGAGAAATGGGCTCGAGCAGGGACGCCAGTTGGTCAAGAGGCATCTGCATGAATTGACCAATGTCCACACCCGCAAATGTCACTGACAGCGACTCTGCCTTAAGCCGCTTGCCATGGCACGTGGGACAAAGCTTACCCTCCATGTATCGCGATACGCGGCGCCTCATCAGGGCACTTTGCGTGTTAGCAAACGTGTGCAGGACATACCTACGGGCGCCAGTGAAGGTTCCCATGTAGCTCGGCTCAGTTTTACGCTTCAGGGCCGCACGCGTCTCCGCCGGCGTGAACCCAGCATAGACCGGCACAGTGGGCGACTCCTCGGTAAACAGAATCCAATCGCGGTCCTTCTTGGGAAGGTCCTTCCAAGGCCTATCAATGTCGTAGCCCAGCGTCACCAGAATGTCGCGAAGGTTCTGCCCGTGCCATGCAGGTGGCCACGAAGCAATGGCACGCTCACGGATGCTCAGCTTTGGATCCGGCACCATGAGGGCCTCTGTCACCTCGTACACATGGCCAAGGCCATGGCAGGTCGCGCATGCGCCCTGGGGAGTATTGGGTGAGAAGTCCTCGGCATAAAGCATAGGCTGATCAGCCGGATATGCTCCCGCGCGGGAATACATCATACGAATGAGGCTGGATAGCGTGGTGACGCTACCCACCGAAGATCGCGCATTGCTGGCACCACGCTGCTGCTGCAGCGCTACTGCCGGCGGGAGTCCATCGATGGAGTCAACATCAGGGACGCCTGCCTGATCGATTAGGCGTCGAGCATAGGGAGCAACGGACTCAAAGTACCTCCTTTGAGCTTCCGCATAGATTGTCCCGAATGCAAGAGATGACTTCCCGGAACCGGATACACCGGAAAAGACGACCAGTGCGTTGCGAGGAATTGAGACATCAACGTCTCTAAGGTTGTTCTCACGCGCACCGCGCACCTCTACAAGGCCGCTTGCTGCGACACTGCAGGAAGCTTCACCGAACGTGGCGTTTGGCATGTGCATCTCTCTGTAGGTTGTAGACGTTAAGTTCAGCTGGATCACTGGCCGGAAGAGGGTTCGGCTTCGGTTTGCGATGCCTCTTCATCCAAGGCTCGCTGCCATGCCTGTCTCTCAGCCAAGGCGCGCTCAGCTCCCCGATCAGTGGGCCGATACCAGTTCGGCCTCTCCACACCCTCCGGCAGGTACGTCTGTCCAGCTGCGTAGCCGTCTGGCTCATGATGCGCGTAGCGATATGCTTGTCGATACCCCATCTGCCTCATAAGCTTCGCTGGAGCATTCCGAAGATGCATGGGAACTGGCAATGATCCGTGCTCCTTGACGAAGGCCCTTGCTAGATCCCAAGCGGCATAGGACGCATTCGACTTGGGGGAGAGCGCCAGATAGGTCGCAGCCTGGGCCAAGACAATTTCACCTTCAGGAGAGCCAAGTCGCTCATACGCCTGCGCAGCATGGATGGCCAAGTGCAGAGCGCCCGGATCAGCATTTCCGATATCTTCGCTTGCCATAACAATCATTCGACGTGTGACCTGGCTCACGTCCCCGCCCCCATCCAGAATGCGCGCTAGCCAGTAGAGGGAGGCGTCGGGGTCAGAGCCACGCAGTGATTTGTGAAACGCGGAGAGCTGCCAATAGAACTCGTCCCCGCCCTTATCGAATCGGCGCAGTGACGGGCTAGTGGAGCGCTTGGCAAACTCAAGATCCACCTCTTCCACCCGCTTCTCAGAGGCCGCAGTTGAGACCTGCTCGAGAAGGTTCAGGAATCTGCGGCCATCACCATCAGCGAAGCCCTTCAGCAGCTGCAATGCGGGATCGGAGAGGTCAACGCCTCGCAAGTGAGGTCTGGCGCGTTCGTAGAGCTTCTCAAGATCTGCGTCAGAGAGAGGCTCAAGTGTGTACACCTGCGCGCGCGAAAGCAGCGCCGAGTTAACGGCCAGTCCTGGATGCTCTGTTGTGCCACCCACCAGTGTGAGTAGCCCTGACTCAACGTGAGGTAGCAGCGCATCCTGCTGGGCCTTGTTGAACCGGTGAATTTCGTCGACGAAAAGTACCGTGGAGCGACCGCGTACGTCGAGTTCGGCCCGCGCATCATCAATGGCCTGCCTGATGTCCTTTACCCCGGCAAGTACGGCGGAGATCGCAATGAAGTGACTGTCAGTCACCATCGCTGCGAGGCGCCCCAGGGTGGTCTTACCGACGCCCGGGGGGCCCCACATGATGAAGGAGTGCAGACTTCTTGCTTCAAAGGCAAGACGCAAAGGCTTCCCTGGCCCCAGCAGGTGCTGCTGCCCAACGAACTCGTCGAGAGACTTCGGTCGTAGCAGTTCGGCCAGTGGTGCCCTTGGTTTCGCTGTGAATAGATCTGCCAAGGTGTTCTCCTTCGGGAAGTCAGTTGCGAGTATGCATTCGGAGCTTCTTGGCCCCTATTTCAGCTTCCCATCCAATGAGCCGCTTGTGGCATTGCCTGCTTTATCACGGAGGATGATGCGAGCTCCTCTGTATCCAACGCTGTGATTCCATACCCAGCTCATTGCGACGCTCAGGCGATTTCGCACTCCGATAAGGAAGTAGATGTGAGCGAGCTTCCAGATCCACCATGCGATTCCTCCGCTCAGCTTTAGCTTCCCCATATCGATTACTGCAAGGCTGCGTCCAATCGTGGCGAGGTTGCCTTGGTGCCGGTACTTGAACGCAGCGGTCCTCCGCGCCCCTGTTATCAGCCCTTCAATCTGGCCCGCGACGTACTTGCCTTGTTGCTTGGCCGCAGGCGCGATTCCAGGAACGGTCTTTCCGTCCGCAGTGGCTGATGAAGCAGTGTCCCCAATCACGAAGATGTTGGGGGAACCAGGCACCGTTAGATCAGGGCCGACGATTGCGCGCCCCGCCCGATCTGATTCGGTGTCGAGCCAACGTGCGGCTGGAGACGCCTGAACTCCGGCTGCCCAGACGATTGTGGATGCCGCCAGCTTCTTGCCATTGAGCATCACCCCATCAGAGGCGCACTCTGTGACAGGTGCCCCCAACAAAACTGATACCCCAAGCTTCTCGAGGGCGCGCCTCGTGTACTCGGAGAGCTTTTCAGGAAAGACGGGAAGCAGCCGCGGACCCGCCTCAATGAGAAATACCCGGGTTTTGCTGGGATCAACTGACCGAAAGTCATCCTGCAGCGTGCCTCGCGCCAGCTCCGCGATGGTTCCGGCAAGCTCGACACCTGTAGGCCCACCACCAATGATCACAAAGGTTTGAAGGGCTTCTCGAACCTCGGGATCATTGCAGAGCTCCGCTTGTTCGAACGCGCTCAGGATCCTGCCTCGAATGGTTGTTGCATCCTCCAGGCTCTTCAGGCCTGGAGCGTACTTCGACCATTCGTCATGCCCAAAGTAGGCATGTGTCGCTCCCGTAGCGAGCACAAGGGTGTCGTAAGGGTATCGAGTGCCGTCCTGAAGGATCACTTGGCGGGCAGCTTTATCCACACCCTCGACCTCCGCCATGAGGGTCCTCACCTCGGGGCGGTCACGGAACAGATAGCGGATCGGCCATGCAATCTCCGACGGTGACAGTGACGCACCAGCTACCTGGTAGAGCAGCGGCTGGAACAAGTGATAGTTCCGCCGGTCAATGATTGTTACATCGACATCCACTCCTTCAAGGTGCGTGGCGGCCTCCAGTCCGCCGAAGCCCGCCCCAACGATCACAACTTGATGACGATTTCTGGAGGTCTTGATCACGGCAGCACTCCTTGGTTAGGTGTTCAGCGCCGATGCGTGGTGCTTGAGATGATCGGCAATGAAGCTGGAGATGAAGTAGTAGCTATGGTCGTAACCATCGCGAAGGTTCAGCGAGAGCGGATGATTCACTTTGGCGCATGCATCTTGAAGCAGTTCGGGGCGGAGCTGATTCTGCAAGAAATCATCGCTGAGCCCTTGATCCACCAGCAGGGGCAGGCGCTCCTTTGCATCTGCGATCAGCTCCACGGCGTCATACTGCCGCCACTGCTCCTGATCTCCCCCCAGGTAGGCCGAAAACGCCTTCTGGCCCCAAGGAACCTGAGTAGGTGCCACGATCGGAGAGAAGGCGGATACGCTGCGATAGCGACCTGGGTTTCGCAAAGCGATGACCAAGGCACCGTGGCCGCCCATTGAGTGGCCGCTAATTGAGCGAGCCTGGCTAACAGGGAAGTTCTTCTCAACGAGAGCAGGCAGCTCACTTACAACGTAGTCATACATGCGGTAGTGGTCAGACCACGGTGCCTCGGTGGCATTAACGTAGAACCCTGCGCCTTGGCCGAGATCGTAAGCCGGATCATCCGCGACGGACTCTCCGCGCGGACTTGTATCCGGAGCAACGATGGCAATGCCATGCTCAGCAGCGAGCTGCTGCACTGCAGACTTGGTGATGAAGTTCTGCTCTGTGCACGTCAGGCCCGAGAGCCAGTAGAGAACAGGTACCGGGCCGCTGGACGCCTGCGGAGGGAGATAGACTCCAACCTTCATGGTGCAGCCAAGGCTGGATGATTCATGCTGGTAGACGTCTTGCCATCCACCGAAGCTTGCGTGACGCTCAATGCGTTCCATTGTTCTTTCCTCAGAATTGAATTTGATAGGCCATCTATCGCGAATCGAATGTGGCCTTAAGCCAGGCTTTAGGCCTTGTCTTCGATAGCCGAGTCACCGTGTGCATGCCTGATCCTTCGGACAATCCACCAAATCAGCAGCAATACAGCGGGAACCAAGATCGCAGTGACGGTTGCTGCGATGTCATGCGTCCCAGGCAAACCCTTGAGCAGGTATGCGAGAAGACTTACGACGTAGTACGAGATGGCGGCCACCGACAAACCTTCCACCGTCTGCTGCAGGCGCAGCTGAACCTTCGCCCGATCATTCATGGACGCCAGTAGATCGCGGTTCTGCCGCTCGAGCTCAACATCAATCCACGACCGAAGAAGCGAGATCGAGCGCGTCAACTTGTCTGAGAGCTTGCCCTGCCGCTCCTTCACGGACTGGCAAGTTCGCATGGCCGGTGCAATTCTTCGATACAAGAAGTCCGCCCAGGTGCTATAGCCGGCAACTTGATCCTCGGCCAACGCATCGAGTCGCTCTTCAACAATTTCGTAGTAAGCCCGACTTGCACCAAACCTATAGAGATTTGCCGCGGCGTCCGCCTCCAACTCTGCAGCCAGGCTGGTCAAATCCGAGAGGAGTACGTCACTGTCACGACGTCCACCGGAGGCCCTGCGCATCTCTTCAGTAATTGCAGCCAGACGCGCCTCCATGCGACGAAGATTCGACGTCATGGAGCGAGTCAGCGGTAGCGCTAGCAGGGCAAGCGTTCGGTATGTCTCGACCTCGAGCAGTCGTTGCGCCAGCGCTCCTGCCCGCGCCGGAGTCAGGTCACGATCAAGGATGAGCATGTGGGTTAGCCCTTCCTCGTCTTGCCGGAAGTCGGTCACAATGGCCGCGGCACCGTTCTCAACCAGCGAATAGCAGCGGCTGACGGGATCAAAGCAATCTATTTCCTTCTCCGCCTCCGCGGTCCAAGGCAAAAGCCTGACGCTAACAGCCGAGATCACGGGTCCTGGCGGCTTGAATCCCTGTCTAAACGGGTTGTCCCCACAAGGCTCACCTGTTTCTGAGCTCAGTGGTGCGCTCCAGAGGTAGGAAGAGAACTCAGTGTGCTTCTCGCAGTGCAGATCACCCTCATTCCACGTAAGCGCGTGATGAGGTGTGGTGTGATCCTCGACTGCAGCCCCCATACGACCTGACAGATCGTCAATCGCGGCACGATCTCGACTCATGTCCCCTTCTGTCATGAAGGAGAGCTGGAGAAGGCTTCGCGGAGACTGGGTGAGCAGGTGCGGTCGCGCATGGACTTCCTCAACGGCGGCGCGGCGGTCCGCGTGCGCCGGCATCCCATATACGTAGCCTTCCGCTGGCGTGCCTGCAGCTTGGCTCAGGCCGGATGGGTCATTCATACATAGCCTCAAGAATGGATGATCTTCTAAACACCGCTCACGGGAGGCCTATCACTTGCTTGTGCGATAGCTCAGCGAAAGGCCGCGTGGTGGAACCGGCTCTGGTGTAGGGCGGTAGTGGGAGCCACAACAAGCGGGGAGGACAGCACCGCATAGATCGCAGGCCCTTGCTCTCCCACCTTCCAAGCCAGGCGCGGACCGCATGGGGGCCGCAACGAGGCTGGAAGCTCACTTCAATGGGCCTGCCATGACTCAGTCAGATGCCGAAGTCAACGACGCCGGCCGAGAATGCCCGCTCCAAGAAATACAGACAGGCGCAACTCGACTGACATCATCCAGCATGCCCTGGAGCCTCCTGGAAAGGCCTCAACGTCCTAGTCGTGACGCCCTAACCCACGAAGGGGCTAGGAATGGCGGGTTCTACTTGAAAAAGAAGTAGTTCGGACACCCATAGATTGCCTCCTCTACTTAGTACTAGCGCCATCAAGCAATGCTGCGAACTGACTAACGGAGATAGGAGCGGACAATAGAGATGGTCTCGTCAATCGACTTCCTCTGAGAGTCGGTGTGCGTGTCGCTATGCGGGAACTCTTCACGCAGATAGCTCTCCAGAACCGTCGCCATCAAACCATTGACCGCCCCGCGCACAGCAGCAAGCTGCTGAAGTACTGCAGCACATTCCGCCCCGCTCTCCAGAGCCTGCTCCAATGCAGCCACCTGTCCGCTGATCCGACGTACACGGGTAAGGGCCTGCTTTTTCTCCCGAGGGCTGTGAGGCATTGCGCACCTGTACGTATCACATGAGGGAACGATACTATACTCCCCGATAGTATGCAAGCTAGCAATCTGGGAGGGTCTTTTGCTCCGTTGACTCAGTCTGCACCTGATTTCGAGCCGCCGCCAGAGGCCAGTGACAGGCCCCTCTCGCCCCACCCGCACACCAGAAAAGGCGGGCTCCTGCAGGAGCCACGCCCCACCACTCGAAAGAGTGGTTACATGTAGATGAATTGGCGGTATAGCTTGTCTAGCTCCAGCCTGACGAACTCGATCTCCTCCTCGTCCCCGGCATCAGAGAGCTCCAGAAGCTGTCGCTCCTTTGATGTAATTCGATCACAGAGATCTTTTAGGTTGGCGCAGAACTCCGCTGAATGGGCTTGCGACCGGTCAGGGCGAGCCTCTGTTGATCCCAACATTCCGCGAGACGTTGACGGGGTGATGCCGAACTCCTCATTGAACGCGATCTGATGCTGTCGCCTGTCATCAGTCTCAGAAATGGCCTGCCGCATCGCACTGGTGATCGTATCGGCATACATGATCGCCTTACCGCGCGAGTTTCTTGCGGCTCGTCCAATCATCTGAATGAGGGCCTGGCTCGACCGAAGGAAGCCCGCCTGGTCCGCATCAACGATAGCGACCAGAGAGGCCTCAGGAATATCGAGTCCCTCTCTCAGCAGACTGATGCCCACTAGCACATCGAACTCGCCAGCCCTCAGCCCATTGATGATCTCAACTCGATCCTCTGCCTTGATATCCGAGTGCATGTACTTCGCACGCACCCCTTGATCCTCGAGGAACTCGCACAGCTCCTCAGCAGACACCTTTGTCAGCGTGGTCACCAAGACCCTGTCGCCCTCTCGTACACAACGGGCGATCTCTGACAGAAGATCGCGCCTGTAGCCCTCCCTCGGCCTCACCTCTACCAGCGGATCGAGCAAGCCAGTGGGCCTGATGAGCTGGTCAATCAATCTTCCCTTGGATCTACCAATCTCATAGGCCCCAGGCGTAGCCGAAACGAAGATCGTCTGAGGCTTGATGGCTTCAAACTCAGAGAAGCTAAGCGGTCTGTTGTTCATCGCCGAAGGTAGACGGAACCCGTACTCGATTAGAGTCTCCTTCCTGCTCTGATCGCTCCTGAACATTGCCGCGATCTGAGGAACCATGACGTGCGACTCGTCAACAAATAGCAGGCCATCCTTCGGGAGGTAGTCCATGAGCGTCGTCGGCCTAGCTCCTGACGGCTTTGAGTTCAGGTAACTGGAGTAGTTCTCCATGCCAGAGCAATAGCCCAGCTCCCTCATCATCTCCACGTCGTTCGTGATCTTCTCGTAAAGCCTATTTGCCTCAACGATTCGACCAGATGCGTTGAGCTCCGCCACCCTGGCCTCCAGATCCTTGAGGATGGACTTCGTAGCCTCACTGATTTCTGTTTTGGGGCTTGCGAAAAGAGTCTTTGGAGAAACGAGGTAGCGCGTCTCATCGCCAAGCTTCTTCCCTGTAATCGCATCAATCCAGGTGAGCGACTGCACTCGCCCCTCATCCGTGAGCTCTACTCTAATTGCCTTGTACTCAGAGTCGGCGGGAAAAATATCGACCACATCGCCAGACACACGGAACGTGCCACGCTTCAGGGTCCGCTCAGTCCTGTCGTACTGAAGCGATGCAAGCCGACGCAGGAAGTCCCTCTGATCCAGCTCGATTCCAAGCGCAAGCTCAACCTGCAGATCCCGGTAGCTCTGTGGGTCCCCGAGTCCATAGATTGAGGACACCGAAGCGACAACAATCACGTCTCTACGCTCTATCAGAGACTTCGTAGTCGATAGTCGAAGCCTCTCAAGGTGATCATTGATGGCTGAGTCTTTCTGGATGTAACGATCGCTACCTGGGATATAGACCTCTGGCTGGAAGAAGTCGTAGTAGGAAACGAAATACTCCACGGCATTCTCGGGGAACAGCGCCTTCATCTCCCCGTAGAGCTGAGCAGTCAACGTCTTGTTTGGCGCAAGAATGAGCGTGGGTCGCTTCAGCCGATGGATCACATTGGCCATCGTGAAGGTCTTCCCTGACCCTGTAATTCCCTTCAAGGTCTGATGTGTTGCTCCCTCCTCGATGCCAGCAATTAGCCTGGCAATCGCTTCGGGTTGATCCCCGGCCGGCGTATGATCCGAATGCATTACGAACATATCTGTTGACATCACTTACGCTCCTACTGGCTCATTCTTGATCGTTAGAGGAACTATTCCCGTCTCACAGATTCCATCCCATATGTGCGAACGGAATCAAGGGGGCTGTACGAATGCTATCTTTGGGCGAGTTCCTTTCAGGTGAGCTTGGCAATCCATGCCTGACTAGCGCTAGAGCATGAGCTGGCACATCGTTACATGCCGGAGCGGCCTCAGAAGTGCACCCACCGCCCTCCGATCACGCCTCACCCCTCCCTACCTGGCTGCTGTACCGACTCGTGATCGACCGCAGTCAGAGCCAGCGTAGACATTAGCTCTGTCTCGATCGTCCTCTGCATTGAGTAGATCGGGAGCGCGTTCGGTGCGGCACTGAATGGCTCCTCCAGCTGACGGCCCAGCGCATCCAGACCAAAAAACGTGTACGCCACAATGAGTACCGGTAGAAAGGTCCACCACCCCAACGTTCCTGCCAGCGCAAAAGGAAGCGTTGTGCAGAATACGATCGCAGTCCGGTGAAGCAGCAGCGAATACGAGAATGGAATCGGAGTATTGAGTATCCTCTCGCACCCACCCTGGATACGAGCCAAGCTGGCAAGCTGCTTATCCAGCACCGAGTACTGAATCGAGTCGATCCTTCCCTCATGAGCCAGATGGGCAAGCTTCAAGCCAATGCCCTGGAGCACAGCGTCCGTCGGATTCGGGCCTTGTGATGCTTTGCCAATATCCCACCAAGGTGCGATCGCATGGGCTTCGTCGGCCCGGCGCAGTCGAGAATAGAGGCCAGCACTGAAGCCACACAGGCCTCGCAGGATCTGTGCTCGGCTGTTTGGATCGAGCAGGGTCGTCTGTCGGGCTATCGAACGACACGCTATGACCAGGTCGCCCCAAAGGTGCCTCGCCTCCCACCATCTGGAATAGCAAGCGTTGTTTCGAAAGCTCATGAATACGGAAAGTGCGATGCCAATGAGCGTGAACGGAACGGCACTGAAGCGAGCAAAGATTCCTGGATGCTCCGTTGATGCGAGCACCGCTCCTGCGGTCACAATGCTAATCAGTAGTAGATGCAATGCGATCCTGGGCAGGATGGTACCCCTGACAGCAAACGCAACGTCCCACAACGTCGGCTGCCTTCGCATTCTCGTTTCAACATCTGGGAGACGGTGTGTCATGCCAACCTCTGATTCATTGATCGACTGCTGGCGTCGATACGGCCAAGCAACAAATTCCTTTCACTTGAGTTCGAAATGCGAATGACATCACGCCGTTCGCATGACACTGCTACAGCAGGTCTAAAGCAGTTCATCGTCGGCAGCCTCGGGCATCCATAGTTCAATGACGGTCCCTGTCAGGCCGGTTCTCTCTACAGACAGGCTGCCACCGTGGCGGTTGGCAAGCATCTGACTGATGGAAAGACCCAGCCCGGTACCTTGACGATGTTTGGTCGTAAAGAATGGCTCAAAAATTCGGACCAGAATGTCCTGAGGAATGCCGCTTCCAGTATCTGATACTCGCAAAGCGACGCCAGGGTGACCATGAACGTCGTCAACGTCCAACGTCGCCAATCCCAGCGTTCCACCCTTCTGCATCACATAGATTGCATTGATCATGAGGTTCACAAGAATTTGCTGCAGCTCGCCCCGATTGCCCGCTACGAGCCGTGTGGACAGGAAGTTCTCCTCTATCTTCACGGGATGGCGCTTGATGAGGTGTTGAATCAGGGGCAGCGTCTCCAACATCAGCGTGGCAGGCTCTAGCAGCTCACTATGACCGGAGTACTCACTGGGCTTGGAGAACTGCAGCAACTTGGAAACAATGGCGCTGATACGCCCAATCTGATCCTCAATGAGGTCAATCTCTTCTCCAAACCGCTGACCCTCGGGCTCCCTGATCGAGTCACGCAGAAGCTCGAGGTTCCCCTGCATGACGGCAAGCGGATTGTTGATCTCGTGCGCTATTCCTGCTGCGATCTCGCCAATTGTTGCCAGCTTCTCAGTGACAATCAGGTGCTGGGTCGTCTCTTCCAACCGTCTATTGGCTAGTGCGAGACCAGCAGTTCGCTCCTCCACCCTGGAATTGAGCTCCTCGTTCCAGGCGACCAGCTGTCGTTCCTTCTCTTCCAGCTGACAGAGCAGTTGGTCCAAGTGCGAAGCGACACGTCCGATTTCATCATTGGATGCCCCTGCTCCGGAGCGAGCACTGCGGTCACCCGCCTTGACCCGTCCAATTGCCTGATCCATTCGCTCAAGTGGCTTGAACACGCCGCGAGCGATGTGCAGAAAAAGGGGTACGGTGATGACTGCAACAAGCAGGCAACCGAACACGATCGCTCCGATGGAATTTCGACGGGCCGTGGTGAATGGTTCCTCCAGAAAGCCCACGAAGAGCATACCAATGGGTACACCCCGGCCATTGAGAATGGGCATATAGCCGGCGATGTACCAATCATTGACTACGTAGGCTCTTGCCTGCCAGGTCTTTCCCTGGCCCAGCACGGCCTCGGCCACTTCAGAAGACACCCGGGTCCCCGACGCCGGGTTCCCTCCCGCCAACAACGCATTGGTGCTGATGCGGGTATCACCAAGGAAGATGGAGGCTATCCCTGTTGCGCCAGTACGCAGGGCCTTATCTCGGTAGACAAGATCAGTGATCTGCTTGATGAATTCGGTGTTGTGGTTCAGCAGAGTACCCGCAATCAAGACGCCGACCTGATTGTTTGGCAGTGCAACCGGCGTTGCAGCTTGAATCATTAGGCCCCGCTTCTCACTCTGGGCCGAATCGACAGGATTCCTTGCGTTATGCGGACGAATGACCTCGGCCCGTGCGGCGAGCTTTGGGGAGATCTCCATCAGATCGTCCCGGCTTACCACCCCCACCTCCACGCTGGACGCTCCCTTCAGGGCCTTTTCGATGACTGACCAGTCCAAGTCAAGCTCAGCTGGCGAGGCCGGCTCGCTACTAGCCAACAAGCGACCGTTTGAATCCAACAGTGCGATGAAGTCTAGTGAACCACCTTGGGCTTTCGACGCCAGTAGGCTGCCAAGCTCTGCATTCTTGTTGACCCCCTGGCTAATGACGCCATGGAAGCTCTGCGAATCAGCAATCGCAGCCAGCGTCGCGCGGTCGTTGACGAGCAGCTGGTTCATGTACTGTCCCGCAACTTTCAGGTCCCCGCCAACCTTCGAGGCGAGCAGTCGGTCGAAGCGCAAATCCCATTGGTAGATGAGTCCGCCGACGATAGCCGGCAGGATCACAAACATTGGAAGGATCGCGATTAGAAGCAGGCGGAAGCGAACTGAGCGCGCTCGGTTCATTGCAGATTCCTAGGCTGATACATTCCAACTGGAGCACTTACGATCAATCGTCTTTCGCGATATGCCCAAGATCGTGGCCGCTCTTTCGCGATCTCCGCCAGTCTCACGAAGCACTGCAAGGATGTGCCTGCGCTCGACCTCCGAGAGCAGCCGGCTTCGTGGGTCAGAGAGTGACTCCAACCGCTCAAGCTGAGTCGGAAAGTGTCCGAGTATCAGGCTACGCTCAACGTAGTTGTGAAGCTCGCGGACGTTCCCGGGCCACGAGTAGCTCTGAAGATATGCCCGGGTCCTTTCGTCGATCGGAATCGGTTGAAGGCCAAGCTGCAGCCCCAGCTCACGCATGAAGCCCGCCGCCAGCTCCAACACATCAGCGCCGCGGTCATGAAGGCGAGGAAGCGACACCTCGAGAACGTTGATGCGATAGTAGAGATCCGACCGGAATGTTCCATTCTTCACTTCCGCAACCAAATTCTTGTTGGTTGAGAAGATGAATCTGACATCGATCGGAATCTCCCGATCTGCGCCAACTGGTCGTATCCGTCTATCTTCAAGCATCCTTAGCAGCTTTCCTTGGAGAGCCAAGGGAAGATCAGCGACTTCGTCAAACAGCAATGTTCCGCCTTCTGCATAGGCGACCAGTCCTTGGCGAGACGAGTTCGCTCCACTGAACGTTCCTTTGAGACTCCCGAACAGTTCAACGTCAATCAACTCGCTGGGAACAGCTGCACAATTTATTGGAATGAAAGGATGAGATGCCCGAGCGGACAACGCGTGCAGCGATCTTGCGGCAACCTCCTTTCCAGAGCCGGATTCTCCAGTGAACAGCACGCTACTGGGCAGTGGTGCGACCTTCGCGATCAGATCCTTGGTGGCCTGAATCGCACGCGAGCTACCTGTGAGCCTGTCTCGAAGCGCAGCTGGTGCACCGGAGCCATGTAGCTCGTGACGGAGAATGGCATTCTCGCGCCGTAGGCGACCGCGTTCCAGGCAGCGCGATATAGCGGCCAGCAACTGATTGGTTCTGAAAGGCTTGAGAAGAAAATCAGCCGCTCCCGCGCGGATAGCGCCGATAGCGGAATCCAAGTCTGCGTACGCAGTAATCAGAATGAAGTCGGCCAAGACCCCTCCCCTGCGCTGGTCCTCCAGCCACGCGATGCCACTCTTCCCTGGCAACACGTTGTCCACAATCACGATGTCAAAGTGGCGCTCCGTCAGATGCTGCTCCGCTTCAATGGTGTCAGCTGCAGCTTCCACAGCTTTGCATCGCGGTCGCAAGGCGCGAACCAAGAAGCTACGCATGCCAGGTTCGTCGTCAACGATCAGTATCGATGAGCGCGCAAGGTCCGGCCAAGCAAGATCGCCGTTTGCGCGCTCTTCGGAAGATTGGTTGGCGCTCTTTGGCGTCATGTTTCCCTCAGTACAAGTGAAGCGTGGCTAGTTCCGTCGATTCGTGGTCGAGTTCATTTCGATCTCTCGACCGCTAGATGACGGGTGACATATCGAACAAAACACCCCCTCTCACGACGTAGGACGTTGTGCACCAAAGGCCAGTCTTAGACGTTCAATGCTGTCGACCTCAGTCATATGCCAATCCGGAATTCTTGCCCTACGAGCCTCGTATCGACCTCTTGGTGGCCAAACGGACCGGGGGACTCCTCGCCATATTGCCCAGAGCGCCAATGGCCTCCGTGCCCCTCCAAGCCCCTCGGCGGTCGGCCGCCACGGGAGGCTGGAGAAGTCTCGCTCCCTTCGAGCGGATCATTACGCCAATTCGGCCATATGGGAAGCGCTGGGTGCGCGTTGTCCCCGCCTCGGCCGGAGCCACGCAGCGCGGCCAAGCGCGGGCGAGTCGATCCGCCTTGCAAGAAGGTCCAGGCCCTACCGCTCGCCTACCGGCATAGAGATGCCTATGCTCCAGGGTCGTCTCCCATTTGCGCGGCTCGCGGGCAGATGTATCGTGGCTTTGGGCTCTCTGAGTCTCCGACCGACTGATGGTTGCTCTTCCCCTCAAGACCCGGGCTTGTTGGGGAGCTGACTAAGGATGGTAGAAGGCGGGGCTGACGGGTCGGCCTCTGACGCGAGCCGGGAGGAGAGATCAGTCGCCCATTTTCGATGTGGGCGATCTGGCCCCCAAATATCTCAATGTCGTTGGGATCATGGCTGATCAGCAACAGTGGAATGCCGGCCCCGTCCAGCACGGCCTCCAGCTCCTGCCGCAGGTGCTGGCGAAGATCATGGTCCAGCGCGGAGAACGGTTCATCCAGCAGCAGCGCCTGCGGCTGCGTCACCAGGGCGCGCGCCAAGGCGGTACGCTGGCGTTGGCCACCGGAGACCTGCGAGGGCAGTAGATCGCCCACCGTGTCGATGCGGAATGCGTGCAACCACTGCTCCACTGCATCGAAGCGCTGGCCGACCCGCGGATTCAACCAGCCCTTCTGCAGACCGAACGCCACGTTCTGGCGCACGCTCAGATGCGGGAACAATGCGTAATCCTGGAACACGTAGCCCAGCCGGCGGCGTTGCGGCGGCAGATCCACGCCGGTAGCCGCATCGAACAAGGTCTGCCCCTGCAGCCGTACATGCCCCTGGCCCGGCCGTAGCAGCCCGGCCACCGCCTTCAAGGTCAGGCTCTTGCCCGCGCCCGAGGGTCCGAACAGCACCACCTGGCGTTGCGTGCACTGCAGCGATACGTCCAACACGAAATCCTGGCCGGCCGCCTGCAGGCGACGCTGCACCTGCAGGTCAAGCCACATCGCGCAGCTCCCGGCGACGTCCGCCTACCAGCCGCGCGGCCAGCAACAGGATCACGATACAGACCACCGAGGTCAGGATCACCAACGCGTTGGCCTTGCCATCCTGGCCGGCCTGCACCGCCTCGTAGATAGCGATCGACAGCGTCTGCGTGCGGCCGGGAATGCTGCCAGCCACCATCAGCGTCGCGCCAAACTCGCCCATCGCGCGCGCAAACGCCAGCAACAGCCCGGCGAGGATGCCGCGCCAGGCCAGCGGCAACGTGATGCGGAAGAACACCGCCGCTTCGGACACCCCCAGCGTGCGTGCGGCCTGCTCCAGCTGCCCGTCCACTTCCTCGAACGCCGCGCGTGCCGGCTTGAACACCAGCGGCAGCGAGGCCACCGCCGCAGCAATCACTGCAGCCTGCCAGGTGAACACCAGGTTGATGCCGAACCACGACTGCAGCCACGCGCCGATCGGGCCGTTGCGACCGATCAGCACCAACAGGTAATACCCCAGCACCGTCGGTGGCAGCACCATCGGCAGGGTCAGCAGTGAATCCAGCAGCTCACGGCCGGGAAATCGCCGCCGCGCCAGCAGCGCGCCCAGTGCCACGCCCAGCACCAGATTGATCGCGGTGGCCCAGCCGGCCACCTTCAGCGACAACCACAGCGCGCTCCAGTCGAGATCCATGCCTCAGGGCTTGCCGAACCCATGCTTGGCCAGGATCGCCTGGCCCTGTGCCGAACGCACGAAAGCAGTGAAGCGCTTGGCTTCGGCGGGCTGCGCGCTGACCTTGGTCACCGCCAGCGGATAGGCAATGCGCCCCGTCACCGGCACCGCGAAGGCACGGCGCACCCGGTCGGGCATCGCCTGTGCATCGGTGGCATAGACGAAGCCGGCGTCCACTTCACCGCGAGCCACGTAATCCAGCGACTGGCGCACGTTCTGCGTGGTGATGGTCTTGCCCTGCACCGACGGCCACAGGCCCGCCGCTTCCAGTGCACCCTTGGCATAGCGGCCGACCGGCACACTGTCCGGGTTGCCCAGTGCGATGCGCTGCACGCCGGCACCAGCCAGATCCCTCAGGGTACGCGGCGCGGCCTTGGCCTGCGGCGGCACCACCACCCACAGCGCGTTCACTGCGAACACCTCGCGGGTACCGACCGCCAGCAGGTCCTGCTGCTGGGCCTGGTCCATCGTGGTTTCGTCGGCCGACGCGAACACATCCACCGGTGCGCCGCGGCTGATCTGCTGCAGCAGCACGCCGGACGCGGCGAAATTGAAATCGACCTTGGTTCCCGGGTGCGCCTTCTCATAGGCGGTGCCCAGTTCGCGGAAGCTCTCGGTCAGGCTCGATGCCGCCGACACCGTCAGCTCGGCCGCCCAGGCCGGCACCGTGGCCAGCAGTCCCAGCAACAACAGTCCAGCTCGTTTCATCATTGGTTTCCCCGTTTGGTTGGGTTTAGATCGGTTTCACCGCCTATCCTTGGCATCGCAGGCGCTACATAGGTGGCCCGCCCAGAGCTAGGCAGAGGGTGCACGACGGTGCGGACCTCGTTGGCGCAGGCTGTCTCGTACATCCACATCGAATTGAAGCTGCAGCGAGATGTCATCACCCAGCGCGATGCCAAAACCAAGACCATCACGACAGGGCAAACGTGATGCCAAGGACTGAACCGCTTCGCGAGGAAGCATCAACCGGCAGTACTCGCTCCCCTCCAGAAGCACCGCCTGTTGCCCTGCATGCAGTGATAGCACCATGCCCCAGCCGCGATCGCCGCCGAACCGCGTCAGGTTCTCCACCGATTCGCCGGCCAGCAACTGCGCTAGCTCCTCTTCATCAACGCGCAGACGAACTGCCTGCCGCTGTAGCTGGACTTTCATGATGCAATGAACTCGAGCTCGGTTGGGGTGTTGCAGTTGAGTAGCTGGTCGTATTCGCTATCCGCCAGTGGCAGCTCGATTGCGCCCAAGCGTTCTCGCAGGGCGCGTAGCGAGCGGTGCGCCGCCGGATTCTCGATCAATTCCCGCAACACATGCCGGCAATGGTCATCAATCTGCAACCGCATCGGCAGGGGTTCTTCCGCAAACAGCACACAGGCAGCCGAAGGCGCATCACGTAACCGTTGTAGTAACGCCGGGGTCACATTGGGCGTATCCACCGGAAGCACCAGAGCGGCAGCGTCCGGCATGCACATGGCCACACTGTAGAGCCCGCCCAACGGGCCGCAGCGTGCCACGCGATCAGGAATGCCACCGAAGGCCGGGTAGTTGCCACTCACCCATACCCTTTCCGCACCTGCCTGTCGCAGCAGGCCACGCATGTGCTCTAGCAGGGTTCGCCCGTGCCACGGTAGCAGCGCCTTGTCACGGCCCATCCGGCTGGAAAGACCACCGGCCAGCACGATGCCGTCAGTGGGAATGTTCGTGATCGTGTGCACATTCATGGGCATTGTCATGAGCTTGCGTGGGTTCGTTATCCGTATGGCAGAGACTGCAGCCTTCGGTCCACTCGCTGTCGCCGTCCTCGTAATGCTCCTGCTTCCAGATCGGGCACTGGTGCTTGACCACCTCGATCAACTGCCGGCAGGCGCGGAACGCCTCGTCGCGGTGCGGGCTGCCGGCAGCCACCACCACCGCCACATCGCCAATGCCCAACCGGCCCTTGGCGTGGGCCACATACAGCTTCAGCTTCGGACCAAACGTCGCCTCGACCTCGGCGGCCAGGCGCTTGAACTCGTTCAACACCAGCGGCTCGAACAGGTCGTAGGTGATCCCGGTCACCGGCCGGCCGATGTTGACGTCGCGCACCTTGCCGATGAACACGTCGATGCCGCCGAAGCCCGGATCAGAGACCGCAGCAATGCCCTCGGCTGGATCGATCGCCGCCTGCGCGCGGTCCACCACCTTCGCGATGATCTTCTCGCTCATCGCTCAGCCCCCGCTCACCGGCGGCAGGATCGCCACCCGGCCATCGTCGGGCAGCGCCTCGTGGTCGCGCAGCACGCGTTGCTGGTCGGCGAACGCCGAATAATCCAGCAGGCCGGCACGGAATCCCGGCCAACGCACCGGCAGCAGCTCGCGCAGCGCCTGGCGCAGATCGGCCACGGTGCCACCGGCCACATCCACGGCAATCTCGCGGCTGGCATCCAGATCGGAAAACGCACCGAACAACTGCAGATTCACCTGTTTCATCATGACTCCTGGCTCACCAGCTGCACCGGTTCGTGGTGACCCCAGCCCTGCACGCGCACGTAGGTGCCGGCGCTGGCCAGGTCACCCTCAGCCTCCAGCACCACCCAGGCGTTGGCCTGCAGCATGGACATCAAACGGAACGACTCCTGCCCGGACAGCACGCGCGCACTCAGGCGCCCCTGACCGTCCATTTCCACCCGCGCACGCGCGTGGAAGCGCAGGCCCGGCGGCTTGCGCACGTCGGCCTGCAGCGGCAGCTGCAACATGACTTCCGGCGCCAGCCCCAACAGGCGGCGCAGCACCGGCTCGACGAAGAAACGCTGGCCCACAGCAGCGGAGACCGGGTTGCCCGGCAGGCCGAAGTACAGCGCGCCATTGGGCAGCACGGCGAACAGCAGCGGCTTGCCCGGGCGGATCGCCACCTTGTGGAACACGATGCGCGCACCACGGCCGCGCAGCGCATCGGGAACGAAATCGTAGCGCCCGGCCGACACCGCGCCGGTACTGATCAGCACCTGCGCGCCCGCGGCCAGCGCTTCATCCAGCACCGCATTGAACGCGACCACGTCGTCGCCCACCGTGCCCTGCCAGACCACCTCGGCACCGGCGGCCTGCAGGCGGCCGACCAGGTACGGTCGGTTGCTGTCACGGATCTGGCCGGATTCCAGCGCCTGCGCCGCCTCGGTCACCAACTCTTTGCCGGTAGCGATCACTGCCGCCTTCGGCCGCGCCACCACCGCCACCTGGCCCACGCCGATGGCATGCAGCAGGGTGCGCGCATTGATATCCAGCACCTGCCCGGCCTGCAGCACGCGCTCGCCTTCGCTCACGTCCTGGCCGCGCAGGCGCACATGCTGGCCCGGCTTCACCGATGCCTTCAAGGCGATGCGGGTCGGGCGTCCCTCCTCGCTGGCGAGGATCTCCACGTTCTCGACCGGCACCACCG
Source organism: Stenotrophomonas sp. A3_2 (assembly GCF_036624925.1). Lineage (NCBI taxonomy): Bacteria > Pseudomonadati > Pseudomonadota > Gammaproteobacteria > Lysobacterales > Lysobacteraceae > Stenotrophomonas > Stenotrophomonas sp. A3_2. The sequence continues at coordinate 349,290 of NZ_JAZKVY010000358.1, forward strand.
TATCCAGCCCGGACGGCATACGTGCACCGGTCATGATTTCCCATGCACCCTCGCCGCCTTCGGCGCCGGCATCGCCGGCCGCCTGCCAGCCCTGCACCGCGAATTCGGTACCGGCCTCGAACGTCGCGCCGTTGGCGCGCAGCGCGAAGCCGTCCATTGCCGAATTGTCGAACGGCGGCAACGACTGCCCGCTGTGGATGTCACTGGCCAGGGTACGGCCGCCGGCCTCATGCAGCGGCAGGCGCTCGGCCGGCAGCGGCGTGGCTGCGTCCAGCAGGTGCTGCAGGGCTTCGCTGTAGGCAATCATCAGTGGCCACCACCCTCGACCATCGCCAGGGCATGGCCCAGTACCGGCGCCAGGATGTCCAGGCACTGCGCCGCCGCCTTCGGGCTGCCGGGCAGCGCGAACACCAGCATGTTGCCCAGCTGCACCACCTCGGCGCGGCTCAGCCAGGCCATCGGCGTGTGCTGTGCACTCAGTGCCCGCACCATCTGCGCCAGGCCATGCACCGGCCGCGCGTTCAAAGAACGCAGCGCCTCCGGGGTCAGGTCACGCGGGCCCAGCCCGGTACCGCCGGTACACAGGCACAGGCGCACGCCCTCGGCGGCCAAGGCCTGCAGGCGGCCCGCCAATGGCTCGATGCCATCGGGCAACACCTCAGCGGCCACCACCTCGCCGCCCAGCTTTTTCAGGCCGGTCACCAGGGTCGGGCCAGAGATATCCTCATAGGTGCCGTCGCTGGCGCGATCGCTCAGCGTGATCACCGCGCAGGCCGCGCCCTCCAGGCCCTTCGGCGCACGCGGCTTGAAACGCGTGCGCTCGGCATCGTCCATGCCGTCGGGGTGCAGCCAGACACCGCGCTTGCCGCCTTCCTTGAACAGCAGGCGGATACCTTCGATGCGCAGGGCCGGTTCCACCGGCTTGCTCAGGTCGTACAGGGTAAGCAGCGCCGCGTTGACGCCGGCCAGTGCCTCCATCTCCACGCCGGTGCGCGCCTCGCTGGCGCACTCGCACCACACGCGGATCGCCTGCCGTTCCGGTACCGGCGCGCAGAACACCTGCACCAGTTCCAGCGGCAGCGGATGGCACAGCGGCATCAGCATCGAGGCCATCTTGGCGCCCTGCAGGCCGGCAATCTCGGCCATCACCAGCGCATCGCCCTTGGGCAGGCGGCGCTCGACGATCAGCGGATAGGCCACTGGACCGGCATGCAGCTCGCCCACCGCCACCGCACGGCGGCGGGTGATGCGCTTGTCGCGGACATCGGCCATATGGAAGGCCGCATTCAATTCCCCACTCATCGTGTTGCTCATCCTCCGATGGAAGCCAGGTGCGGGGTCAGCCCGGTCTGGCCCTGGTGCAGTCCATGCCCGGCCGCTTTCAGGCCAAGCTGTGTGGTGATGCGTGCCAGCAGCGCGTCATGGTCGTCGTCGCTCTGCAGCAGCGGGCGCAGCGGCACGCCGAACTCGCCGAACAGGCACAGCCGCAGGTCACCCTTGGCGGTCACCCGCAGGCGGTTGCAGCCCTTGCAGAAGTCACGCGAATACGGGGCGATGATGCCCACCGTGCCGCGATGGTCCGGGTGGCTGTACTCACGCGCCGGGCCGGCATCGGCGGCGCGCGGCCGTTCGTGCCAGCCAGCCGCCAGCAGCTGCTCGATCACCACGTCGGCGCGCAGGTGGTGGCGCTGGAAATAGGCTTCGTTGTCGCCGGTGCGCATCAGTTCGATGAAGCGCACGCTGAAGGGGCGGTCACGCAGGTAGTCCATCCACTGCGGCAGCTCGTCGTCGTTCAGGCCACGCAGCAGCACCGCATTGAGCTTGATCGCCGGCAGGCCCAGCGCCTGCGCCAGGGCCAGGCCCTGTTCGATCTCCGGCAGGCGGTCATGCCCGGTGATGGTCTTGAAACGTTCGCGCTGCAGGCTGTCCATGCTCACGTTCAGCGCGGTCAGGCCGGCGCGGTGCCAGCCCGGCAGGCGCCGCGGTAGCAACGTGCCATTGGTGGTGATGGCCACCTTGCGGATGCCCGGCACCGCCGCCACGGTGGCGATGATCTCATCCAGGTCCTTGCGCAGGCTGGGCTCGCCGCCGGTCAGGCGGATCTTGCTCATGCCCAGCGCGGCAAACGCACGCACCAGGCGCGCGATTTCTTCCACCTGCAGGAAGCGCGGGCGGCCATCGGCCTGGTAGCCGTCGGGCAGGCAGTAGCTGCAACGGAAGTTGCAGGCTTCGGTCAACGAAAGGCGCAGGTACGGAAAGCTGCGTCCGAAACCGTCGGTGAGTTGGCGGGGATGATCTGCCAGTGCGCCCTCACCTACCGGCTCTGGCGCCCGAATGAGCTCGGCTGACATTCTTAGTCCTCCCTACGACATGCCGGCGCAATCACTGTGAAATGACCACCCTGACCGGGATCGACTTCGCCGCGGGGGTACCACTGATGCGATCGAAGTAATCCAGAGGTAGCAGTGGATTGAGTTCAGGGTAGTAGCCCGCAATCGCGCCACGCGGCATCGGATAGTCAAGCACAGTCAACCCATCGACCCGCCGGCAGACGCCATCACTGGAGATCGTCTCGAGGCTCACCTGTTCCTCCTTCCCAATCCCTCGTGCTACTCGATCTTCCAGGTTCATGAAGAGGATCATTCGATCGTTATACACACCGCGATAGCGATCGTTGTAGCTGTAGATTGTCGTGTTGTACTGGTCATGGGAGCGAACCGTGGCCAGCCGAAGCATAGTGGGATCCTCGACCAGGTCGTTCACTTCAAGACCCGGCAACACCAGAATATTGGCCTTCCCGTTAGGTGTCGGCCACTCACGGCGGCGCGGCGGAATGTCCAAGTGGAAGCCACGCGGCGCCTGGATCCGTTCATTGAAGTCTGCGTAGATGCTGGGATAGACCGCCGCGATCAGCTCACGAACATGGTTGTAATCGTGCATGCAAGCTGCCCAGTCGACCTTGCTGTCCGGCAGTGTTGCCATTGCCATGCGGCACACGATCTCAACTTCCGGAAGAACATGTTCACTCACAGGCTCCAGTACTCCACGGGATGCGGTGACATTCGACATGGCATCCTCAATGGTGACAAACTGCTCACCCAGCGGGGTATGGATCCACTCCGAGCGCGCCACCACCGGTAGGATCAGCGCCTCCTTGCCATGCACTAGGTGGCCACGGTTGAGTTTGGTGGCGATGCCAACCGTAAGCTCAAGACCACGCATTGCCCTGTAGGCAATTTCGGTATCAGGAACAGCATGGATGAAGTTCCCGCCCATGCCGATGAAGACCTTGGCGGTTCCAGCCAGCATCGCCTCAATAGACTCAACCACATGGTGCCCATGTTCGCGCGGCGGTTCGAACCCGAACACGTCGCGAACTTGGTCCAGGTAGCGTTGCGTCGGCTTCTCATCAATGCCGACGGTACGGTCGCCTTGCACGTTGGAATGGCCGCGAATAGGAGCAATGCCCGCCCCGGGCTTTCCGAAGTTGCCGCGCAGCATCAGCAGATTGGCAACCTGCTGCAAAAGGCGAGATCCTTGCTGGTGCTGGGTCAGGCCCATGCCATAGCAGATAATGGTCGCACGGGAACGGATGTAGATCTCTGCACAACGCAGAATCTGCTCCTTCTTGATCCCGGACACTTGGACGATCTGGCTCCACTCCAGGGACATCACTTCTTCACGCAATGCCTCCAGCCCGACGGTGTGCTCGGTCAGGAATTCGTGATCGAGAACAGACTCGCCGGCCGCTTCCCGCTCGAACATAGCCTTCATGATGCCCTTGATCAGGGCCAGGTCACCGCCGATGCGAATGTGTACAAATTCACTGGAAATCTCGGTGGAGCCAAACGTGGCCATCTGCACGACGTCCTGGGGCTCGGCAAAGCGAATCAGCGCACGTTCCGGCATAGGATTGACCGCGACAATTGGAGCATTACGCTTCCGCGCCTCCACCAAGTTGGACATCATTCGTGGTGAGTTGGTGCCTGTGTTCTGGCCGATGACGAAGATGGCCTCAGCATGCTCAAAGTCATCGAGCACGATAGTGCCCTTGCCGACACCAATTGCCGGCGGCAACCCCCGGCTGGTCGGCTCGTGGCACATGTTCGAGCAGTCCGGGAAGTTGTTGGTTCCGAACTCGCGCACGAAGATCGAGTACAGGAACGCGGCTTCGTTCGGCGTCCTCCCCGAGGTGTAGAACTCAGCCTCATGCGGGCTGGACAGGGCCTGCAGGTGTCGCCCGATCAGCGCGAAGGCCTCATCCCAGCTACAAGGAACGTAATGGTCGGATACCGGGTCATATCGCATCGGCTCGGTCAATCGACCCTGCATCTCCAGCCAATAGTCGGACTGCGCCATCAGCTCCTGGACAGTGTGCTCCGCGAAGAACTCACGCGTGGCGCGATGCTTGGTTGCCTCCCATGCCAAGGCCTTCGCACCGTTTTCGCAGAACTCCAGCTTCTTGGTGTGATCTGCATCCGGGAAAGCGCAACTGGGGCACTTGAATCCCCCAGGCTGATTCATCGACAAAAGCGCTTTAGATCCCTTGGCAATGACGCTCTGCTGCATCAGAACCTTGGCGGTTGCACCGGCGGCACCCCAACCACCGGCAGGATGGTCGTAGGCTTTGTAACGGGGGATCTTCTGCTCTGACATGACAGGCACTCGCAGCATGCAATTGGGAGTGGGAAAAGTTAAGCACGCGACGGCCTCCCCTTCCACGGACAGTATGTCCACCCTGCCCAGACAAGACGTCCGGCGTACACGCCGGGGATCGAATCGAGGCACTGGTGTCCGATACGAGTGCCTCAACGGACCCGAAGCGCTCATCCTGGCCCTCACCACGAACAGGTCTTCACGCCACCCGCCATCGATTGTAACTATCTAATTTATCGGGCGTTTTCTAGCTACAGGCACATGTAGCGGACAGGCGGGCCACAGCCCCTCGAACAGAATGTCGGATCAACTCAGCCAAACTGTCCATCTGCGAACATTTGTAAATTTTGACCGCAGCGGGGTGTACGCCTTGGGATACTCTCCGCACTGTCAAACCACTAAGAAGTCCCCGACCCGAGGGACCCTGCACGCCCAGATCATCGTTACCGGCTTCCCTCCCCGCCAGGCCTCATCTCCATGCAAGCGCCCAGCCCAGTACCTGCCAACGAGCCCTGCGGCATCGCATATCGAAGAACCCTTCGGTGGCGTGGTGGCGAGCGCGGCTCAATCATGGACAGCGTTGCCGAAGAAGTGCCTGTCGCGATGCTCTACAACGACAGTCCTTTCTCGGTGATGATGGCCAGCCCAACGGATCTGGAAGACTTTGCGCTGGGCTTTTCCATGACGGAGGGAACAATTTCTGATCCCTCCCAACTTCTCCGGATTGAAGTGAGGCCATCGCTGGAAGGCATTGAGCTGGCGATGGAAGTCACAGATAGTGCGCCCATCGTGTCAATGCCCAACGACGCCACCCGCAACCTACCCGGGCGTAGCGGTTGCGGGCTATGTGGAGCTAGTCGACTGGAGCAAGTGCTCAGAATGCCTTTGCCAATCGACCGACCCACCACCTACTCCGCCTTGGCGCTACGCGTAGCACTGTCCTCGCTAAAAGGGCTACAGCCAATGAACGAGGCTGCCGGCTCAACCCACGCAGCAGCATGGGTTCTCCCGGACGGAGCTATCGAAGTGGTACGCGAAGACGTGGGCAGGCACAACGCACTAGATAAGCTCATTGGTGCAATGAGGCGCTCATCGACTTCAACCAACGAAGGTCTCGTGCTTCTATCTAGCCGTGCTAGCTACGAAATGGTGAGTAAGGCCGCCTATGCAGGCATGGCGATCGTTGCAGCGGTATCGGCACCCACAGCCTTAGCCATAGATCTCGCAAAGGCCGCAGGGATCTGTCTTGTCGGTTTCGCGCGCTCGGATGGCTTCAACATCTATTCACACCCCCAGCGCCTACTCGATTTGGAAGCTGCACACCTAGCAGCCGTATGACGCCAGATGACGCCTGCCGTGCAATGAGCAAGGATCTCCGCCGATGAAATTGCTAGGCACCATCGGAACTTGAGCCGCTAGCCACCACCCACCCCCTATTGGGATCGTTATGGACGCCCTCCTCCTTTCCCGAATTCAGTTCGGCTTTCTCATCAGCTTCCATGTGCTCTTCCCTGCCTTCACCATTGGCTTGGCCAGTTGGCTTGGTTTCGTGGAATGGCGCTGGCTTCGAACCCGCAACCCGGTGTGGCGGGATCTGTTCTTCTTCTGGCAGAAGATCTTTGCCGTGTCCTTCGGCATGGGCGTGGTAAGCGGTATCGTCATGGCGTTCCAGTTCGGCACAAACTGGCCTCGTTTGAGCCAGATCGCCGGAACCGTAATCGGCCCCCTACTGACTTACGAGGTCCTGACAGCCTTCTTCCTGGAGGCAAGTTTCCTCGGAGTGATGATGTTCGGCTGGGGGCGAGTATCACCACGCCTGCACTTCTTTTCCACATGCATGGTCGCACTTGGAACGCTCTTTTCAACGTTCTGGATTCTTGCCTCCAACAGCTGGTTGCATACGCCTGCGGGCTACGAAATGATCAACGGAGTGGTCCATCCGGTTGACTGGTTCGAGGTTGTGTTCAATCCATCGTTCCCCTATCGACTGGCCCATATGGCAATAGGGTCATTCATAACAACCTGCTTCGTGGTGGGTGGTGTTGGCGCCTGGTACCTGCGGCGTAAGGAGCACGTCGAAGCCGGCCGCAAGATGCTTGGGGCGGCTGTGATATTTGCGGCCATTACCGTTCCTGTTCAGATTTTCGTGGGTGACATGCATGGTCTGAACACCCTCAAGCACCAGCCGATGAAGATCGCAGCGGTAGAGGCTCACTGGCATCAGGGCCAAGAAGGTGAAGGAGTTCCGCTGGTCGTCTTCGCTGTACCAAATGAGAAGGAAGAGCGGAACGATCTTGAGATCGCGATTCCGCGTGTTGGCAGCCTCATCCTGACTCACTCCATGGATGGAACCTTCGCACCGCTGACATCCGTACCGGCGAGCGAACGACCTCCGGTCACGCCTGTGTTCTTCGCATTCCGGATCATGGTTGGGATAGGCACCCTCATGCTACTGCTCGCCTGGCTTTCTGCTTTCACCCTGGCCCGCCGTAAGCTGTTCGATTCCGGGGCCCTGCTGCGCGCTTGGAACTGGATGCTTCCAAGTGGGTTCGTTGCTTTGGTGGCCGGCTGGTTTGTCACCGAGATGGGGCGCCAGCCTTGGATTGTCTATGGCGTTTTGCGAACGGCTGATGCCGTGGGACCGCAAACGGCCTGGATGACAGCGATCTCACTCGCGGTCTATGTCGCTGGATATGCGTTCGTATTTGGTTGGGGCATCTGGTATCTGGTCAAGATCCTCCGACATGGCCCACATGCCCAAGACGGAAGTCCGTCGCTAGAGGGTGGTGATCGCACACCTGCACGGCCTATCTCGGCCGCTGATCAATCTCTCTGAGGAACGCTGACATGGACTCGATGACCTGGTTGCCCATCGCCTGGTTCGCCGTCATCAGCTTCGGCGTCCTGATGTACGTCGTCCTCGACGGCTTCGTACTCGGTATTGGCATTCTCGCGCCCTTTGCCGAGGATGAAGAGCAGCTCGATGTGATGATGAACACCGCTGCCCCAATATGGGATGGCAACGAAACCTGGCTGGTGCTCGGCGGAGCCGGATTGCTAGCAGCGTTTCCAACAGCCTATGCAGCGCTTCTTTCGGCCCTGTACCTTCCAGTACTTCTGCTGCTTGTATCATTGGTTTTCCGGGGGGTCGCCTTTGAGTTCAGGTTCAAAGCCCATCGCTCCAAGAGGCTTTGGAGCGTGGCTTTCGGCCTTGGCTCGCTTCTGGCCGCGTTCTCTCAAGGAGTGATTCTTGGCACGGTGGTGCAAGGCGTGCCAATGACTGGTGACACCTACGCTGGCGGGCCATTCCTATGGTTCAGCCCCTTTGCCATGCTTACCGGAGCAGCCTTGGTTGCCGGCTACGCCTTGCTTGGAGGCACCTGGCTAATCTTGAAGACCGAGGGGCGAACCCACGCACTTGCCAGGCGCCTGACCCGCCCCCTGGTGGTCGCCGTGATCGTGGCCATGGGGCTCGTGAGCAGCTGGCTGCCGTTCCTTGATCTGCGACTAATGACTCGCTGGTTCAGTGACGGGAATTTCTGGTGGCTGTCCCCCGTCCCCCTTCTTACGCTCGCCGTGGCAGTGGCGCTGTGGCGCGCGGAGAAACGCCCCACTCATGATCTTGCCCCTTTCCTACTGAGCCTGTCGTTGTTTGTCCTGGGTTACCTAGGCCTCGTACTCGGCATGTGGCCGTACCTGCTCCCCCCGGCATTGACGATCTGGGATGCAGCAGCGCCAGTGTCGTCGCTTGGCTTCAGCCTGGTCGGCTTGGCGGTCATGCTTCCTGTCATCCTGGGCTACACCGCCTGGTCATACCGCGTTTTCCGCGGCAAGGTGAGTGCGAGCACGAGCTATCATTGAGCGTGATATGCCGCCCATTCGCCTGAAGTGGAGAATGGGCTCAACTAAAGCCCGGAAAGGGCGAGTGGGTTCGGTGGCGGCCGACTCATGAACTGAATGTCACTGGACTATCTTCAGCTAAGCCGAAGGTCAAATGCCACCGCCTCTGGCCCTCGACTTGACTCAATCAGTTAGCCAATACGCCCGGCCTCCCAGAATCGTGTATCGCCCTAAGACACACAGGATGTGATGAGTGGGGCCTTCAGCCGACCCTGAATCGTATGCCTTCGGATCGAACTGACTTGAAGGAAAGTCGATGATTCACGGTGAGGTGGTAGAAGAACGCCTCACACCAACGAAGTCGCCTAGAAAGAAGGACTACATCATGTATGGGGCCGCTACGAGATAGCCACCTGACAAGAGTGAGTGGGTCCCTTCCCGACAGCATGGGGCTAAGTAGCTCAACAGTAGAGCCTCTGGCCAACGTGCAAACCCACGGCCGTACGGATCTTAACCATAGGTGGAAGCCCTCCCGCTCAAGCCTACGCCTTTCAGCAAGCTCCGCTCTGAGCTGACGCCGGCGAACTTGGCGGGCTATCTCCAAGTGTGGCGAGTACTCCCCCTTGCCATGATAGGCAACCTTCAGGACGTAGCCCCGGGCCCTGGTAGGAATCGGTGAGTACGAAGCTCGAACACGCGCAAAGAAGTACCCCGCGAAAACGGCAGTTGCGACGAGAACAACATGAAGTTCGCTCGGGGCGATACGGTATCCACTCGCGGTGAAGAACTGGACGCAAACAAGTCCATCACAACCCGTAGGAATCAACGTTCGATACAACGTCGTCCCGGGAACATACAAGAGAAAAATGAAGCCATAGGCGCACCATTTCCAGCAATGAACTCGCTGATCCAGCACCGGCTCCCAACTGAGCTCTCTTTTGGGGCGGCGCAGAACGTAAGCGCCAATGAAGAGCAGCGAAGGAACGCCCAATAGCAGCAGCAGGTCGATGATCTTCTGAATTGAGTACATGGCAGGGTACTTAGAACGTCGCTCCGGAGCTCCTGGGCAAACGGGATGCCATCGACTGGATTCGTGGCCGGGACGACCCGCCAGGAGTCTGGACAGGGCTGTATCGGCCGCGCGACATGGAACTTGAACCACTGATTCGTCCATGCTCAATGGCCTACTCGCGCTCCTCGGCATAGCACGGCTCCCCAAAGAACCTAGAACACCGCTGGAGGAAGCGACGGGACTTTCACTCACAACTCCAGCGCAGCCACGGACAGCAGTGTGGCGATATCTGAAGATCAGATAGACGCGGACTCGCCTCGCTGCTATGCTGGTGAGCTAGGCGAGCGATCTGAGAGACAAGTGGCCTATGTTGTCACCCAACCGACCCTCATTTCGCATTGGCCAGAGTTGGACGATTTCGTTCGTTCAATCGGCCCGTTCTTAGCCTGCGCCTGGTGCGCACTGGAGCGCTCAAGGACCGTAAGCGGGCCTGTTGCCGCCGAGGGCTTGGCCTCAGCCGCACTCGATACGCTTGCCTCACTTCGCGTACTGCAGCGCATTCCCATCGCAGCCCCCAATTCCGGGGCGAGGTCCTTGTATGAGCCTCTGGCATGGACCTATCAGGCCGCTTGGTCACGTCAGGACGTGAGTCTGGAGGCCAGGTTGACCAGTACGCTTACCCGATGGGCTGCCGAATGCCCGTCCACTGCCAAACGGACCTTGGGAACCTCGCTCGCAGAGAGCGAAGCCCGTGCATACCTGGCCAACCTGCTACGCAAGTATCGGCTATCTCCCACGCTGGGCAATGGCCTGAGATCGACCCAGCTCCCGGAGTGGAATGCACTGAGCTTGGGACGCAAGAGGTATGTACTGTGGGCCGGCATGCGCAACGTTGCGTCGGAGTTCCTGAAAGCTGATCTGGACGAGGAGGCCGCCCGTCGGGTACTTGATCGAGAGATCAGCAGGAGATGCACTTGGCTCGTTAGCCGAGTTCAATCGGGAGCACTTGGCCCGACTGACTTTTGCTTCGTGCCAGGCCATGGCTGGCGTCAGCCGTTGATCTTGGACGTGGCAATGGAGACGTTTATCCCTCTGGGCAGACAGTACTGGCTGCAGCCAAGTAGCGACTGGAGGCTTTAGCGGATACTCTCCGCGCCGCGTCCACTAGTGGGCGCGCGACCCAGCGAATCCGGTGTCAGCGGTCGACTAGATCGCGTAGGTATCGGTGGCGCCAATAGCCAGGGCTGGCCTTGAACGACTGATGAGCTCGCCACGCGTTTGATCTGGAAGGGCAACTACGAGCGCAGTCCCTGTGCCCATTGCTGCAGGAAATCCTCCTGGACAGCGGTCTCGATGGCACCCGGCCTGACACGTCGCACCGAGCCAATGGCAGCCTGCGCTGTTCGCTCAGCCCCTGACTGCAGTAGAAGCATCGCTGCGACAGTGCCGGCTCGCCCCAGCCCACCCTTGCAGTGGACCACAATGCGCAGGCCCGAATGCAAACTCCGAACGAGCATTGACCCCAGTACTGGCCATCGTTCGAGCAACCTCTGGTCAGGTGCTGCGCCATCCGTGATTGGAAGGCCATGCCATGAGATGCCCTGCCCTTCAACCACTTGAGGCAAGCACTCGATCCGCAACTCACTGAACTCCCACGGCTCGAGTAGCGTGATCAGGTGGCTGGCTCCCCAACACTGAATCACAGAGACATCCACATCGATGTCTCTCGCCCATGCCCCCGTCATCGCAACTTCTTGGTACTTACCTGGCGCGAAGGTCACACCAATTGCCCCTCCCCTTTCGCCAACCGGGAGTTCCGCGATAGCTAAAGGGTGGGTCAAACTTGTTCGAATCATGTCGGATCTCCTGAACGACAGCCCATTCCTATGCAGCAACCGGCGCTGCTGGCTGGAAGAGCTGCACCCGCCAACCCACTCACTAAGCACACCAACTACAACGGAACAACCAATCGTTCCTTCAGCATCTCAAGGGCCACTTCCAGGCCGGCGTCATCCGCGTCATATGGAGCGCCGAACAAAGAGACCTCAATCCAATAGCGCTCCTGCCCCGGATGGATGTAGTCCGCGTGATCGTCCAGCAACAGCGCTGCACCCAGGATCGGAGACACATACCGGAGGTCCTTCGTTGCCCCTCCCCAGAATGTATATGGCAACTCAGCGAACCAGCCTGGCGCGCTCCCTTCCTCGACCAGCAGCCGCGAAATCCTGCGGAAAGCTGCCTCAGGGACCGTGGTGTAGATGACCAGATGCTCGAAGAGTTCATGAGCGACCTCAAGGAACTGATAAAGCCCTGGGCGTGGAATCTGGCTGACAGCATTTGAGATCAGCGTCCCCTCGAGATCGAGAGCAAGGATGGTCGGTCGCATTGAGCGCTAGGATCCTCATCAGCAGTTGGACACTTGGATCTGGAGCGTTCCGCGCTGCGCTTGGTCATCGGACGCAGTTGCGGAACGCCAATGAGTCAGATATCTGAGAACTTCTCGGCTTGCTTAAGCTGATTCTCCAGAGACTGGATCTTTTCCCTATAGTTGGCAGCTATGTAGGGCTTGTCATTGAAGTCCAAAGCCGTCTGAGGAATTAGTTCGAGCTCGACTCGCGTTGAAGACGCTTGTCGAATTGCCAGTGTCGACCACGCATCATCACCTTTTACGAAGCCAACATTGAAGCGCGCCGTGACGCCGCGGCTCGGCTTGAGGCCATCAATCGATCGGAAGTCGCTGTGCACCCGCGACTTTGCCGTGGGCTGAGCTTCGCCATTGATGTAGAGCGTCGCCGCCCAGCTGGCCTGGCTGAGCGCCAAAGTTGAGCTATTCGCAATTCGCGCCTCAATGACCGGCTTCGGGCCAAAGAAGCTGTCCTCGATCCGTAACGTTGCGCCACTCGCACGCACTCTTTCTAGTTCGGTGATCGTCGGCCGCTGCGCGTTGGCCTGCTCCTGCAGAGCAAGAATTTCTTTTGGATGGGCATCCCTAATCTGCTTGATGTGCCCCCTAACCACCTGTCTTATAGATGCATTCGGGTAGGCCTTGTTCAGCTCAGCCAGATCAAGGCCGGCAACGGCCCAGTTGAAGGCATCCCGCTCATGGGCACTCAGCTCGGCGTCAATTGCGTCAATCGACGCTCTGTATTGCTCCTGCGTGCCGTCAGTGACCAACTTCCTGTCTACTGGACCGCTGCAGGCGGCAACTAGGACCGTCAGAGCAAGCAGCAAGCCCTGCCTGCCCCAGCCAGCTGCGTCGCGTCGACGTTGTTCTTTGATCATGCCCTTCCCCTGTCAATGAGAAGCACAGGATATCTGGTTTTTAGATATCGGAGAACTGGATATAGCTTCTGAAGCCGCTCAACCAGGGTGCGGCCGTGGCCAAGACAATCCATCGCAAGGAATACGCCGCCCTGATTGAGACCGTCAGAGACGCGCGCTTGGCTGCTGGCCTTACCCAAGTACAAGTGTCCAGCAAGCTGGGGCGCAGCCAGTCGTTCATTAGCGATGTTGAGACAGGGAAGCGCAGGGTTGACGTCGTGGAGCTTAGGGACATAGCGCGCCTGACAGGCCTATCCCTGGGCAAGCTCATTGCCGACTTTGAGAAGCGACTCAAAGACTGACTTTACTGAGCTAAGGCTCAGTCTTCTTCAGATGCGTACCACTAGGCTCACGCCTAGTGCCCACCCCACTATCCCGCTCAACGAGCATGCGACCACTTTGAGCAAATGGCTTCTTGCCAGTTCTGGCTACACAGGACTGGCTGGTCAAGTGGTGGCCTCCAGCGCACCATCCGAGCTAGAAGGGAAAGCATTCATAAGCCCTGTCGGCGCGCTTGACTGACGATTCCTTCGCAATAAGAGGTTCAGCGCTTCAAGGAAATCCCTTTGGGGCGACCTCTTCGTACTGACCATAGCTTAAAAGGCTCGGCATGCATTGCAGAACCAGCATGCGCATCTCCCCGCAAGAACAGTGACCTCCACCGCGCGGCTAGCGTTGATACCTCTCCCTTGTTGACGCCACTTCAAGGTAACGAAAGATCCTGGAGGCGCATCTCACGGCTCATCAACCATGGGATGCGGATGCTCAACGTCAACCAGCATGTCGACAGAACGCATGAACTTCAGAAGCACTGCGCCCAGAGGCTTGATGCGGGTGTAAGGCGAGCTTCCGATGCTAGAAGTGGGCAGGACTTCCGCCACGCATGCCGCTACCGGACTGATTGGCGCAAACTGCTTGAGAGTTGCAACCTCGCCGTGACAAACATCCTCCGGCACGTCCAGCAGCCCAAGAAACAGGTCGTCAATTGCATCTTGAGTCGGCAAAGATCCGCCGAGCTCAGTCCCAGCCAGCTGCGCGAATGCTCCTTGCCTTGTCAGATCATTCACGAAAGCAAGATAGTGCGAGTGAAACCGGGCGAAGAATGTATCCACCCCACCTGTGCGAGGAGTCACCGGAAGCATGCACGGATAGTCATCTGCGAAGAATACCCCCTTCGCCGAATTGCTACTAAACGCGCTGGAATCCGTATTGCCAAGTGGAAACCCAACATCCTTTGGCAACAGCGATCCCCTACGAAGCCTGACCACCCGCTGCTCCATCAACAGCTGGATTGCCGTGCATGCGTCGGGGCGCAATCCCCAAACAGCACAAAAACGAATAATTGCCCAGCGTAGTGCATCCCGGACATCTACTGCAGTCTCGAGCCTACCGCTGTCTATAGCTAACAGATAGTTACACGCACACAGGCCTATCGCGTCCAAGGAGCCACCTTCGGCCACGTTGAACATGGACTCCAAGGCATCTACCCGACTTGGCGCATAGCTGCTGAGGCCAGGGAGATTGTGATGAGAAGCCACCAGGCGTTCGGTGATGGACGGCATCAGTAGCCCAAGACGCTCCATTAGTGATCGACGTACGCCCCGCAATTGCTCCGCAGTGGGAGCCTCTGTGCTGCAGATCATCCAGATCGGATGCTCGAAGGCCTCCTTTGCAGCCGCGAACGCTGGATCCCCATGCACCGAGTCAATCAAGTATCCACCAGGACCGCGTAGCTTCCCTGGATGATGCCCCTTGCTGAAGAACCGGTAGAAGGATCGGGGACGACCGTTGGCCGCTTGCGCGTGTATATCGAGCCCAACTCTAGGCAAGAGCAACTGATCAAGATCATCCCAGGTCAGTCGATCGCCATGCAGCCTTCGCACAACGCAGGCCCACACGCTATTGCGGACGACCAGCGCCACGTCTGTTGGAATCTTGCCACGAGGCATACTTATGGATCTTCTGAAGCGGGACTAAAGAATCCCCTAGAACTGGCTGCAATTGTGCATGATGGGGTCCAACGGTAGCTAGGAGTTGCGTCATGCCTATCCAGAATCCAGAAGCAGCAGTCTCCACCGAACTCAGTCGCGAGCTGCTAGAGCGGCATGGGGAGCTCATGGGCGGCAGCGACCTCCAGCGGAACCTTGGCTTTCCAAACGGCCGCACCTTCGGCCGAGCCGTCCAGCGTGAACTTTTGCCGGTTCGCACCTTTCCGCTGCCAGGTCGGCGGGGGTTGTTCGCCAAAACGCGAGATGTCGCTGAGTGGCTGAACTCGCTGTAATTCCTGAGCACGCGAGCTGAGGCCGAAGCCAAAAGGCCCGCACCACTTCTGATCTGCTGAAACTCACCTAGGCGCACAGTGCGCCCCTGAACGGCTTGACGCCAAAACTCCAGCTTCAAAGGAGGCATTTAGCCCCCCAGTTCATCAAATCTCCGACCCCGGAAATGAAATCGCCCCCGCAGCAACGGGGGCGATAGCCTCTCGCCGGAGCGAGAGGGGGTGAAGCTCTACGATAACGTATGTAGGCTCCCGCAATTCCGACTTCGTGTCAAGCGGCAAAGCTGCTTGAGCGGGCATCTGCGCGCTCCGACTGCCATCGTATGGCAATCGGCACGGCACCCCATGCCCGAAATCCCCAATGACCCTGCTGGCCATTGCCGCCAGTACCGAGCCTCATTCTCCGAGGCCAACCGGGAAGTCGATCGATGAAGATCCAACACTCAGCTGACCATGCATTGAGTCATCCCTCAATCGCGATTGCGCAGCGCCACTCCTCGACCATGCGAACTGCAGTCATCCACAAGGAGGCAGCATGAGCAACCACGCGACCAATCCCGTGAGCCCGTTGCAAGGCGTAGCGTCTGCACGCGCCTCCGACCCGCTCCACAATGGGAAGGATCGACCGCTGGCCCCCCGTGAACTAACCGCTGGCCAGATCAAGAGGGGGGACATCTTCACCTTCTTTAGCCCGAAAGAGAACCGGACGGTTACCGTACACGGCCCCCTGCAACTCGCGCTTCGACTGCAATTGGAGTTTGATCCATCAGTGGCGGCCGTGACCGAGAGGCCTCGGTCCATCCCGGTAGGACTTGACAGCATGGAACTCCATTTCTGGTTTCAGAGGCGCGGAGGCCAGGAGATCTATGCAAACGTCATTCCGAATTCGCAGACAGTACCCGGCGTGGATGGCAAGCGTCGTCCTCGCGAGCTGGACCGGCTTCGTTCAGCAGCCAAGGATGCAGGCATCTCTTTGTGGCTAATCACGGAGGACGAACTCAAGGCGCCCGGCGGCAGGAATGAGCTCTGCTACCAACTGCTCGGGTTCTGCCAGTCAGCCAAGGATCTGGGGAGCAGCCTGGCGTTGCGACAGGAAATCGCCGCGACCATCGAGCGAAGCGGCAGCATCAGTGCAGATGAACTCATCCATGAGCTCAGGCACCACCCTCGAACTCACATTCAGGGGGTCGTGGCTGAGTTGCTTCACGTCGGATTTCTGGCGACCGATGCATTTCCTCGAATGACGGGGCGATCAAGGATCTGGAGGGCCGACCCATGAGTTCCAAGTTCAATGCCGTCGACCTCGAGTCGATCCGGGCAACTCCAAGGCCAAATGGGATCGTACTTCCAGCTGATCAACAGTCGGAATTTCAAGCCCGCCTGTCAGCACTCACCAGCGTCCTTGATGGGGCAACCTTGGTCGACGCAGCCCTTCGATGGGGCGTGCCGCGAAATACCCTCTCTCGAATGATCCGGACCGCACTGCTCTTCGACGAGAGCGGTCATCGAGTCGGATACCGAGCCTGCATTCCCTATGCGCGATTCAGCGTGTCAGATCGCAACAACTCGGTCGTCCCCGATAGTTCACATCCGTTCGCCATAGATGCTGTCCTGCAAGCGATCCCCGAACTCGGCGATGCAGTCGCAAGATTCAAGGGCGCCTTGCCAACACAGTCCAAAAGGAGCCCCGCGTTCGACAGGCTGCATTCCCAGTTCGTGAAGGTGCTGACTGGGAAGGGCTTTCAGGCCATGTATCCGCTCAACATCCGTGACAAGGGAAGACGAGCACTGACCTCCCTCATAAAGCGCATCCGAGGCACAAAGAGCGAAAATGAGATGCTCTTGGCTGCGGATGAGCCTACTTCCACCCGAATCGAGAACCTACTCAGCATTCGGCCATTTGATCGAGTTGAGTACGACGAGCATTCCGTCGACATCGACGCATGGCTGGCCATGCCGATGGCGGACGGCTCATTCCGGCTAGAGAAGATTAGTCGGATCTGGCTACTGGCAGTTGTTGATGTCGGGAGTGGCGCCATCCTTGGTTGGGAAATGGTGCTTGGCCGGAAGTACGAGCAACACGATGTAGTCAGCCTGTTCGCGAAGATCATGAGCCCCTGGCAACCAAGGGATCTGAGCACGTCGAACTTGAGCTACTCGACTAGTGCATGGATGCCGTCGATCTACCTAGTGGATGAGGTAGTGATGAGAAGCGCAATGATCGCAATGGACAACGACTCATCCCATCACGCCAAGATGACAGTCCGAAATCTCATTGATCATCACAAGGGAATCCTGCACTTTGGACGATCCGGGATGGGCGAAGGTCGCCCCTACATCGAGGCTCTATTCAAGAAGATTGAGAATGGCCTGCTGCGCCACATCGCCGGCGGCTTTGCTCCCGCAACGCAAGTGAATGAGCGTCAAGTCACTACAAAGCTTGACGGGAAAGACCACCCCATTCTCCTGGAGGTCTTGAAAGACCTCATTGACACCTATGTTACCTCGCACAATGTGACGAGCCGGTCCACTCGCGAACCCAGGTCGCCCAAGCGAATCATTGATGAGCATCTGGCATCTGGGGAGTGGGTGTGGCATGCACCTGGCACCGAAGATGACGTGAGAAACATGACCGTTAGGCGGATGAAGGTGACCATCAGAGGCTCCAGAAGGAGTGGTGTACCTCCCCTCGTCTATCTCGACCACGCTAGGTACAGGTCACCAACACTGTCTGGACAGTGGCACCTGATTGGGCAGTCATTTGACGCAACCTACGAAGACTGGCGAGACATTCGCAAGCTGACCCTCTGGAGAGGCGGTAAGCGTGTACTCACACTTCACGCTCTCGCCCCATATGCGAGCGTGGCCCACACGCTGTCGATCAGGAAGCGCGCGGCACGCTGGGCGAAGAGCGACGCGTCACGGGAGCCCGGTAACTACTGTTTAGCCGACAACATTGAGGCCTATCACGCAGCCGTCCGATCGGCGGCCGCTGGCGTCAGGGACAGCGCCTCGCTCATGGCAGCTGGCGATGTGCCCAAGCCACCTTCCACGACCAACAGTCAGGGGCAAGGCTCTCCACTGATGGGAATCCGCAGGGCCACGTTCAACACGAGGCTCCGCTGATGAAGGCCCCGGCGAGCCTTGAGAACCACCCAATGCACGCGCGACATCGCCCCAATATCCAGACTCTCCCCTTACTGCGAATGGCATCTGGATTCGCCACGTGCCTGGAGTATGGGCGGCCGAGCCTGAGGATCATTGGCGATGGCCGGTGTGGGAAGTCAACTGCCACGCGAATACTTGAAACCACCACTTCTTGGCGACCATTTCCTATTGGATTCCTCCGGATGGTCGTCGGAAAACCGACTACCCCTAGCGAAGGCAACTTCTTCCGCGAGGTCATCCTTGGACTGGGCATGAGGGCAACAACCGTAGCCAGCCCACAGGATCTCCTCCTCAGGATCATCCGGGCAATTGAGCAGGAAGCCGCTAGAGCATCGGCCGACGTGGTCGTGATTGCGATCGATACGGCTGAGCAGCTCACGCTCAAGGACTACGCCCACCTTGCAAAGCTTCAGAACCACTTCCTCGGATCATCAGTGCAACCGTTCTTTCTCTTCATCCACCAGAGCAACAGCGTGATTGGAGGCGCAGACGATCTTAGTCAGCTGGCGCCGCCACATCTGTATGGCCGATTCTTTGTCGACAGCCATCCTTTTACCGGGCTTCTCTGGGACATCCCGACGGAGGACGCTGACGTGCAGGACGCATGTGATGTCGCCTTGGCATTTCGCCAGCTTGACCAAGTTATGAGGTGGCCGGACGAGGGAGGAAAGACCTACACCGAAGCATTCGCACCCTATGCTTACAGCGTTGGCTGGCGCCTTGAGAAGGAGACCGAAGCGATACGCGAACGAATTGAGAACCTTGCCAATCAAGGCAACTATCCCGTTCCCAAGGATTGGCTCATGGCCTCCTTCAACCAGTTTGTCTACCACCTACTCACCAAGATCGCTGCTGGGCGCAACGATTTCGAAGGGCTTACTACCCAGCACATTGATGAAGCTCTCCTGCGCAGCGCATACGCCGGCTTCGAAAGCTCAAGAAATAGGGCCGTAGGCAAATGAGGAGCGGCGCTCAGCTGGTCGGCGGCAACCTCCGACTTGTTCCATACCAATCGGCTTTTGGCTGCGTCGCGAGGCTATCGCGACTGAACCAGGCCAGGCGGGTCACGGAGTACTCACAACTCCTCGGAATCAAGCCAAACAGAAACATCAACCTGCTCTTGAGCCTGACGACCTCGCAAGTACAACAAGAGGCACTCTCTACAACCCTTGGGATCGAGACTCCGCCCGAGTGGGACTTGGCGGCGTGGTATCCGTTCATGACGGACGACCCGAGACTGCCCTCCCATCTCAGGTTGAGGTACTGCCTTCCTTGCATCAGACTCGGGTATCACACCACACTGCATCAGCTGCCCTGGATTTCCACGTGTCCCTGGCATGGCGTTCGCCTGCGCCAGAGTTGCCCACGATGCAATGGATTTCCGGTGACAGTCGCTGGCACGCCCACGAAGTTGCTCACCTGTGCGTGCGGCTTTGACCTTATGAATGAGTCGGCTTCCGCCTTGCAGAGACACCCCCACCCCAATGCCACGGCGTATCTACAGGCCTACCTCAACTGGTGTGCGGAGCAAAGGCGTACAAGTCGGCTGATCGTAACTCCAGGGGTACACGTTGATCCCAGCAGGATTTCCAGCCTTGTGGACCTTCCTCCTGGCCTGGCGCTACGCCAGGCCAGGAGGGTCTGCAACGCTAAAAGGTACAGGCTCACGACACACCCAGATCAACAATCACCACCAGCAGGCGCAGATACAGCACTACGTGCAAACCATACGGGCTCTGAGGACGACTCAGGCCCAATCCTCCGTTACATTGACCAGAATGCAGCCAGAGGTTCCCGACGAGGTCGATCAGATCAGGCCTTTAGCCCTCAAGGCGAGCGAGTCGCCGGAGCTCGGGATCAACCGGCTCCGGATGGATGGAGCAGCTACGCCGCGACCAGGCCAGGCGGGCGCTATCGAGTGATTCACCCCAACTATTTGAACTTCGTAGATGAGCTCCTGGGCAAATTCAGCCATTCCAGCCCGCAGCGGGTGAGCAACTCGGGATTGGGACTACGAGTGAGACTAGCGGTGCTCGCCCAGGGCTACGCGGACGGCATCCTCCTCTCGGAGCATGAGGGCAACTTGAGCGCGCTTCCGGAGCGTTATAGATCGCCCAGTCCCATTGCGCTTTTGGATACGAGCCATCCACACGAATTGCGCGTGGCGTTCGGATAACGCAACCCTAAGCAAAGGCATCGATCGCCCCACCCTAAACTTCTGACGCACAACTCAGCTGCCGAGATAGAGAAGCCGCCTGTTTGCACCTGGAAATGGGCGGCACCCATTTATTCGTAGCATTTGCCAACAACAGCAATCGAATCCACGCCAGGGCCAGGCGCCTTCAATCCGTGATGCTGATGCACCAGTCAATGCCAGATGGCGCCATCGGGCAGAGACTCTGGCTGGTCTACCATCAGTAGATAGTCAGGAGCAAGATGACGCTGAGGGTTCGGCGCCGCGCGATAGGCCTGAATGACGTACTGGACCAGCGGGACTTCCACCCCAAACCGAAGACCTTAGGTGCCCCGCATGTACTCCTCGCGCACCATCTGCCGTTGTGCGCCAGTCAGTTGCGGATACTGCCCACCGCTAGGATCACCGATGACGCGCTGTCCTGCCGCGTGCGGGCACCCGGGTTGACTTGGCGATAGGCGCCCCACACCACCGCCGTGGTCATCCAGCACCGCGCCGCACTCGCCGGCCTGGAGGGGACTTCGGCGGACACAACCTGCGCTCGGGCTTCATCACCGAAGGGGCGCACCAAGGCTTGGCGCTGCCCGCCCTGATGGCGAATACCGATCACCGCTCGGTGGCCAGCGCGGCTGGCTACTTCCAGCAGGGCGGCGCCCAGCACAACCCGGCCGCACGGCTGCTCGACGCGGATTGAGCCCGTCCCAGGCGCGCCGCGTCCCGGCACCCACCCACGCCCTTGAAACTGTGAAAGCCATCCCAATGTTGATCGGGAGCTATCAGCTTTCCGGCCCGTGATCGGGGAAGAGTCGCAGTTCCTGCGACAACGAGCCGGCAAGTTGGCAGCGGGGAAGTCGCAGTACCACCTCACCTATCCGCCGGTCGGCACGCGCCCGGCTTGGAGATCGATGCATGGGAACGCAGCACGTAGGCCATAGGGAGCTTGTCAATTTTGCCGACGATCGGGTCAATCTGCCACGCGATAAAGCCAATGAGCTACGCGCGCAGGCGCGTGGACTGAGAGAGCGTCTGGAGACCTACCTAGGGCAGCACCCGGATTTCACCCTTCGAAAGATGATCCTTTCGGGAAGTCTGGCAAAAGGCACCGCATTGCGGTCGCTCAACGACATTGACGTGGCCTGTTACATCAGTGGGGCAGACGCCCCCAAGGACATTGGGAGGCTGCTGGAGTACTTGGCAGAGCGGCTTCGAAAGGCTTATCCAAATTTCAAGCCCGAACAAGTCAAGCCCCAGACTTACTCCGTAACAGTCTCGTTCCAAGGTTCTGGGCTGGATGTGGACGTGGTGCCGATCCTCTATGACGGCGATCCTGACTGGTATGGCAACCTAGTCAGTCAGGATGATGGCTCGTTCTTGAGAACCAGCATTCCCCGGCACCTAGAGTTTGCCAAGCGGCGTAAACAATTGCAGCCTTCGGATTTTGTGCAGGTGGTGCGCTTGGTCAAGTTCTGGGCAAGGCGCATGAAGACGGAAGTTCCCGGCTTTCGTTTCAAGTCCTTCATGATCGAGATGATCCTGGCAAAGCTGTGCGATGAGGGGCGTGATTTCTCCAACTACCCCGAAGCGCTCCAGCACTTCTTCACCTACGTGGCGCAGAGCGGCCTTCGCGAACAAATCGCATTCCAGGATTACTACCCTACCGCCATTATCGCCGCCTTCTCCGAGCCTATGCAGATCATTGATCCGGTGAACGAGAAGAACAACGTGGCCAAATTGTACGGTCACGCGCAGGTCGATGCCATTGTCGAGGCGGCATTGGATGCCGGCGACGCGATTGATGCGGCACTGGCTGCACCGACCAAGCAGGAGACCGTGCGCTACTGGCAAAAGGTCTTCGGCTCTTCCTTCCAAGCGTGAGGGCCCTATGACTGGCAGCTACACACAATCAAGCACCAGCACCTTTACGATCACTCATGCCCGCCACATGGCAGCGAAATTGGCCGCCGACCTCAAGCGTATGCAGCGCTTCTATGGGGCGCCCAGCGATGACAGAATCGCCGCTTATGAGACCGAAGTGGTTGAATTGTTGAAGGCCGGCTATCTGGACACAGTCACCTACGGTTTCAAGCGGGGTGATAACTGGATCGAGCCCACACTGCGCTACACCGCAAAAGATCTTGCAGGCATGTCCGGAATCGATGACGATCCCGGCAAGCTCCGCCCAGGCGCAGATGTATCCGGGGCGAGCTTCTACAACTACCTGACGTATTCCTCTGCCTGGTTCACGCTGTCGGCTCCTCAGCGGGAGTCATTTGAAAAGTCGCTTCCATTTCAGCGTACCGGGGCAGCCGAGCCTGGTATCAGCGGAAGCCTGGTGTCTGACCGCAGCTACTCTGCGGGTGGCAAGGCACTCGACCGCCTCAGTGTCAGGAGCTACTAATGCACTCAAAGCCAACCCTTGACGAGTTGTTTGATCAACGTCGCATCTATCCGGACATCGACGCCCGCACCCGATTGGATCGGCTGATTGGCGTGGACGATCAGAAGGCTCGCTTGTCGAAGATTCTCGGCCTGCTAGTCCACCCAGCTGGCCTGGAATTGTGGGCCAAGCGCCATCACCCAGGTGCCGCAACGCTGCTTGATTCCGTACTGCGCCGACCTCCTTTGGTCATTCTTTCCGGTGACGTCGGCTCTGGCAAAACCGAATTGGCAGAGACTATCGGTGATGCCGTGGCGCGACAGGAGAAGATTGATATCACCTTGTTCCCGCTCAGCCTGGCCACCCGAGGCAAGGGACAGGTTGGCGAGATGACCCAGCTACTCACCACAGCGTTCGACTACGCGCTGGCAGAAGCGACCAAATTGCAAGGTCGCGGAAAAAGCACCGGAGGGGTCATCTTGCTGGTGGATGAGGCCGATGCGCTGACCCAGTCTCGGGAATCGGCGCAGATGCACCATGAGGATCGAGCAGGGGTCAATGCCTTCATCAGGGGTATCGATCGTCTGGCGCAGACGAAGGTGCCCGCCGCCGTGATCATGTGCACCAATCGCCTCAACGCGCTGGATCCGGCCGTACGCCGTCGCGCCGCTGACATTTTGACCTTCAACCGTCCTGATTCAGCTCAGCGACGCTACGTCCTGGAACACCAGTTGCGACCGCTGGGTCTATCCTCCGTGCAGATCGAAGGGCTGGTAGAGGCCACTGGAGCGAAGGATGGACAAGAGGTCGGCTTCACCTACTCTGACATCACACAGCGGTTGATCCCCTCGATCGTACTAGATGCTTATCCAGACCGATCGATTGAGAGCAAACGCGCGCTTGAGATTGCTCGCCCAATGCAGCCAACGCCGGCGTTTCAGGATCATGGCTGAGATGCCTTCCCAGCACGCGCCGGGGCGCCGCTGACACTGTTTCGTGTGGCACAGCTGGCTGCCCCACCCCAGTCGCTGCTATTTCACATTGTTGACCAGGCAAGCGCCTGCTGCTGAGTGTATGGAGGTCCCAAGATGTCCCAATGGTCACTTTCACAGCTGCTTTCTTCATTGCATGAGGATGTTCAGCTGCGCCTTGCCACTGTCCGGAAGACGTTCAATCACCCAGGGTCCAAGGGGGATGCCAGTGAGAACGTGTGGATCAGCTTGCTGGATACCTACCTACCAAAGCGCTATCAAGCTGCGAAGGCACACGTGGTGGATAGTCAAGGAAATTTCAGCCAGCAGATTGATGTGGTGATTTTCGATCGGCAGTATTCACCGTTTATTTTCACCTACGAGGGTGAAATCATTGTTCCTGCCGAGAGCGTCTATGCGGTGTTCGAAGCCAAGCAGACAGCGAATGCAGAGCTGGTGGCGTACGCCCAGCAGAAGGTGGCAAGCGTTCGACAGTTGCAGCGCACTAGCCTGCCAATCCCGCACGCGGGTGGGGTCTATCCGCCAAAGGCCTTGATGCCAATTCTTGGCGGGCTGCTGACCTTTGAAAGTGACTGGAGTCCAGCGCTTGGGCCCTCCCTGGAAAGGGCACTGACCGCCAATCCCGGCGACGGGCGCTTGGACCTTGGCTGCGTTGCTGCGCATGGTCACTTCTTCTTTGACCATTCCAAGGATCGCTATCTCTTTGTGAATGAGAACAAGCCCGCGACGGCGTTCCTCTTCAAACTCATCGCCCAACTTCAGTTCAGTGGGACCGTACCGATGATTGATGTTGAGGCTTACGGCCAGTGGCTGACGAAGTGATGGCTTGGTCATGGCAGCTGTTGGGCGCGACATGAGGCATGCCTGCCCGGGTACTCCGCGCTGTTTAGCGAGGAAGCTTGCCTGAGGGAGACGCCTCTAGGCTTCACGCGCTTCGTGCCCAGCTCGAGGTGCACCGAGTGAGGTCGCTGCCTTCCGGCCCGGAGCACGGATGTTTCAACTTGGGGCGTCGCGCGATTAGCTTGTGCACAATCAGCGTCAGCGGGCCAGCGCGAGGCTGGCTGAATCTCTAGCGATGCCGCGACTATCCCTTCCTCCGAGTCCGAGTCCGAGCCCCACCTCGACCACGTGGCGGGGCCGACCTAAAGGAAGAGGTTCGCAACCTCCAATGGCCACCTCGACTGCTGCGAGAGCGGCTCGGCCACAATCATCGATAGCCTGCCGGACAAGAGCATTCCAGTCCCCACAGCATTGATTACGCTCGTTTGAACTACGCCGCCGGGCACAGCCGCTCCATTGGCTTTGCCTCAAATTAGAAGCCGTGCATTGGCGCCGCACCAAATTCATGCACTAGCGTTGTGCAATGTCCAACTACACAGCATTGGCGCGCGCGCGATTGTGGTGCAACACCGCATCGATCCATTGATTAATCAATGAGATACAGAATCATAGTTTTGCGCGTGCAACACACTGCCAACCGCCCTTTGGGCTTCCTCAACCTCTGCAGGAATGGCAAAGGATCTTGCGGATCTGACAGTGGCCGGTAAAGACGGCTTTGCGGCCGTAGTTTTGCCGCTGATCTTGCCGTGGCTGCACGCCAGCCTGGCAAGAGCGCTTTCGCCGATTCGGCACCAACGACCGAGGCCTCAGGAGCGCGTTCTGGCACCCCAGCCGTAGCCACTCACTGGTCGTGACGCGTCACGCTATTCAGCTCGTTCCATTCCGGCGAGCTCCATGCCATCTAGGCGCGGGCCCGCGTCGATGCGCTGAGGATGAGGGACATCCTCAGGAATTGTGCAGCCAGCCTCGGCTGGATATCGCCGGCCACGTGCGACCAACGCATCGCATCACAGGAACCTGTGCATCACAAAGACATCCACCAAGCCCAGCGTCCCATGCCGGAACGCCTTCGGCAGCGTTCCCACCACATCGAACCCCAGCTTCCGGTACAGCGCCACCGCTGGGCGATTGGTACTGACCACGTAATTGAACTGCATGGCCAGGAATCCTTCCGCCCTCGCCCGCTCCAGGCTGTGTTCCACCAGGGCCCGGCCCACACCTTGCCCTTGTGCCGGCGCATCCACCACATACGTGGCGCTGGCCACATGCGCCCCGAGGTCAGGGAAGTTCGGGCCCATCTTGTACATGCCCACGACCCGGCCCTCCAGCACAGCTACATGAGGTGCTTGGGCCTGGAACCAATGCGTGCGAAACGTCTCGACAGCGAAAGAGCCAGCAAAGGGCAGCGCATCCTGCGTCGCAATGGCTTGCTTGAACATGCCCCACATCGCGTCGAAATCGCCTGCACGGGCGGGCCGGATCTCCATGCGTCTCCTGCAGATCTGTGGTGGCGATCAGGCTGGACACTACCAGAATCCAACGCCTGCTCCGTAGCTGCTTCACGCTCCACCGCCATCGGCTCCGCAATAGTTGTGGGAATTCCGGCCCTCAGAGCAGTAGATGCCTCCTGTTTCCGTGCACATCCCGCACCGGCTTCGACGGTGGCGCGTCCCTGCCTGCGTCCTGCTGGGCATCTACCTGCTGTACCTGCTGGCCGGCAACATCTTCCTCAATACCCCGTTGTTCGATCAGGTCACCAACCGCAAGCCGCACAAGTTCGTGATGACCACCGGCCCGGCCATCACGCTGCTGCCCGGCCATGTCATCGCCTGGAACGTGCACATGCGCGGCCACGTGAACCACACGGTCTACGCGCTGCATGCCGAGCGCGCCAGCGCCCGGTTGGCGGTGCTGCCCCTGTTCCAGCGCGAGGTGCGGGTTCCGCGCTTGCAGGCGACGGGGGTTTCCGCCGAGATCAGCCGCGTCGAAGAAGCCATCCCGCCACCGCCGCGCAGTGACCGCGGCTGGACCCTGCGTTTCGACGCCATCCACAGCGACAGCATCCGCAGCGCACGCTTTGGCAAGCTGCTGATCATCGGCAAGGGCCACGGCACGGTGGGCTTCCTCAAGCAGCTACGCGGCGGGCCGTCGGAGCTCTTCGAATCCGAGGTGGCGTTCAGCGATGCGGACACCAGTTTTGACGGCGTGCAGCTGTTGGGCGACATGGATCTCACCGCGCGCTTCAGCTATCCGCGCCACTATCGGGACCAGGCACCTGGTCTGGCCAAGCTGAAGCTGCTGCATGCCCAGCTCGAGGTCGACGCCCGCAGCCAGGGCCTGCGCATGGACACGGATGCCACAACGCCGAAGATCTCCAGCGCGCCCATACCCGGACGCCTGCAACTGGCGCTGCACCTGATCGACGGCCAGCTGCAGCCCGGGGACCGCGCAATCTGGCAGGTGCCGCTCTACCTGGGTGACGGCGCCCCCGACCGCGGCGTGCTGGCCCTGCAGCTCAATGTGGCCAACGACCTGCGCCTGCAGGCCCGCCTGCCGCCCAAACCCGGCTCAGGCAGCGAAGTGGATGCCGATCTGCACGTCAGTGGCCGCGACATCCCCTTCCGGCAGCCCGCACAGCTGCTGGACCGCAGTTCGGGCACAGTGCGCGGCGAATGGACGTTCACTTCGCTCAACTGGATCCCTGCCCTGTTCGTCCGCAAGCCGTGGCTGCAGCTGGACGGAGGCGGCACGCTGAGAGCCGATCTGCGCCTGCGCAACGGCGAACTGATCGAAGGCAGCACTGTGGACATCCCGGCGGCCGCGGCCGTGGCCGAGGTCGCCGGCGTCCGCTTGGCGGGCACGGCCAGTGCCCATGGCGTATTGAAGGCCGGCAGCCCCAGCCAGGCACAGCTGGCTGTCCGGCTGCCACGATTCACTGCGCAGCCAACCGATGCCAAGGGCGTGCGCCTGTTCGACGGCCGTGACCTGGCCCTGGACCTGGCCGGCGATGGCCGCCTGCAGGAGTTGCGCAAAGGGGTACGCGCGCAGCTGCGCTTCAGTGAAGCCACCATCCCTGATCTGACGGCCTACAACCGCTACCTCGGCTCGCCGCAGGTGCGGCTGCTTCAAGGCACCGGCAGCCTGAGCGGCGATGCCACGCTCGACACCGATGGACGCGTCGGTCATGGCACGGCCCGGCTGTTTGCGCGCAACGCCAGTGCCAAGGTGGCGGGACTGGAAATGGGCGGCGATATCGGCGTGAACGCGACCCTGCGCCGCGGTGACTTCAATGAACGTCATTTCGATCTGTCCGGCACCACCGTGGAGCTGCGCAATGTGCAGGTGGCCGGTACAGAGCGCCCAAGTGCATGGAAGGGCCGCGTGGCCTTCAAGCGTGGCCGCATCGATGCGCAGTCGCCCTTCCAGGTCGATGCCACCACGGATCTGGATCTCAGCGACGCCCGTCCGTTGCTTGCACTGTTCGCAGAGCGCACCGACTACCCGCGCTGGACCTTGTCGCTGCTGGATTCCGGACAGGTACAGGCACAGGCAACGCTGCGCTGGCGCCCAGGCCATCTGGTCATCGATGGACTGCAGGCCGAGAACGATCGCCTGTCGGTACGCGCGCGGCTGGATCTGCTCGACCAGCGCAAGCGCGGGGACCTGTATCTGCGCTGGGGGCTGCTGGGTGCGGGCATCGAGCTGGACGGTGACCAGCGCCAGTGGCACCTGGCCAAGGCACGCGAGTGGTTTGATCAGCGGCCTTCCCTGCTGCCAGCGAGCCAGGGAACGGGCGCCGCAGGTTCATCGGACTGAAGGCTGGCGGCCTGCATCCATTTGCGGCCTCAGTGCGTAGACGCAATCAAGCGCATCATGGAGCTGCACGGTATGAAGCGGAGTTCACAGGTTTTCGGGCTTCTGGGATGGATGGCGATCACCTTCATCGCGGCCACTCTGGGGGCGTGGGCGTCGGCATCCGCGGCAAGCTTCTACACCACCCTGGCCCTTCCCCCGTGGGCACCACCGGCCAGTGTCTTCGGTCCGGTGTGGACCTTGCTCTACGCCATGATGTCCATTGCCGCCTGGCTGGTCTGGCGCGAACGCGGCTGGCGTGGAGCACGACCGGCGCTGATGCTCTACCTGGTGCAGCTTGCCGTCAATGCGCTGTGGAGCTGGCTGTTCTTCGGCTGGAAGCTGGGCGCCTTGGCCTTCGCCGACATTCTTGTACTGATTGCGCTGGTATGCGCAACAACCGTCGCGTTTGCGCGCGTCCGTCCGATTGCGGCGGCACTGCTGCTTCCCTATCTGGCCTGGATCTCGTTCGCTTCAGCGCTCAACTTCGCGGTATGGCGAGCCAATCCCGGGCTGCTGTGACCTCTGCCGGTCACGCCTGGGCCGCGGCCTGCCGGTGCCAGCTCCGCAGCAGGGCCGGCTTGAAGGCCTGCTGTCCGCAGCCGGTGGGGCATCGCACCACCCGCGCCGCAGTATGGCTGACCAGGCCCTGCCCTTCCTCTGCCTTGAAGATCGTCTCGCAGGACAGGCAACGGGCCACCAGCGAGTACAGATGCAGCAACCGGCCACTGGCAGGGTCCTGCAGCGCATCCACATCCAGCAGTTCGAACTGGCAGCTGTCAGGCAGCATGCGATACGGGGGCAAGGGCACGGTCTGCAGATTCACGGGGCGGTCGCTCAGGGAAGTGGACCCACCCTAGGCAATGACCTGTCGAGCTGATGTGCAGCGCAGATGTACTCTTCGCGAAACTGCAAGTGTTCGACCTGGTCTTTACATGAAGAATTCAGCTTGGACAGAAACACGCTTCACACGCACACACTGGTAGGCGGATGCACGATTTTGCTTCACCATTGATGGATACGGATGTATCACTGGGCTATCCAGCCATCCACGAACCATGAGCCCTGCCCTTGATGCCTTCTGCTGAATCCGCGCACGACACCGCCTCGTCCAGCTGCGCGCGCGAACCGATCCATACCCCCGGCGCGATCCAGCCGTACGGTGTGCTTCTGGTCGTTGAGCCGCAGTCCCTGCAGGTGCTCGAGCGCGCCATCAGCCATCCGGGGCTGCTGCAGCAGTTCGGCGAGCCGTTGGCGCAGCATGTCAGCAAGGTGCTTGGCGGTGCGCTGGCGCCGTTCCAGGCGTTGTTCCAGCAGGCGACGGTCGGCAGCAGCGCGCATGTCGGTGCCGTGCATCTGGATGGCCATGGCCGCCATCAACTGCTGCTGCACCGCTCCGCCACCGATCTGCTGGTCGAGCTGGAAGCGCCGGTTCCCGGCCAGCCCGGCTCGCTGGAAGAACTGTATCCGGCCATCCGCGAGCTGATGGCCGGGATCGAGTCGGCCGGCACCGTGGAAGACCTCTGCCAGCTGGCTGCCGCGCACATGCGCCGGCTGACCGGCTTTGACCGCACCCTGGTCTATCAGTTCGATGCCGGCTGGAATGGCATCGTGGTGGCCGAGGATGGCAACGGCCTGTTGCCGTCCTACCTTGACCTGCGCTTCCCCGAATCGGACATTCCTGCGCAGGCCCGCGAACTCTACCGCCGCAACCGGGTGCGCCTGATCGCGGACAACAACTACACCCCCGCGCCGTTGATGCGGGCCGACGACCATCGCGACGCACCAGCCACCGACCTGAGCCTGGCCGTGCTGCGCAGCGTCTCGCCGGTCCACCTGCAGTACATGCGCAACATGGGGACCGGCGCATCGATGTCGGTATCGCTGGTGCATGAAGGCCGCTTGTGGGGGCTGGTGTCTTGCCACACCGTGCAGCCACGGCACCTGCCCTACCACGTGCGTACCGCCTGCGAGCTCATGGGCCAGATCCTGTCGCTGCAGATCGCGTTGAAGGAGCGGGCGCGTGCGATCGAAGAGCGCGTCGCGCGGCGCTCGATACTGGTCAAGCTGCTGGGTCGCATGGCCGGCGACGAGGACTTCATGGCGGCCCTGCGCCAGGACGAGGCCAGCCTGCTGTCGCTGACCGGCGCGGCCGGCGCGGCGATCGTTCACAAAGGCGATTGCCTGCGTGTTGGCCAGTGCCCTTCCGCCAGCGACGTGCTGGCCCTGGCGAACTGGTTGGCCGCGCAGCAGGCCGGTCAGGAAACCTACTGCACCGATCACCTGGCAGCCGACTGGTCGCCTGCCGCGCACCTGGCCGATGTGGCCAGCGGCCTGCTGGCGGTGTCCATTTCGCAGTTGCATGACAGTTATTTGATGTGGTTCCGGCCGGAAGTGGTGCGTACCGTGCGCTGGGGTGGCGATCCCCGCAAGGAAGCCGCACCGGGCGTTGCGCTGTCCCCGCGCAACTCGTTCGAGGCCTGGAAGGAGACCGTGCAGCAGCGCAGCCTGCCGTGGAGCGACGCTGACTGCGAAGCGGCACACGAAATGCGCACGGCCATCGTCGATATCGTGTTGCGCAAGGCCGAGGAAATGGCCGAACTGAACGAGCAGCTGCTCCGCAGCAACAAGGAACTGGAAGCCTTCTCCTATTCGGTCAGCCACGACTTGCGCGCTCCCTTCCGTCACATTGTCGGCTATTCCGAGCTGCTGGGCAGCTCGGCGGGCGAACGCCTGAACGATACCGAGCGCCGCTTCCTGGACACGATCGTGGAATCGGCCAAGTCCGCCGGCACGCTGGTGGATGACCTGCTCAGCTTCTCGCAGATGGGACGCTCCACGCTGGGGCGTGTGCGGCTGGACATGACCGCGCTGGCCGAGGATGTGCGCCGGAGCCTGGCCCTGGACTACACCGGCCGCGACGTGCAGTGGACGCTCGCACCGCTGCCGGAGGTTGAAGCCGATCCGACGATGCTGCGCCTGGTCTGGCAGAACCTGCTGGCCAACGCGATCAAGTTCACCCGCGAGCGCGAACATGCAGTGATCGAGGTTGGTCACGAGCGAAACGACGAGGAAGACCACTTCTTCGTGCGCGACAACGGCTGCGGCTTCGACATGCGCTACGTGGACAAGCTGTTCGGCGTGTTCCAGCGCCTGCACCACGTCGAAGAGTTCGAAGGCACCGGCATCGGCCTGGCCAATGTCCGCCGCATCATCGGCCGCCATGGCGGCCGTACCTGGGCCGTGGGCGAGCCCGGCAAGGGCGCGACCATTCACTTCACCCTACCCCGCTCCACAGGAGAACACCCATGAGGGACCTGCGGCCGATCCTCCTGGTAGAGGACAGCCCCAAGGATGCAGAGCTGACGATGGCCGCGCTTGAGCGCTGCCAGCTGCTGAACGATGTCATCCATGTACGCGACGGCGCCGAAGCGCTGGATTACCTGCGCTGCGAAGGCAAGTTCGCCGGTGCCATGCACGGCGGCCCGGTGGTCGTGCTGCTGGACCTGAAGCTGCCCAAAGTCAATGGCTTGGAGGTACTGGAGCAGGTCCGTGGCGACCCGTACCTGAGCAGCACCCCGGTTGTGATGCTGACCTCTTCGCGCGAGGAGCAGGATCTGGTGCGCAGTTACGAACTGGGCGTCAACGCATTCGTGGTCAAGCCGGTCGACTTCAAGGAGTTCTTTGACGCCATCCAAGGACTGGGCATGTTCTGGGGCATCACCAACCAGCCACCACCGCACCGGCCCAGCGGCTCGGGGCAGCACAATGCGTGATGGATCGCGCCGCAGCGAGCGCCTGCGCATCCTCATGCTGGAGGACAGCGCGCTTGATGCGGAGCTGATCACCGCACAGCTGCGGCGTGCCGGCCTGGAGTTCGAGGTCGAGCGCCTGTGGACGCGCAATGCGTTCATCGAGGCCATCGACAACCGTGCGTTCGACGTGATCCTGGCCGACCATGTGCTGCCCGGATTCGATGGCGATGCGGCCCTCGCGCTGGCGCGCGAGCGGATTCCACAGACCCCTTTCATCTTCGTCTCCGGCACACTGACGGAAGAGCTGGCCGTACAGGCGCTGACCCGTGGCGCGCGCGATTACGTCGTCAAGCAGCGCCTGCAACGCCTGCCGGATGCGATCCGCCGCGCTCGCCAGGAAGCCCATGAACGCGCCCAGCTGATGCATGCCCAGGCGGCGCTGAACGAGAGCCAGGCGCAGCTGCAGCAGGTCACCGATGCCGTACCCGCGCTGATCGCCCAGCTCGACAACGCGCATCGCTACCGGTTCGCCAACAAGGCGTTCCTGGACTGGCATGGATTCAGCCTGGCCGAGCTGCTGGGCCGGACCGCGCGCGATGTCAGCGGCATCTCCGCTTTCGAACACGCCTTGCCCAGCCTTGAACGGGTACTGCAGGGCGAACGCACGAGCTTCCAGGTCGAGCTCGTCCATCGCAGTGGCGAGTCGCGTTTCGTACAGATGGAATGCGTGCCGGAGCATGCCGCCGATGGCAGCGTGGCCGGCTACATCTGCCTGGGCAGCGACATCTCGCTGCTGAAGCAGGCCGAGCTGGCCCTGCGTGAGGACAACCAGCTGCTCGAGCAGCAGGTGCAGGCGCGCACGGCCGAGCTGCGCGCCAGCAAGCGCCGCCTGCAGGCGATCTTCGAGTCCAGCTTCCAGCAT
Source organism: Stenotrophomonas sp. A3_2 (assembly GCF_036624925.1). Lineage (NCBI taxonomy): Bacteria > Pseudomonadati > Pseudomonadota > Gammaproteobacteria > Lysobacterales > Lysobacteraceae > Stenotrophomonas > Stenotrophomonas sp. A3_2. Next base: position 382,497 of record NZ_JAZKVY010000358.1, read on the forward strand.
CAGGTGCTGCTGGATCTGCGCGGATGCGTGGTCGATGCCAATGACGCTTCCTTGGCCGCTGTACTTGCAGACAAGAAGGACATTGTTGGCCAGCACTTCGCCGAATCGGTCTGGTTCGCCACCACCGAGGGCATGGGCGCAGCGATCGACCGCGCCGTCGGAGACGCAGCGCAGGGCCGCAGTTCACTGCATGCGCTGGAGCTGGAGCTCCCGACCGGCCGCCGCAGCTTCGACTTCTCGTTCCGTCCGCTGCTCGACGCCGAAGGGGCGGTCACCGCCGTTGTGTCCGAGGCCGTCGAAACCACCGCACGCCTGCAGGCCGAGCACGCGCTGCGCCAGTCACAGAAGATCGAGGCGGTCGGTCAGCTCACCGGCGGCATCGCGCATGATTTCAACAACATCCTGACCGTCATTTCCGGCAATGTCGAGCACGCCATGCTGCTCAGTGAAAGGGCTGGCGAGGCCGGTGCGCTGGTGGGCCGTGCGCTGGACAATGCGCTGAAGGGGGTGGGCCGTGCCGCCAGCCTGACCCAGCGCCTGCTGGCGTTTGCCCGCCGCCAGCCGCTGCGCAGCCAGGCCGCTGACCTCAATGTCCGCCTGCTGGACATGCACGACATGCTGCAGCGTGCACTGGGTGAACTGGTGCAGCTGGAGATCCGCAGCGCGGAGGACATCTGGTGCGTGGAGATCGACATCAGCCAACTGGAGGCCTCCGTACTGAACCTGGCGGTCAACGCCCGCGATGCGATGCCGCATGGCGGGCGGCTGGTGATTGAAGTCGACAACAGCCATCTGGACCACGACTATGCCGCGCTGTTCCCGGATGCAACGCCGGGCGAGTACGTGATGCTGCGGGTGCGCGACAACGGCCACGGCATGGATGCGGCGACGCTCGCCCGGGTCTTCGAACCCTTCTTCACCACCAAGCAGGTTGGCCGTGGCACCGGCCTGGGCCTGTCGATGGTGCACGGGTTCGTCAAGCAGTCAGGCGGCCACGTGCTGATCGATTCGGTGGAAGGCGGCGGCACCAGCATCACGATGATGTTCCCGCGTTCACTGCTGCCGTTGCCCAGCGAGGCGCGCACTCCGCAGACCGGCCTGGCAGGCTATTCGCCGCGCGAGGAAACCATCCTGGTGACCGAGGACAACGACGATGTCCGCGCCCACACGGTGGATGCACTGCGGCTGCTGGGCTACCGGGTATTGGAAGCCCACGACGGCCCTTCCGCACTGCGGCTGCTGGAACGCCCGGATACCAGGGTGGACCTGCTGTTCTCGGACGTGGTGATGCCCGGCATGTCGGGCTGGGAACTGGTGCGGGAAGTCCGTGAACGCTGGCCGGAGGTCGCCGTGCTGTTCACGTCGGGCTATCCCCGTGACCACGACCAGGTGGGCAGCCAAGGGCGGGCCGTTGCGCTGCTGCCAAAGCCGTTCACCCGAAGTGATCTGGCGACGGCCGTGCGCACCGCGCTGGACGCAGCGCCACACTGAGGTCAGGACGCCGGATCGCGCCCGCCGGCCGCGATCCGGTTGATGTCCGCGCACTCCACCGTCGCCGGTGGATGCTCCCTGACGGCCAAGGCAATCATCGCTTGGCCCAGTGCCAGGTTGCTCGTCACCAACGAAGGTGCAACCGCACCGGCCAGTTTCATCAATGGCGCACCGCCCCAGTAAAGGGGCTTCAACAGGGCATGACGGGTGCCGGTGCCCGGGACCGGCCTGACACCGCCCGGGCGCAGCATCACGGTGCGCACCGGCAGGCTCTGCAATGCGACTTCGGTCTCGCCCTTGATCCTCAACGGCATCAGCCGGCTCCGAGGGTCCGCGCCGGCACCGGATACATACAGAAAGCACCCTTCGGGATTCGCAGCCGCCCAGGCAAGGGCCACCGCCAGAGTGGTGTCCAGGGTCACGCGTCGGTACTCGGCCTCTGCCGTTCCAACCGGTGGCGCCCCGGCACAGTAGAAGCAGGCATCGAACCCGGCCAGTTCATCCGACCGGTCCTGGATACGCAGGAAGTCCGGAACGATCAGTTCGCTGCCGGCGCCGCTCAGACTTCCCGGATGGCGGACCAGCGCTGTCAGGCCGGACACCTGTGGTGAGCGTTGGCAGGCCAGCGCCACACCTTGCCCGACCAGGCCTGCGGCACCGGTCAACAGAATCCGTAATGCGCCCGTCCCGGCCATCGTCATCCCCGCTAGAGTTTCACGAAACGCTGGATCTTCCGCGCCAGCCAGCCACTGAACACCAGCGGCGCATCCAGCGCTGACACGCAGATGCAGGGGACACCGGGCGCGGTCACCGGTTGATGCTCCACGTCTTCGTCCAGATCTGCCACGTCACCCGGTGCGAACAACCCCAGCGCATCATTGTACGAACCCCGCAGGATCTGGGTCAGTTCGCTGCGGCCATGGCTGTGCATGGGCAGGCACTTGCCCGGGGCAATCTTCAGCATGATCAGCGAGGGCATCTGCTCGGCACGGATGCAATGCACGCCGGGCGCCATCCAGCGCCAACGCAGCTCGCTGAGCGATGCGCCGAAGTACGGGTGCAGTGATGCAGGAAGGTGGTCGGGGTCGGCCTCGGGCCGCTCCCTCGGCACAGGGCGCCTGGTTCCGGCGATGGCGCTCGGCGCCTCCGAGGCCAGCTGCATCAGCATGGCCTCGCGCAACTGCTCGCGACGCCCGTCGGCAGCGGGCGGTTGGGTCTGCTCCAGCAACACCGAGCCGATTGCCTCGGCATCGCGCAGGCGCTGGCGGCAGTGGGGGCACTGCTCGAGGTGGGCACCGGCCACGATGCTCAACGGCGCCGGCAGCGCGCCGGCGGCATAGCTCATCAGCGTGGACTCGTGCAGGTGGTGGTGCGGATTCACAGCGCACCTCCCACTTTGGCCTGCAGTTGCAGGAACGCACGTCGCAGGTGTGACTTTACCGTCCCCAGCGGCATGCCCAGCGCCTGGGCAATCTCACTGTGGCTCTTCGCCTCGAAATAGGACATCCGCACCAGCCTCGCCTGCACGGCGGGCAGCTCGTTGATGCGCTGGCGAAGGCGCGCCTGGTCGGCGAACTGCTCGGCACTGCTGCGCTCGATCACGTCCACGGCCGCGGCGTCTTCCACCGCTGCCTGCACCTGCATCCAGCTGCGCTCGCGACGGATGCGGTCGATCTGCAGGTTTCGCGCGATCCGGTACAGCCAGGTACTCAGCGCGCCCTGGGCCGCATCATACTCGGCCGCCCGCAACCACAGGCGCAGCAGGCACTCCTGCGCCATTTCCTCGGCCACGGCGTCGGGTGCCCCCAGGCCACGCAGATACACGCACAGCCGCGGCATGAAGTAGTCATAGATCCGCATGAAGCAGTCGCGGTCGCGCAGCCGCGCCACACTGTCCATGTCATCGGCCCAGTTCGTCGGCTCGCTGCTCGGCTGCTGGGAACTGGACACGGTGCGTGCGGTATCGAAGTTGAGGAGGGTGCTGGCGGCGTCAGGGTACATCTGCGTGAGCGGCGGGCAGGTGAAGGTCTGTCCTCTCTACGCGCAGGGGTGGCCATTGGATGCAGCAGGCACGGCGCATCCAAGCAGCCACGGCCACCGTATGACCTGAGCCTCTCTACCGGACGAATACCATGCGCACTGCCTGGCTGCTGCTATGCCTGCCCCATGCCGCGCTGGCGGCGCCCTGGCTGCGCAACGAGGGCGTGGCCACCTCGGCGCAGGGCGACCTGCTCTATCGTGAAGTGCACTGGCGGCGCGGCCCATCGGAGGGTGCCGAACGCTGGGTGCTCTATCAGTGCCCGGATGGCCGCCCCTTCGCCCGCAAGCATCTGCCGGCCAGCGCGCGCCCGCAGGCCCGGGGTTATTCGCTGCAGGACAGCCGTAGCGGGCAAACCGCTGAAGTCGACGCCAGTGGCGAGTCGGTGTTGATCGCCTGGAAAGAAGATGCCGCCAGTGAGCTGCGTCAGCGTCGGCTTGAGTTGGCGCCGGATGCGGTGATCGACACGGGCTTCGACGCCGCGGTGCGTCAGCATTGGCCAGCGCTGCTGCGAGGTGAACGCATCAGCCTGCCCTTCCTGGTGCCGGGGCGGCAGCGCTTCTTCCCGGTGCAGGTGCGGCGTACCGGCCCTGTTCGCTGGCAGGGCATCGACGCCCAGGCCATCGAGGTCAGTCTGGACACGTGGTACGGCGGCATCGCGCCGCGCCTGTCGCTGGTCTATGCCAGCGCCGACCGCCGCCTGCTGGAATTCCGCGGAACCAGCAACCTGCGCGATGCCCGCGGCACCTACCCACAGGTCACGGTGCGCTTCAGCTCGCCGGTTGCCGAGCGGTCCGCCAGCGAATGGCAGCAGGCCTGGACGCAACCCCTGGTGGGGCGCTGCAGCGTGATGCCCGAGTGAAGCCGAAATTCTCCACAGCCGGCCGCATCCATTGCGCGCACTGCTGCGTAGAGGAAGACACGACACCCGCCGAGATCCGCCATGGCCTCTGTAGCGCCCCTTCCCCGCCGACGCTGGCACCTGCTGCGCACCCTGAAGCGCTGGGTCGACACCGGCAGCGCTGCAGACCACGCCGCTGGCGAGCCCGGACGCATCGACTGGCTGCGCGCCGTACCGTTCGCGTTGATGCACCTGGCCTGCATCGCGGTGATCTCGGTAGGTATCTCTTGGACCGCCGTGATCGTCGCCGCAGCCCTCTACGCAGTGCGCATGTTTGCGATCACCGCCTTTTACCACCGCTACTTCTCGCACCGGACGTTCCAGGCATCGCGAACGGTGCAGTTCGTGTTCGCGGTGATCGGTGCGTCCAGCGTGCAACGTGGGCCGCTGTGGTGGGCCGCCCACCATCGCCATCACCATCGGCATGCCGACCAACCGCTGGACCCGCACTCGCCGCGCGAAGGCGGCTTCTGGCGCAGCCACATGGGCTGGTTCCTGACCCGTGAGGCATTCGCCACGGATCTATCGCGCGTGCCTGACCTGGCGCGCTTCCCCGAGCTGCGCTGGCTGGACCGATTTGATACGGCGGTACCGGTACTGCTGGCTGCTGCGCTGTACGCACTCGGCGCCGGCCTGGAGCGCTGGGCGCCCGGGCTGCACACCTCTGGCCCGCAGTTGCTGGTGTGGGGCTTCTTCATTTCCACCGTGGTGTTGTTCCACGCCACCGTCACCATCAACTCACTGGCCCATCGTTTTGGCCGGCGGCGCTTCGAGACCCGTGACGACAGCCGCAACAACCTCTGGCTGGCGCTGCTTACCTTCGGCGAAGGCTGGCACAACAACCACCATTTCTTTCCTGGCACCGTCCGCCAGGGGTTCCGCTGGTGGGAGATCGACCTGACCTGGTACGGGCTGCGCGCAATGGCGGCCTTCGGCCTGGTGAGGGGGCTCAAGCCCATCCCCGAGTGGGTACTGGCCAAGGCGAGGTACTGACATGCGCATCGCGATCATCGGCTCCGGCATTGCCGGCCTGGCCAGTGCCTGGTGGCTGGACGGCGAACACGAAGTGACGCTGTTCGAGGCCAACGATTACCTGGGCGGACATACCCACACCCATGACGTGCAGGTGGACGGCACGCGCATGGCGGTGGATACCGGTTTCATCGTGTTCAATCCCCTGCACTACCCACTGCTGACGGCACTGTTCGAAGAACTGGGTGTGGCCTCGCAGCCGACCACCATGAGCTTCTCAATGCACAGCGAGCGCAGTGGCGTCGAGTACAACGCCACGTCGCTGGATGGCCTGTTCTGCCAACGTCGCAATCTGGTTTCGCCACGTTTCTGGGGAATGCTGGCCGACCTGCGCCGGTTCTACCGGGATGCGCCGCTGCTGCTGGCGGAAGACGAAGGCCCGACACTGGGCCAGTACCTGCGCGGCCAGCGCTACGGTGCTGCGTTCATCGACGAGCACCTGCTGCCGATGGCTTCAGCGCTGTGGTCGTCACCGACCGACACGGTCATGCAGTTCCCGGCCCGCTACCTGGCCCAGTTCATGGCCAACCACCAGATGCTGCAGATGACCGGGCGCGCACCTTGGCGGGTAGTCAGCGGTGGCTCGGCACGCTATGTCGATGCCCTGCGTGCCCGCTGGCGGGTACGCGAGCGGCTGGAATGTCCGGTCCATTCGGTCGAGCGCATGCCGTGGGGCGCGCGCGTGCACAGCGCGGCCGGCGTGGAGGGCTTTGACGAGGTCATCATGGCGTGCCACAGCGACCAGGCGCTGGCCCTGCTGCGTGACGCCGATCCGGTCGAACGCGACGTGCTCGGCGCCATCCGCTACCAGGCCAACGAAGCAGTACTGCATACCGACGCATCGCTGCTGCCGCGCAACCGCAAGGCATGGGCCGCATGGAATGCACACGTTCCCAAGGAGCCAGGCGCGCCCTGTACGGTCAGCTATTGCATGAACCTTCTGCAGGGCCTGCCCGGTGACACCCCGCTGGTCGTGACCCTCAACCGCAGCGAGGCGATCGATCCAGCCAAGGTGCTGCGCAGGCTGCACTATGCCCATCCGGTCCACGACCACGCAGCGGTACGCGCGCAACAGCGCTGGGCTGAGCTGCAGGGCCGCCGCCGCACCTGGTTCGCGGGCGCGTACTGGGGCTGGGGTTTCCACGAAGACGGCATCCGCAGCGCCCGCCGCGTGGTGGACGCGATGCGCGAGTGCACCCCGCACCGCGACACCATCGCACCCGGCGAGGTGGCAGCGTGAGTGCCAGCGCACTCTACTTCGGGCAGGTGATGCACCGACGGCATCATCCGCAGCCCCACGCGTTCCGCTATCCGATCGCGCAGCTGCTGCTCGATCTGGACGAGCTGGAGACCGTGTTCGCCGGGCGCTGGCTGTGGTCGGTCAATCGCCGCAACCTGGCCGAGTTCCGCCGCAGTGACTACTTCGGCAACCCTGCGCAACCACTGGCCGATGCGGTGCGCGACCATGCCGCGGCTACCCTGGGTTATCGGCCCACCGGCCCGGTGCGCCTGCTCACCCATCTTCGCTTCGCCGGGCACGTATTCAATCCGGTCAGCTTCTACTACTGCTACCGGGCCGATGGCAACACCTTGGACTGCATCGTCGCCGAGATCACCAATACCCCGTGGAAGGAGCGGCACGCCTATGTGCTGCCGGTAGCTGCGGCCACCGGCGACGGGGCATCACTGCGCTGGACATTCGACAAATCCTTTCACGTCTCACCCTTCATGCCGATGGACTGCCGCTACGACTGGCGGTTCAACGCACCTGGTGATGATCTTCGCGTGCACATGCAGGTCTGGCGCGACGGCGTTCGGCAGTTCGACGCCACCCAGTCCATGCAGCGAAGGGTGCTGGACGGCCCTGGGCTGGCCCGGGTACTGGCCTGCTACCCCCTGATGACCACGCAGGTGGTGGCCGCCATCCACTGGCACGCGCTGCGGCTGTGGCTGAAGCGCAACCCCGTGCACGACCACCCTGCTCTTGCCGAGAAACCACGATGAATTCGATGACTCCCCTGGTCGCCTTGCCACGTCCCGGCGCCCTGGATGCATTCCTGCGCCGCCGCCTGCTGGCCCAGCTTGCCCCCATGCGCGACGGCCGCCTGTGCGTGCGTGATGCACTCGGCGAAGTCTGGCTGGGCGATGCGCATGGCGAACTGCATGTCACCGTCACCATCGATGACCCGGCGTTCTACCGCAAGGTTGCAGCGCAAGGCAGTGTGGGTGCAGGTGAAAGCTACATACAGGGCGAATGGCACTGCGATGACCTGGTGGCGCTGATTCGGCTGCTGGTACGCAATCGCGACCTGCTCGACGGCATGGAGCGTGGCCCGGCCCGCCTGGGCGGCTGGCTGTTGCGGGGCTGGAACCGCCTGCGCCGCAACAGCCGCGAGGGCAGTCGCCGCAACATAGCCGCGCACTATGACCTGGGCAACGACTTCTTTGCCCTGTTCCTGTCGCCGGACCTGATGTATTCCTCAGCCCTGTTCAACAAAGAAGACGAGTCGCTGGAATCCGCCTCCCGGCGCAAGCTGGACCGCATCTGCCAGCAGCTGAAGCTCAAACCGGGCGACCGCGTGGTGGAGATCGGCACCGGCTGGGGTGGTTTTGCGCTGCACGCCGCGCAGCACTACGGCTGCCACGTCACCACCACCACCATCTCCGCAGAACAGCATGCGCTGGCGGCACAGCGCGTGCGCGCCGCAGGCCTGCAAGGCCAGGTCACGCTGCTGATGCAGGACTACCGCGACCTGCAGGGCCAGTTCGACAAGCTGGTGTCGATCGAGATGATCGAGGCCATCGGCGCCGAATACCTGGACACCTACATGGCGACGTTGCAGCGCCTGTTGAAGCCTGATGGCGTTGCCCTGCTGCAGGCCATCACCATCGAGGACCATCGCTACGAGCAGGCCCGGCGCAGCGTCGACTACATCAAGCGCTACGTGTTCCCCGGCAGCTTCATTCCGTCGATCAACGCGATCATGGCCGCCAAAACGCGGTCCAGCGACCTGCAGCTGATCGCCCAGCAGGACTTCGGCCACTCCTACGCGCTGACCCTGCGCGCCTGGCGCCAGCGCTTCCTCGTCCGGTTGCCCGACGTGCAGGCGCAGGGCTTCGATACGCGCTTCTGCCGCCTGTGGGAGTTCTACCTGGCCTATTGCGAGGGCGGCTTCCTGGAGCGCTCGATCGGGGTCTCCCATCTGCTGATGGCGCGCCCGGGGCATCGCCCGGGCGCCTCATCGGGCCAAGGCAGTTGAGATGCGCCGGTTCTGGGCCAATCTGCTTGGCAACCAGCTGGTCTGGCTGTGCGCCGTGGCCGGCGCCGGGCGCGGCTGGCAGTGGCCGGCGTTGCTGGCAGCCTCTCTGTACATCGGCAGCCAGCTGCTGGCGTCGCCGCAACCACGGCTGGACCTTCGGTTGATGGTGCTGGCGCTGGCCTGCGCCTGGCTGGTCGATGCCAGCGCCGCTGCGACCGGCACCGTTCGTTACGCCGCCGCCCCGCTCGCCTGGGCGCCTCCACCGTGGATCATGGCGCTGTGGGCCGCGTTCGCGATGACGCTGACCAACTCGATGCGCTTCCTGCTGCGCCACCGTGCCCTGCCGGCGCTGTTCGGCCTGCTGCTGGCACCGCTGGCCTATCTGTCCGCGGCACGTGGCTTTGATGCAGTGCGGTTCGCTGTGCCGGCATGGCAGGGCCTGCTGGTACTGGGTGCGGGCTGGTGCATCGCGCTTTCACTGCTGTGCCACTGCGCCCGTCGCGGCTCACGAGCCAGCTCGCCGCCCCTGGCTGGAGTTCCTTCATGAACCATCTCCTGTGGGTCCTGCTGTACACCTTGCTGATGATGAGTTGGGGCTGGGCCTGGCAGCGCCGCCACCAGAACATCGGCGTGGTCGATGTGCTCTGGGCCAAGGGCGTAGGTGCATCGGCCCTGTTGCTGGCGCTGCTCGGCGACGGCGCGACGGTGCCGCGGATCGCGCTGGGCGTGCTCGGCGGCCTGTGGGGCAGCCGTTTGGCCCTGCACCTCTGGCACCGGGTCCGTAGCGAACCGGAAGACGGGCGCTACCGCTATCTGCGCGAACACTGGCAGGGCCATCAGGGCAAGATCTTTGGCTTCTTCATGGCGCAGGCATTGCTGGTGGTGCTGTTTGCCCTGCCCTTTGTCGCAGTGGCTGCCAACCCGAGCAGCCGCATGACGTGGTGGGCCGTGGCCGCCGCGCTGGTGTGGCTGCTGAGCGTCGGCGGCGAAGCACTGGCCGACCGGCAGCTGGCCCGGTTCCGCGCCGACCGGGCAAACAAGGGCCGCACCTGCCGCGAAGGGCTCTGGCGCTATTCCCGCCACCCCAACTACTTCTTCGAGTGGCTGCACTGGTTCACTTATGTGCTGCTCGCCGTCGGTTCGCCACTGTGGTGGCTGGCGTGGGCCGGCCCATTGCTGATGTACGTGTTCCTGCGCTACCTCAGCGGCATCCCATTCACCGAGAAACAGGCGCTGCGCAGCCGCGGCGACGACTATCGCGCCTACCAGCGCAGCACACCGATGTTCTTTCCCTGGTTCCCCCGTTCTTCCAAGGAGCATTCCGCATGAACGCGATCCCGTCACTGAATCCTGCCGAAGACGCGGAAACCGGGCTGATCGCCTGGGCTGAACGCGGGCTGGTCCCCGATGCGGCGCTGCGTGCGGGCATCCGCCGCTTGTGCGCGCAACGCCTGCATGAGGAAAGCGAGGGTGGCATCGAAGGCCAGTCGGCGCGCTTCAGCCGGCGCATCGCCGAGCTGGCCGACAGCCCACTCGCATTGCACACCGACGCAGCCAACCGACAGCACTATGAAGTGCCAGCTGCCTTTTTCCAGGCCTGCCTGGGCAAGCGACTGAAGTACAGCAGCTGCTACTACCCCACCGGGCGCGAAACGCTGGACCAGGCCGAGGACGCGATGCTGGAACTGTACGGCCAGCGCGCAGGCCTGGCCGATGGCCAGCAGATTCTCGAACTGGGATGCGGCTGGGGCTCACTGACCCTGTGGATGGCCGAACGCTACCCGCAGGCCAGCATCACCGCCGTTTCCAATTCGCACAGCCAGCGCCAGCACATCATGGCGCAGTGTGAAGCCAGGGGGCTGCACAACGTCGAGGTGATCACCCGCGATGTCAACCAGCTTGAGCTGCCTGCGGCACGCTTCGACCGCTGCGTGTCGGTGGAGATGTTCGAACACGTGCGCAACTACGAGCGCCTGCTGGCGGGCATCGCTCGGTGGTTGAAGCCGGACGGCGCGCTGTTCGTGCACATCTTCGCCCATCGCACATTGATGTATCCGTTCGAGACAGACGGCGGCGACAACTGGATGGGGCGGCACTTCTTCACCGGCGGGCTGATGCCGGCAGCTGACACCCTGCTGCATTTCCAGCGCGACCTGCGGCTCGACCAGCGCTGGCTGCTGGACGGCACCCACTACCAGCGCACCGCCGACCACTGGCTGGCCAACCAGGATGCGGCCCGCCAGCAGGTGATGCCGGTGTTGATCGCAACCTATGGCCAGGCTGCAGCGAAGGTCTGGTGGCAGCGCTGGCGGATGTTCTGGATGGCCTGTGCCGAGTTGTTTGGCTATGACGACGGCCAGCAGTGGCTGGTGGCCCACTATCTGTTCCGACCCCGCTGAGGTGCAACATGCGCATGTTCTCGCTGCTTCCCCTGATCGCGGTCGGCCTGTTCGGTTCCGGCTGCAGTTCCAGCGACACCCGCCCGCTGCCGCGCCCGCCATCCGTGGATGTGCCGCGCTTCATGGGCGATTGGTATGTGATCGCGCATATCCCGTCGCGCCCCGAACGCGAGGCCTTCGACGCGGTGGAGAGTTACGCACTTCGTCCCGACGGGCGCATCCAGACCACCTTCACCTACCGCAAGGGCAGCTTCGATGCGCCGCAGAAGTCGATGCATCCCATCGGTCGTGTGGAGAAGGAAGGCAATGGCGCGATCTGGGGCATGCAGTTCATCTGGCCAATCCAGGCCGAGTACGTGATTGCCTGGCTCGACGAGAGCTACCGCCAGACCATCGTGGCGCGCAGCAAGCGCGACTACGTCTGGTACATGGCCCGCACACCACAGGTGTCCGAGCATGACTATGAGCAGGCGGTCGCACGGATTGCGGCCATGGGTTATGACACCCGCAAGCTCAGACGCGTGCCGCAATCGGTCCGATGACACGCCACGACCCTTTGCGCTGGGCGGCATCGCCCGCCAACTTCTGAAGGGCCTGGATTCGGGCGTGGCGATCCATTACATCAATTAACATTCCTGGATTGATGGTTCGCGCACATTGACTCTTAGGAATAATCGCAAAAATCCAGCAAATTCGGTGCCCGGCGCGGCAGCAGCGCCAGAATGGTCGCCACGCCCTCCCGGGCGCCGATCACCTCCCAGCGCATGAATGGATACCCTGCACCGCGCCGTCTGCGGCTCGCACTGCTAGACGATCACGAAGTCGTCCGCCGCGGCACCGCCTTGCACCTGTGCCGCGACGTCCGCTTCAACATTGTCGCCAGCCACACCCACAGCGACGCGTTCATCGGCTGCCTGCGCAAGCTGGCAGTGGATGTCGCCATCATCGATCTCACCCTGGCGCCTGGCGACCGCAGCAGTGATGAGCTGGTTCCCTTGCTGCGGGAGCGCTTTCCTCATGTGCCCCTGCTGGCCTTCGCCACGCTGACGCCAACAACCCGCGTGGACCACCTTCTGGCGGCCGGCATCAGCGGCATTGTCAGCAAATCCGAGCCGCTGGAGATGCTGTCCGAGGCCATCGTGCGTGTATCGCAGGGATTGTGCCGCCTGCCGGCCGATTGCCTGGTCCCGGCCTGCCGCGACGAACTCAGTCGCAATGAACGCGAAGTGCTGGACCTGCTCCTGTCCGGCCTGACCGTGTCGGAGATCGCATTGCGCCGCCACCGCAGCGTCAAGACGGTCAGCACCCAGAAGGTGGCCGCCCTGCGCAAGCTCGGGCTGCGCAATGACGTGGAGATCTATGCACTGCGAGAGCAGCGGAACCTCCGATGAGGCGCCGTGTTCGCCTCCGGTTGCATACCTTTGTCACCTCGTTGATGGTCCTGATCCTGCTGCCAGCAGCCTCGGCCGAGGATGCACATCTGCAGGCGTGGCCGGCGGGTCGCGAAGTGCGGGTCGCCACCGCGCCATCATTGCGCCCGCTGCCTGCACCACTGGCGGACTCGATCCCGCTCCCGACCCTCGCCCACGGCTATGCGCAGCTCGTGGCTGACCATTCCGGACTGCGCTTCCGTGACATCGCCTACACCAGCACGAGGGCAGCGGTCACTGCCGTCTGCCGGCACGAGGCCGATCTGGTGCTGGTGATGGGCCGCCCGGCGCATCGCCCACGGCCCTGCCCCGGCCTGATGGCATCCGGCGCCTTCGATGGCGGCAAGACGGTCCTGGCCGTGCGTAAAGGCGAGCACGCGCCACGTGACGTCGGCAGCGTGAAGGCGCAGGTGCTGGCCGTGATTCGCGGCGGCCCTTATGCCAGCTGGCTGGCAACCCACCATCCGCAGGTCCGCCTGCTGCACTTGCCCGATCGGCATGCAGCCCTGGCCGCCGTGGACAACGGCATCGCCGATGCTGCGATCGGCCTGGAAGCTACACTGCACGCGATGATCCGGCGGCACTTCGCGGGCAAACTGCAGCTTCATCCGTTCGAGAGCGACTTCTCCACCGATCTGCACCTGCTCGTGCGCCGCGAGGACCAGCAACTGCTGAGGCGCATCGACCAGGCACTGCACGACATCACGCTCGAAGAGCACGCGGGCCTGCTGGCATTGTGGGCGCAGCAGATGCTGCCCGCCCCCGTCGAGAACGCGCTTGACCGGGTGCGCGCCCTGCACCTGCCCTGGCTGCTGTATGTGGCCGCAATACTCATCGGCCTGACCATGTTCTGGCAGGCACTACGTTGGCGAATCGGTCGCACGGAACAACGCCTTGGGCGCGCGGCAGGAATGATCAGCCACGAAGTGCGCAATTCCGCGCAGACGATACTGGCTTCGATCGACCTGCTGAGCCAGTCGCGCCTGTCCAGGAGAGAGCACGACCTGCTCGCGGCCGCGCGTGCCGCCGGCCACGCGCTGCGCAGGCTGCTCGACCGCTCGCTCGCGTTCTCGCGTCTGGCCAGCGGCAGCTTCAGGCCCCACGTCGTACCTTGCGACGTCGGCCAGCTCTGTGCCCATGCACTGGACGCGATCCGGCCGGAGGCACTGCGCAGGGGATTGTCCCTCAAGCTTGATTGCACGCCCGACCCCGCGCCGACGGTCGCACTCGATGCTGACGGGCTGCGCCAGATTGTCGACAACCTGCTGGGCAACGCGTTGAAGTTCACTGATGCCGGTGGCATCGAAGTGCGCCTGCAGCTGTCACCCATCCCGTCTGCCAGGGAGCTGTTGCTGGATGTGATCGACAGCGGCATCGGTATCGCCCCCGCGCAACTGCCGCTACTGTTCCGCCCGTTCCAGCAGGGAGAGGATGGCCAGAAGCGCGGCGGCACTGGCCTGGGCCTGACGATTGCGCGCGAGCTGGCCATTGCCATGGGCGGCAACCTGGCCGCGTACAGCGTACATGGGCGCGGCAGTCGCTTCACCCTGCGACTGCCGGTCCGCGCTGTCCCTCGCGATCCGCCCACCATCGAGCGCCCGCAGCAGGCGCCGTTGACGGGCACAGAGCTGCTCCTGGTCGAGGACCATGCACTCAGCCGGTGCGTCGTGGCAGAGCAACTGCGTCGGCTGGGTGCCGATGTGTGCGCGGTTGCCGATGCGGAAACCGCGTTGGCCGAACAGGCGCTGCGACCGCGCGGCACGGTGGTGCTGGATATCGGGCTCCACGGCCGGGACGGCTACGGCTTGGCACAGCAGCTGCGCGCGCGGGCAAAGGCGCCCCTGCGAGTGATTGCCCTGTCCGCCCGCATGGGGCGCCGGCACGTGGCGCGCTGTCGCCGGGCCGGATTCGACGCCGTCCTGGTCAAGCCGCTGCAGGTGGCAGACTTGCTGCAGGCGCTGGGCCTTCCGCCTTCGGCGCACGCTGCCGCGCCTTGTAGCGCGCGCGGCGCCGACCCGGATTTCGCTGCGGATATCGCCCATGAGCTGGCCGGGATCGAACAGTCCCTGCAGGACGCCGATGCCGCGACATTGCGCCATCATGCGCACCGCCTGCAGGGCACGTTGCAGATGTGCCGGGCAATCGACCAGGCCGGCACCGCGGCCGCCCTGTGGGAGTTGGGGCAGCAGGCCACGCCCGACTGGGTCGAGGCATGGCGACTGCTGCAGGGATTGCAGCAGTGGCACGGCTCCCGCAAGGCGGAAGCCGTGCCTTCAAGCTGATCAGGCCGCCAGGCGCTCGACCTGGCGACGGGTCAGGTCGTTGAATCGCCCCAGCGACATCAGGTGCTGATGGATCAGCGCCAACCAGCCGCTGCGGTGCCACTCGACCACGGTCGCTTCCGGCAACGCCACGAACTTCTCAACGTCCACCACCAGGAAGCCATTGAGGTTGAACTCGCGGCCATCCGGAGTGCGCACGGTGGCGTTGCGCTCGACCAGCAGGCCGTTGTCGATCAGGGCCTTGGAGAAGGCCTGGGTCTGTTCGTGCTCGCGGGTGTACTGGCCGCAGAACTCCAGCGCCTGCTGCACCATGTCGGTGGCCTTGCCGTCCACGAACAGCGGCTGGCCTTCGTCACCCCCCTTGACCACGCGCGAGCTCTCTTCGTCGATGCCCAGCAGGAAGTCGTTGTCCGCACCGGTGTCGATGAAAATGAAGGGGTGGCGACGCAGGTAGGCCGGAATGTAGGCCTCGTCTTCCCACAGGCCGTCCTTGATGAACAGGTTCTGGTCGGACACACCGACGGCCGCCATCGGCACGGCGGTCGGGCCAGCGAACAGAATCGGGAAGTGGTGCAGGGCCAGCGAGAACTCGCCCAGCACCAGCGGAATGGCGTTGTTGCCGGCCGCAAACTCGAGCCTGCCCGGCAGGATGCGCAGATCGGCGTGCACATCGGCCTGCAGCGGCACCGGACGGGTATAGAACAGGGGAGCGCCGCTCGGCGCCGCTTCGGTGGTGGTGTCGCTGGTGGTGGTCATCTTGGGAACCGTTCAATCATGCGCGCCTGCCATCCCGGGCGCGCCAGCGGGAACAACCTGAATCCCGCATTATCAACAAGCTCGATGACAACGGCCACCCCACCGACGGCCTATTTCAGCTGCAAGGGGTAGCGCTGCCAGAGCACGTGCACAAGGAACCCGGCAAGCTCGGTGTCGCGCGCGCTCACCGCGGCACGAATCTTGTCCAGCAGCACCATATCGCTGCAGGAACGCACGTCGGCATGGTTGGCCTGCCCTGCCCGGCGCGCGCGATAACGCGCGGCGCGCTGCGCATCGCTCATCGCGTACCCGAACTTGGGCGGACGGCCGCGCTTGCGCGGCAGGGTCAGCTCCAGGGTTCCGGGGTCTTTGTCATCACGCATGAGAGGGGTGCGGGCGGCGGCGAGCAACGGGGGGCGCAATTTATCGTGAGGCATCACTTTAATCCAGCTTTTTCTGCACTTTTGTTGCGATGCAGCGCCAATGTTGCCGTGTCGGTACGGATCCATCCACGCATGGCGTGGATCTACTGCAGAGCTCGCGACCCGGTCACCCACTAGATCCACGCCATGCGTGGATGCGGAAACCGGAACAAAAAAGTGGGAGCCCGCGAACGGGCTCCCCTCGTCTTCCTCATGCAGCGCGTACCGGTTCATAGCCGTGCAGGTGCGCTTCGCTGCTGGCCCGTCCCTGGCTGAGCGACCGCAGCGCAGTGGTGTACCCCACCAGCTGCGCCAGTGGCGCGAAGCCACTGACCTCGGCACGACCGTCCTGGTCGTCGATGCGGGCGATGCGGCCATGGCGCCGGTTGAGGTCGCCCACCACATCACCCACCGATGTCGACGGCGAATGCACCGTCACCGCCATCACCGGCTCCAGCAGCTGCGTGCTACCCTCGGCCAGCGCCGCCTTGATCGCCTCGGCGCCTGCGCGATGGAACGCCATCTCCGACGAGTCCTTGGCATGGGTCTGGCCATCGACAAGACTGACCTCGATACCGACCACCGGATGACCCTGCGGCCCTTCCGACAGTGCGGCACGCACGCCCCTCTCCACCGCCGCGATGAAGCTGCGCGGCACCACGCCACCGACGATGCGGTCGTTGAACACCACCTGGTCGTCCTCACGCGGCGCCACGTCCAGCACCACGTGCGCGAACTGGCCCTGGCCACCGGTCTGCTTGACCAGCCGCCCAACGACACCCGTCATCGCGCGCATCGGCGTCTCCTGGTAGGCCACGCGCGGCGCACCTACGCCCACGTCGACGTTCCACTCGCTGCGCAGGCGCTCGACCATCACTTCCAGGTGCAGCTCGCCCATACCCCAGACCAGGGTCTCCGCCGTATCGCGATCGGTTTCAACGCGGAACGACGGATCTTCCTGGGCCAGGCTCGCCAGTCCCTGCGCCATCCGGATCAGGTCGGCCGCACGCGCCGGTTCCAACCGCCAGGCCAGCACCGGCGCCTGTGCCTGGATGTTCTCCAGGCGCAACGGCAGCGCACGGCCGCTCAGCGTTTCACCGCTGACCGCATCCTTCCAGCCCAGCACCGCGACGATGTCACCGGCCACGGCCTGTTCAATGTCGTGGGTCTGGTCGGCCTGCACCCGCACCAGCCGGCTGACCCGCCGTCCCTGCGGATGCTGCGAACTGGCCACCGCGTCGCCCACCTTCAAGGTGCCCGAGTACAGCCGCACGAAGCTCAGTGCACCGTGCTGCTGGTGGGTAATCTTGAACAGCAGCCCCGCCAGCGGGCCATCAGGATCGGGCGGCAAGACCACCTCGCCCTCATCGCTTTCGGCGCTGACGGCAGGGCGATCCAGCGGCGACGGCAGGTAATCGACCACGGCATCCAGCAGCGTCTCGATGCCCTTGTCCTTGAACGCAGCACCGGCCAGCACGGGCACGCCCGCACCCGCCAGCGTCGCCCGGCGGATCGCCGCGCGCAGCGCCCCGGCATCGATCACCCGACCTTCCAGCCAGGCATCGGCCAGTTCTTCGTCATGATCGGCCACGGCTTCGACCAGAGCATCGCGCTGGGCTCGCCACTGGATACGTGCCGCGTCGTCCCACGGGCTGATGGTCGTCGCGCCGTCGCGCCACTGCAGCACGCGCTCATCGACCAGGTCGACCCAGCCGTTGAAGTCGCTCTCGCTGCCCAACGGCACGCCCAGCGCCCACGGTCGCGCCTGAAGCTTGTCCTGAAGCTGCTCCAGTACGCGCTCGAACGACGCGCCGACGCGGTCCATCTTGTTGACGAAGGCGATCAGCGGCACGCGATGACGGCGCGCCTGGCGCCACACCGTCTCGGACTGCGGCTGCACGCCATCCACGGCCGAGAACACGGCCACGGCGCCGTCGAGCACGCGCAGCGAACGTTCGACTTCGATGGCGAAGTCGATGTGGCCAGGGGTATCGATCAGGGTCAGCCGATGCGGCGGCAAGTCACGCGGTGCCCACTGCGCCTGGACGGCGGCCGCGCCGATGGTGATGCCCCGTTCGCGCTCGATTGCCGAGAAATCGGTGGTCGCATTGCCGTCGTGCACTTCGCCGACGCGATGGATTTCGCCGCTTTTCCACAGCAGGCGTTCGGTCAACGTGGTTTTGCCGGCGTCGATGTGGGCAATGATGCCAAGGTTGCGACGACGGGAAAGGACTTGGGTGTTCATGGGAAAGGTTCCTGCAAAGCCAACTTCGGGGGCCGCGCACCCCGGTTGGCGACAGGGTGCGCGGCTAGCGTTCGGTCTCGGCGATCTGGTGCATGGCACGTTCTCCTTGCGGTACATCGGGTTACGGGAAATGGAACTGCGGAAACGAAAAGAGCGCCCCGAAGGGCGCTCTGTCGAAGGTCCAGCGATGGCCGTCTCAACGGCCTCGTGGGGCTCCAGGCAGACACGCCCGTTCCGCGCTTGCGCGGGTCAGGGTGAAAAACTTCAGGAGCGGCATCCGGTTCATGGGGCGCATTCTAGACCTGCCAATCTGGCGCGCAAGTGAATATTGAGCACATGAATGGAACGATGAGGCCGGCAACGGATGGGGGTCAGATCCCTTTGCCCCTGGCAAAGGAATCTGACCCCTGGCGGCCTTTACTTGCAGCCGTGCAGCTTACGCGCCTCGGCCACCGTCGCAGCCCGGTCATCGCCCATCGAGATCCAGCCCTGCAGCGACATCGCCGGATCCACATGCGGCTGCCGTGCGCCACCGTGGACCACCACTTCGGTCCAGCTGCCCACCGGCGCCAGTTCGGACAAGCGCGCCGCCTGGTCGTCCTCGGTGCTGAACATGTCGTCCGGACCCGCCGGCGGCGTGGCATTCACGGTTTCCGTCTTGCGGGTCCGGACCCGAAGTGCACCGTCCGGCAGCCGCTGGGTGATCACTTCGTATCGCTCAACACCATATGCCCAGTTATTTTCGCCAACGCTGCGGGTCTCGCTGCCATCATCAGCCACGGTCACCCTCTCCCCTGCCGGCCCGACAACGCCCGCGACAGCCGCCAGGCCGGACATCAATGCCTGATAGACGATCATCTGCCGCTGCTCGGTGGTCAACGCTCCGGCCTTGAGCTTGGCCGCAGGAATCTTCAGATACGCCGTCTCCCTGCACAGCACCAGCACCTGCTGGTCGTCCCAACTCACCGACATTTCCTCGTTGGCGAAGTACTGCGTCTTCATCGACGTCACAGCGGCGCCCTCGCCACTGGAATGCCGGGTTTCTATCAGCGAGGCGTTCTCGGCCGCGTCGGTCAGCGAAACCTGGGAGGTCGAAGCTGCATGGGCTGCGCAAACGGAAGCAATCATCGTGGCAAGCAGCACGCTGCGCGTGACGGTACGGAACATGGCATCAGTCCATTGAAGAAAACGAAGCAACCATGATACCCGGAGCAACCCGGCGGCCTTCGTTCAGGTCACCACAACCAGCGGCACCCCGCGCCGCGGATGCTCCAGCACCACCACATCCTGCTGGTAGACCCGCTGCAGGTTATCTTCGGTCAGCACCTGCAGCGGCGTACCATCAGCGGCCACCCTGCCCTGCTCCAGCAGCACGATGCGGTCGGCATAGCCAGCCGCCAGGTTCAGATCGTGCAGCACCACGATCACGCACGCACCGGCTTCGGCACAGGCACGCACACTGCGCAGCGTGCGCTCCTGGTGGCGCAGATCCAGCGCGGCCGTCGGCTCATCAAGCAACAACAGCGGCGTGTCCTGCGCCAGCACGCGCGCGAACGTGGTGCGGGCCGATTCACCACCGGACAGCTGCTGCACCTCGCGCAGGCGCAGCGCCTGCAGTTCCGCGGCATCGATTGCCGCTTCCACCTGGGCGTCATCCACCACTGGATCCGGCGGATGCGGCAAACGCCCCATCGCCACCACTTCTTCCACGCTGAAGGCAAAGCGCACGCCGTGCTCCTGTGGCATCACCGCGCGCTCGCGCGCCAGTGGTCCGGCCTTGTAGCTGGCCAGCGGTTTGCCCAACAGGCTCACCTCGCCCGCATCGGCCCGCAGGTCACCGGCAGCCACCGCCAACAGCGTGGATTTGCCCGCGCCATTCGGTCCAACCAGGGCGGTCACCGTACCCGGCTCGAACGCCAGCGAGATGCCATGCAGGATCTCGCGCTGCTGGCGGCGCACCACCACCTCGTGCAGTTTCAGCAGCACGCTCATGGGGCCGCCTTGCGGCGCTGCTGCAGCACCAGCCAGAGGAAGAACGGTGCGCCCAGCGCGGCCGAGAACAAGCCCAGCGGAATCTCCGCGGGCGGATCGAGCGTGCGTGCGGCGGTGTCGGCCACCACGATCAGCAGCGCACCGAGCAGGCCGGACAACGGCAGCAGCCAGCGATGCCCGGGGCCGACCAACAGGCGCGCCACGTGCGGCACCACCAGGCCGACGAAGCTGATCGAGCCGGCAAAGGCCACCGCCGCGCCCACCAGCAGCGCACTGAACGCCACCAGGCGACGCCGCGTGCGGGTCACGTCCAGCCCCAGATGCTGCGCCTGGCGTTCGCCCAGCGCCAGCATGTCCAGCGGCGTGGCCAACCGCTGCAACGCGAACACGCCGATGGCAAACAGGGGCACCACCGCCGCCACATCGGCCCAGTTGGCACGCGCCAGCGAGCCCATCTGCCAGAACACCAGCGACTGCAGCTCGCTTTCGCTGGCGATGTAGGTGAGGAAACCGATCAGCGCCGAGCAGAACGCGGCCATCGCGATACCGACCAGCAGCAGCGTGGCGTTACCCGCGCCTTTGCCGGGCCGTGCCAACGCATACGTCAGGCCGATCGCCAGCGCGCCGCCGACGAAGGCTGCCACCGGCACCAGCCAGCCGGCCGCACCTGCAGCGCCGAGAACAATGGCAGCCACCGCACCCAGCGCAGCACCCTGGCTGACACCGACGATGCCGGGGTCGGCCAGCGGATTACCGAACAGGCCCTGCAGGCTGGCACCGGCCATCGCCAGAGACGCGCCCACCATCGCACCCAGCAGGGCACGCGGAATGCGCAGTTGCCAGACCACGGCCAGATCGCGGCTACTGACTGCCTGCGGATCCAGCAGGCCCAGCTTCACCGCCAGCGCCTGCATCACCTCCAGCGGCGGCAGCCGCAGCGGGCCCACGGCGAACGACGCCAGCACTGCCCCCAGCAGTGCCAGCAACGCCACCAGCAACATCGTCCGCCCGCGACGGCGGCGCCGATCCGCCGGACTCATGCCTTCGGCAACGCCGCCAGGGCCTTGGCCAGCGCCAGCGCGCCAGCACCGGAACCGACACTGGTGTACTTCAGCTGCACGTCCGGCATCACCCAGACCCGATTGGCCTGCCCGGCCGGGGTCTGCTTCAGCGTCGGGTATGCCTTCCACAGGCCCTCGGCACCGCCGAACAGCTGCAGGTCATGCTCGGTCACCAGGATCACCTCGGGCGCTGCGGCGACCACGCCTTCATTGCTCAGCTGCGAGTAGTTCTTCACCCCCGCCTCGGTGCCGATGTTGATGCCGCCCGCCAGTGCGATCAGCTGCGCCGACGCACTGTCGGCACCGGCGACGGTCGGAGAGCCGCCGGCGCCGGTGGCCGAGACGTGGATCACTCGTGGTGCATGGCCCAGGCCCTTGCCAATCGCTGCAGCCTCGTCGAGCTGGCGCTGCACCTGCGTGGCCAGTGCTTGCCCTGCCTCGGCCAGCCCTAGTGCGGCGGCGACCTTGCGCACCTTGTCCGGCGCCGGCTGCAGGTCATCGATGACCACCGCCGGCTCGCCCACTTCGCGCAGCTTCTTGGCCAGTTCGGTGTGGCGGCGCAGGCTGTTGCCGAGGAACAGCGAGCCCTGCAGGCTCAGCACGCCCTCCACGCCAGTGGTCCGGTTGAACAGGAACTGGTGCGGCGCGGCCAGGCCGGCCTGGGTGGTGGTGTTGGTCGGCGCGGCGAAGACCTGCTTGCCCAGCCCCAGTGCTTCGATCACCGCGATGACGTCGTCGCCACCGGCGATGATGCGACTGGTATCGGCCACTTCAATGTCAGCGCCATCGTCGGAATGCACCTTGGCCGGGAGCACCGCCTTCCGGCCGTGCACGGCCGGCATTTCGGCACCTGCCACGCGCTGCCAGCCTGCCGGCAGCGCGGTTTCCGCAGCGGGCGCCGTTGCTGCGGGCGACTCGGCAGGCGTATTGGCATCAGAGGGAGCCGACGAGCCACCACAGGCAGCCAGCGCCAGCGAAACAGCCAACGGAAGCGCACACAGGCGCAGACGGGACGCGATGTTCATGCACAATCTCCTTGCTGGCATGGCGACGCACACGCCGCCCCACCGTGTGACTTACTGCTTCGGGGTGATGCGGGTGATGCGGTCACCCTTCGGGTCTTCGGCGCCGCGCGACTTGTTCACCGCGAAAACGTTGCCCTTGCCATCGGCGCGCACATGGTTCGGCAGCGTGCCACCATCGAGATTGGCGACCACCTTGCCGTCACCATTCACCACGGTGACCGTGCCAGCGCCACGGTTGCTGACATAGGCCAGGCCGGAGGCATCATCGAAGGCGACGTTCAGCGCACCGGCGCCGACCGGCACGTCATGCAGCACCTTGCCGGCAGCCACGTCGACGATCAGCAGGTTGTCGGTGCCCTGCGAGGCCACGTACAGGCGGTTGCGCGCCGCGTCGAAGGCCACGCCCGAGGCACTGATCGAATTGCCCAGATCGATGAGCTTCTCGACCTTGCCGCTGGCCACATCGACCACTGCCGCCTCCGGGGTGCCGATGCTGACGGTGAACAGCTTGCCGCCCTTCTCGTCCAGCACCAGGCTCATCGGGGTGAACTTGCCGTCGTCCACGCCGGATTCCAGCGTCACCTGCGGCAGTTCCTTGAGGGTCTTCGCATCGAACACCGTCAGGTGGTCCTCGCCGGTGGCAGAAGCGAACACTTTGCCGTGCGTACCGTCGACCACTACGTCGCGCGCGTGCGGCACGGTGTCGACCGGGAACTGGTGGACCAGCGACAGGTCCTTCTGGCGGTAGACCGCGATCGAGTTCTGGCGGGTATTGGTCACCCACACATTGCCGTTGGTGTCATCCACACCCACGCCGTAGACCGCATACACCGCACCATTGGTGCTGCCCGGCACCTGCGCCGGGGTGATCGCCTTGGTCACCTTCAGCGACTTCGGGTCCAGCTTCAGCAGCTGCGACTGGGTCACCGGCGGGCGACCCACCGCCGAGGTCACGAACACCGCGTTGCTGGCGGCGCTGTAGGCGGACTGGTACAGGCCCGGCACCAGCTTGTTGGACTGGGTGGCGAACTGCGCCTGGCCGGACAGCGGCAGCTGCGGCGAGACGCGCAGCTTCAGCACGGTGGCCGCAGCCGGTTGGCTGGCGCGCACCACCACCGGATGAGTGCCCGGCACCGCGTCGGCCGGAATGCTCAACTGGGTCTTGAAGTTGCCATCAGCATCGACCACCAGCGGCTGCGCGTTGAGCACGCTTTCACCGCGCAGCAGGCTGACCTTCTGGCCCGGCAAGAACCCACGGCCGACCACGTCGGCAGTGCTGCCGGGAACCACGTTCTCACCGCGTGAGACGACTTCACCCTTGAAGGTGGCGTTGGCCGGCTGGTCGAACACCGGCTGCGCGGTGGCGGTCACCGCCAGCAAGAGGCCGGCGGCGAGAGAGGTGAGACGGAAAGACGGACGGAACGACATGGAAGGCTCCTTGCACACGTAGGCCGCGCCACGCGGCGCGGGAGTCATCGGTTGCCTGGGCCGCTGCACGCCGGCAGCCTCGCCTGGGTAGTGGGGTCGCACGGCATCGCGTGCGAAGGCATTCATTCGGCGGCGTTGTCCCCGCCACTGGGCGCGCCATCGCCGGCGCTGCGGTCGGTCACGCCGTACAGTTCATGCAGCGCGGCATGGAACGAGGCCGGCAGCATCGGGCCGTGTCCCAGCCCCGGGAACTCGCGGTACTGCACGCTCAGGCCCGGCACCTTCGCCAGCCGCTCGGACAGCTGCATCGCCGCATCCGGCGTGGCACCGCCAATGCGGCGCAGGTGCGCGACCACCCGTGGGTTGCTCAGGTCGCGCTTGCCACGATCGCCAACACGCTCGGCACCGCCCAGCATCAGCCAGAGCTTTGCCGGTTGGCCATGCACGTTCTGCACGAACTGCTGTTCCGGATCACCCAGCGCCGCGCCCTGGCTCCACCACAGCGAGGCACTGGCCGCCAGATAGGACTGGAAGGCGGCGGGGCGGGTGTAGAGCGCATTGAGCACGAACAGCCCGCCCAACGAGTGCCCCCACAGTGCTTGCTGCTGCGTATCGATGCGTACGCGTCGCTCGACTTCCGGCTTGATGCGGCGTTCGATCACATCCAGGAAAACCGCAGCACCACCGCCAACTGCCTGGGTCGTACCGCTCTCGTCATCGGCACGGTCGATCCACGCGGTGTAGTCGCGGGTGCGCGCCCTGGAATCGATGCGCAGGTCGTTGTCGTAGCCGATCAGCACCAGCACCGGCGGCGCCTTGCGCGCGGCCAGCTCGGCCAGCAACGGCTGATCCAGGACCATGGCGACGGCGTTGCCGTCCAGCGCGTACAGCACCGGAGAGGGCACCTTGCTGGCCTTGACCGGGATCGCCAGGTTCACCCGCCAACGGCGCTGCTGGTCCGGGCTGTCCAACACGAAATGCTCGAAGCGATAGCTGGCCGCCGGCTCGTCGAGCACGGTGTGGCCGATCTTCTGCAGCGGATTGCGCTGCTGCGCATGGGCATACGGGGTGGCCAGGAGCAGACCCATCATCAAGGCGGCCATGCCGCGGGCCAGTGGACCACGGCGCAAAGGCGGGACGAAATGCTTCATCAGCGGCGGCACGAGCGGCCGATGGCCGCCGGTTCACAGGGGACCGCAGTCTACCTTAAACGCGAATGATTATCACATCGATAAAATGTCACACTGTGTATCACGCGCGCGATGCGTTCATTTTCCCGGTTGCGCCGGAAACACCCGATCCACTATTTTGCCGGGCAGCGGGGCGCAGGAGCGCCCTTCCCTCGCAGGGCTGCGGATGGATGGGCAATCGAGCCATCGGCCGCGCCCTGTCCCTTGCCAAACCCATCCACGCATGGCGTGGATCTGCTCACCACCACCCACGGGAATGGATCCCGTGACTGCGAGAACATCTTGAAGCGCACCGCCCTGATCGCCCTTTCCCTCGGCCTGCTTGCACCGCTGGCCGCCCATGCCGCACAGGACCTGCCAACGCTCTACCAGGCCTTTGAAGAAGCCGGCAATTCTTCACTGGGCATGGACGAACTCAACCAGACGGTAACATTCACTGCCGTGGCACTGAGCGTTTCCAGCAACTTGGCGGGCGAACCGCTGATCGAGGCCGGCGATGACCAGGGCAATGTCCTGGCCCGGCTGACCAGCGACGATGAGCAGCAGGCGGCCAAGCTGGGCGCGCTGGAAGAAGGCGCGACCTTCACCGCCAGCTGCACGCTGCAGTTCAGCTCGGGAACGGATTACCTGTCCTTCGGCGATTGCAGCATCAAGTAAGAAAGAAGCCGGCGAAACGCCGGCTTCGTTTTCCCGCCCTGTAGAAGTCGAGCCATGCTCGACTCACGCAATCTCACGGCCCCGCAGGCACCGGGCCGTAGACGTTCTGCTGCGGTGTACCCGGCAGCAGCGCGAACACGAAGATCACCAGACTACCGAACGGAACAAAGGCCAGCAGGTACATCCAGCCCGACTGGTTGCAGTCGTGCAGGCGGCGCACGGTGACGGCGATGACCGGCACGAACGTGGCCAGCCAGAACACGACGAACAGGATGATCGAAGCGATGCCCAGCATGTCGGACTGCATCACCAGCCCGGCGATGAGCGGCACCATCAGGACGGTCGAGACGATCAACAGGAACAGCTGGAACATCCAGTACTCGCGACGGTTGGCACGGCCCTCGAACTGGGCATAACGCTTCAACGGCAGAATCATTTCCTGCACGGCATCGATCCTTGAAAAAGTAGCCGCGCAGTCTGCCAAAGGAACGCCCGCAGGACAATGTGATGACGAACCACACTCGACCGCCATTACCCCTGTAGAGCCGAGCCATGCTCGGCTGCTGTTTCCGCAGGTGCTGCTGGCTCGGTCCAGAGTGGAGTCGAGCATCGCTCGATCCTACATAAGCCAGCTCAACGGCCCTTCGCGGCCCGCGCCGCCTCGCGCTCGGCGCGCAGCCGATCCAGCTTTTCCTTCAGCTTGATCTCCAGGCCGCGGGGCACCGGGTTGTAGTACACCCGTTCGCCCATCGTGTCCGGAAAACCGGTCTGGTCCAGCGCGATGCCGCCTTCGGCATCGTGGTCGTACTGGTACTCGGCGCCATAGCCCAGTTCCTTCATCAGCTTGGTCGGCGCATTGCGCAGGTGCAGCGGCACCTCTTCGGTACCGCTCTGGCGCACGTCGGCCTTGGCCTGGTTGAAGGCCGCATAGCCGGCGTTCGACTTGGCGGTGCTGGCCAGGTACAGCACCAACTGGGCGAACGCGAGCTCGCCTTCCGGGCTGCCCAGCCGCTCGTAGATGTCCCAGGCTTCCAGCGCCATGCTCTGCGCGCGCGGATCGGCCAGGCCGATGTCCTCGATGGCCATGCGGGTCAGCCGGCGCGCGAGATAGGACGGATCGCAGCCGCCATCGAGCATGCGGGTCAGCCAGTACAGCGCAGCATCGGGGTTGGAGCTGCGCACGGACTTGTGCAGCGCCGAAATCTGGTCGTAGAACTGCTCGCCGCCCTTGTCGAAGCGGCGGGTACGGTCGGCCAGCACCTGGGTCAGGGTCTGTGGGGTGATGCGACCACCCTCCCCGCCCGCCAGTTCTGCGGCGATTTCCAACAGGGTCAGCGCACGGCGCACGTCACCATCGGCAGCGGTGGCGATTTCCAGCAGCAGCTCGGGAGCGACCTCGATACCCTCCTCGCCCAGGCCGCGCTCGCGATCCCCCAGCGCACGTTCCAGCGCTTCGACGATGTCGGTTGGTGATACCGCTTCCAGCACATGCACGCGGCAACGCGACAACAGCGCCGAATTCAGCTCGAACGATGGATTCTCGGTGGTGGCACCGACGAACAGGATGGTGCCGCGCTCGATATGCGGCAGGAACGCATCCTGCTGCGCCTTGTTGAAGCGATGTACCTCATCCACGAACAGCACGGTGCGGCGGCCTTCGGCGAAGCGTTGCGCGGCCTCGGCCAGCACCTGGCGCACTTCCGGCAACCCGGAAAGCACCGCGGAGATGGCACGGAACTCGGCGTCGGAGTACTCGGCCAGCAGCAGCGCCAGCGTGGTCTTGCCGCAGCCGGGCGGCCCCCACAGGATCATCGAATGCACGCGACCGGATTCAACCGCGCGGCGCAGTGCGCTGTCCGGCGCCAGCAGGCGCTTCTGCCCGACCATTTCGTCCAGGGTGCGCGGGCGCATGCGCTCGGCCAGCGGGCGCAGATGTTCCCGATCAACACTCAGCAGATCGGGGCCGGGGAAGGAAGTTGAACGATGTCTTGCCACCCGCTCATTGTACCGCGCCGCCCAACGGTAGCGCCGGGCCGTGCCCGGCGGATCAGGCCGCAGGGATCAGTAGTGCCGGCCGCTGGCCGGCAGCTTGGCAATGTGTCGGAAATGAGCCGAAGCCGCCGCAGCCAATTCTTCGGTAAGCCGCTGATTCACATGGAGTGTACTTTCCCGGGGATCGTGCACCCTCGTCAGTAGCCGAGAATTTGGAACTCAACCCTTCAGGACCCAAGCGTGCGCGATCCCGAATCCAATCTCCTTGAGTTCATTGCTGGCTGCGCTGTCGACGAGGACATCTACTATCTGGCTGCCGCCCTTGGCCCCGGGCATGACTACTACGACCCGGATCCCGGCCCACCCACCCGCATGTTCGTCTTTGGCCGCACCCCCAAAGAGGAGTGGTTCTACCATGACCTGCAGGACTTCCAGGTCATGTCCACAGAGCTTGTCCCAGAGGAAGAAGGCGGTCGCCCCCGTCGTGTGCTTGCGCTGGATTTCTATGGGCAGCTGGAAGATTACTCCCGTGCTGGGGCCACGATCGAGTACGTCTCGGCGGAAGGCGCCGACTTCCCCGGAGGTCTTACCTGTTTGAGATTGCTGGGCGACGACCTTTTCTGCGCGGGCACAAGAGGGCAGATCCATCATCGGGGCGAAGGCGGATGGCAGCAGCTTCCAACCCAATTCGCGACTGCCTTCTGCGAGGAGGACAAGGACGAGTCGGATCTGGATGACTTCGACAGTTGGCTCGACGATGTCGGCCACCTGCTCGAACTGGGCGATATTCCCGCATTTCCTCAAGATCCGATGGAACGCGACGCAGAGCTCCGCAGGAGATTCGCCGATTGGCGCGCATACATGACCGGTGTACGGGAGGATGGAGGATTCAACCAGTTACTTGCTGAGTTCCACGTGGGGAGCGTGAACGACCTCTGCGGAACGGGCCTTGCTGACCTCTACGCAATCGGCTCTCATGGTCTCATTGCACACTGGGATGGCTCGAGCTGGACCCTGCCCGAACAAGTCACCCCTGCGGAGCTGTTTCATGCCTGCAGGACTGACCAGGGCCGCCTCGTCTTTGTAGGAATGCACGGCACCATCGTTACGGGCGACATCTCCACTGGATTCGAGTGCCTGCACCACGAGGTCGGCGAAGGCATCAACTTCAACGCTGTGTGCCAGTACAAGCAACAGGTTTACATCGGCTCTGAGAATGGCGGCCTCTACGTCTACAGTCTAGAAACCGGCCTAGTTGAACCCTTGCTGGAAGGCATCCCCGAAGAACTGAGAGATGCAACGATTGTTGATATCAGTTCCGTCGGTAGCGTGCTGTGGGTGCTGACGCCCTGGGACCTGATTCGATTTGATGGCACCGCGTGGCAGGTGATCGTTCATCCGGACAACGGATGAGCTGGCCGAAAGCGTGTCAACCAAGGTTGACACCCACCAACGCGGTGCCGATTGACACCCACCAGAGCAGGTAGCGCCGGGCCATGCCCGGCGACCGCCATCAATTACCGATAACGTCTGTGCCCTTCGGCGGCGTAAAGCTGAAGGTGCCAGCCGCGAAGCCCGGGTTGCGCTTCCAGCCGCTGAAGCTGATCACGGTACGCTGGCCAACCGCATCGGTGATTTCCATCTTGGCCAGGCCCTGGGCGTTGAAGCCCAGCGCGGCGTACTGGAAGCTGGCCTCGGTCTCGCGCTTCGGCGACAGCGACAGCCACTGCAGGCCGTCGCGCTGCGCGGCCTCTTCGCTGACGTCGTACTGCTGCTCCAGCAGCGCCGGGTTGATCAGCGCGGTCAGCGGGCTGTTCTGCTCTTCTTTGCCCTGCTCGCGCACGGTGGCCTGCTCCAGGTCCGGCTCGTACATCCAGACCTTCTTGCCATCAGCCACGATCAGCTGTTCGTGCGGGCGCACGTATTCCCAGCGGAATAGGCGCGGCGCCGACAGCGCCACGCGGCCACTGG
This sequence comes from Stenotrophomonas sp. A3_2, assembly GCF_036624925.1. NCBI lineage: Bacteria > Pseudomonadati > Pseudomonadota > Gammaproteobacteria > Lysobacterales > Lysobacteraceae > Stenotrophomonas > Stenotrophomonas sp. A3_2. The sequence goes on from NZ_JAZKVY010000358.1 coordinate 412,069, forward strand.
TCGATTCCTTCACCTTGCCGCGGCTGTCGAACACCTGCTGGCTGAACTGGCCATCCAGGCCCTTCAGGCCACTGGTGAAAGTCTTCAGGTCATCGCGGGCGCCAGCCCAGGCGCTGCCGGCGGCGGCGCAGGCCACGGCCAGGGTAGTGGTGGCAAGGAAACGACGGAAGCGGAAGTTCATGCGGGAATCCTGTGGGCGCGGGCGCCAGGAAAGGTGGTTGCCAGTGTGCCCGGCGAAAGATGAATGGGCGATCAGGGCGACATTATGCCGCCCTGAACGTCCATCGGCGATTCAGCCGCCAGATGCCGGCAGCTTGCCGTAAAGCACCTGGCCGCGGAAGCCGCGACGCACTTCGCGGTACAGCGCGCGGAACGCCGGATAATCCTGCGGCTGGCACAATGCCTCCGGGCCGCGCACCGCATTCTGCTGCAACCGGTGGTGCACGATCACCTCCTGCCCTTCGCGGCTCCAGTCCACGCGGTACTCGCCGGCGGCGTTGGCGAATCGCTGGCTGGCCGGGATGGCGATGATCGGCGCGTTGGCCGGGAACTGCAGGCGGTAGGTCTCCTCGCGCAGGCTGGCATTGCAGTAGAACGGCGTCTCGTTGGCCGGCGCCGAGGCGGTGGCGTACAGGCCACGCACCGACTCGCCACCCGGCGGGTCCGGCACCGCCATGCCGCCGGCCACGCTGAAGTCGGCGTAGTCCTCGGCCTGGAACGCCATGCGATAGCCAAACGGCCGGGTCAGGTCGACCGGCACGCCCTGGATCTGCAGCTGCCCTCGCCCGTCGAAACCGGACGCGGCCATGATTTGCTCCTCGGCGCGCGCACGGTTCTGCGCGTTGAGCTGGGAGAACTGGGCGCGCATGCCGATCTCGGCGTTCTCGCCCAGCTTCGGAATCGTCTCGCCGCGCAGGTCGCCATTGGCGTCGAAGGTGAAGCGCACTTCCATCGACGTGGCGTTGCGATCGGGCGTGTTAGCCGGGGTGCGCGCCAGCGTGGCGTCGCGGGTGCGCACCACCGGCGCCCCCAGATCGCCTTCCGGCAACTGTCCGAAGCGCGCCCATGCCGTGGTCGAATCCAGGTACAGATCGAACTCGGGGATGTAGGTGATGGCGTGGTTGAAGCGGCCCAGCACCGGAATCTTCGGCAGCGTCGGACCGCCCCCGGCACCGATCAGCACCGGCGAACTGGCGATGCCCTTGGCCGCCAGCAGCGCTTCCAGGATCGTCACATGGTCCTTGCAGTCACCATAGTGGTTGTCGAGGATGCTCTGCGCGCTGTTCGGCTCCAGGCCGCCGTTGCCCAGGTACACCGCCACATAGCGGATGTTCTGCGCGACCCAGCGATACAGCGCATCAGCCTGCTCGCGGCGGTCACTGATGCCGGCGGTGATCTCATCAGCCAGCGCCTGCAGCGCCGGGGTCACCTCGGCCGCCGGGCCCGCCTTGAGCTGGTAGGCGCGCCCCATCTGCGACCAGTCACGATACGTGCTGGCCATGATGTTCGGGCCGAACTCCCAGCCCGCCGCCGACCAGTTCTGCGCCGGCATCGCCTCGCGGCGCTGGTAGCGCCAGCGCCATTGCGCCTGGCCGTTCTTCACCGTCGGCCGGTCACTGCCCTGCACGCCGCGGCTGTCGACGAACATCGGCAGGTTGGCCGGCGCACTCAGGGTGACCTCGGCGTCCTCGTACTCGGTGAAGACGTTGAAGGTCTCCCACAGGCCGAAATAGCCCGGGAAGTACGGCGTAGCCTGGGTGCGGCGCACCTGGTAGTACAGGCGCGTGCCCGGGGCCAGGTTCGGGAACACGATCACCCGCACCTTGCGGTCGGCATACATCGCCGCCGAGGCGCTGGAGTAGCTCTCCTGCGTGTAGATGCGGTCGGCCGGCACGTCGCGGCGCTGGCCATCGGCGGTGATGGTGTAGGCACCGAGCACTTCCAGCGTCTCCATCTTTTCGCTGTAGCTCAGCCGCACCTGGCTGAACTGCTCGACGGAGGCCTTGGTCTTGAGAAGGACTTCGTAGGTTTCGGTCTGCACATTGCCCGCGTCCGGCCGGACCTGGTAGTCGGCGCGGTAACGGACAATGCTGAAATTATTGCTGGCTTCGGTATCGCCGCTGGTGGAAGGCGGCGCCGTGGCGGGCGCTGAGGTGGCGGTTTCTGCCAGTGCCGGGCCGGCAGCCATCAGGGCAGCCAGCGCCAGCGCCAGCGCGCTTGGTACGGGGTGAAGCATGCGTCGGTTCCTTGGACGTCGTGGGGATACGTCGGGTCTTACTTCGGCGGCGGCGGTGCCAGCACCGTGCGGTCGCCGTTGTGCTCCGGCGGGCTGACCACGCCGGCCGCTTCCATGGCCTCGATCAGTCGCGCTGCACGGTTGTAGCCGATCTTCAGCCGGCGCTGCACGCCGGAGATCGAGGCGCGGCGGGTCTCGGTGACCACCCGCAGTGCTTCGTCATACAACGGGTCGGACTCGTCGCCGGCTGCACTGGTCTCGGGCAGGCCGGTGGCACCGACGACCACGCCGTCGCCCATCGTCTGCACCTCATCCAGCACGCCGTCGACATAGTCGGCCGGGCCCATCGCCTTGAGGTGCTCGACCACGCGATGCACTTCATCGTCGGACACGAACGCACCGTGCACACGCTCGGGCAGCGCGGTGCCCGGCGGCAGGTACAGCATGTCGCCATGGCCGAGAAGGGTTTCCGCGCCGGACTGGTCGAGGATGGTGCGCGAGTCGATCTTGGAGCTGACCTGGAAGGCGATACGGGTCGGGATGTTGGCCTTGATCAGGCCGGTGATCACGTCCACCGACGGGCGCTGCGTGGCCAGGATCAGGTGGATGCCGGCCGCACGCGCCTTCTGTGCCAGGCGCGCGATCAGCTCTTCCACCTTCTTGCCGACGATCATCATCATGTCGGCGAATTCGTCGATGAAGATGACGATGAACGGCAGCGTTTCCAGCGGACGCGGTGCCTCGCCCAGCTCCGGGTTCGGCTTGAACAGCGGGTCCATCAGCGGCTGGCCGGCGTCCTGGGCTTCCTTCACCTTCTTGTTGAAGCCGGCCAGGTTGCGCACGCCCACCGCGCTCATCAGCTTGTAGCGGCGCTCCATCTCGGCCACGCACCAGCGCAGGCCGTTGGCGGCCTCCTTCATGTCGGTGACCACCGGCGCCAGCAGGTGCGGGATGCCCTGGTAGACGCTCAGTTCGAGCATCTTCGGGTCGATCATCAGCATCCGCAGGTCTTTCGGCGAGGCCTTGAACAACAGGCTCAGCACCATCGCATTGACCGCCACCGACTTGCCCGAACCGGTGGTACCGGCCACCAGCAGATGCGGCATGCGTGCCAGGTCGGCCACGGTCGGGCGACCGGCGATGTCCTTGCCCAGCGCCAGGGTCAGCACACTGGCCGACTTGTCATATTCCTTCGAGCGCAGCAGTTCGGACAGGAAGATCATCTCGCGGGTGACATTGGGGATTTCCAGGCCGATCACCGACTTGCCCGGAATGACATCGACCACGCGCACCGACTTCACCGACAGGCCACGCGCGATGTCCTTGTCCAGCGAACTGATCTGGCTGACCTTGATACCCGGTGCTGGCTCGATCTCGAAGCGGGTGATGACCGGGCCGGGATTGGCGCCGACCACCTGCGCATCGATGCGGAAGTCCTTCAGCTTGAACTCGATCTGCCGCGACAGGGTTTCCAGTGTTTCTTCGTCGTAGCCCTTCGGCTGCGGCTTGGGATCATCCAGCAGCGCCAGCGGCGGCAGGTCCGAGCCATCACCGTTGACGCCGCGGAACATCGGAATCTGGGTATCGCGCTTGGCCCGATCACTCTTCTCGATCACCGGCTCCGGACGCGGCTCGATCTTCACCGGCTCGCGCTTGGCGCGCACCTCGGCGTCGGCCTTGCGTACTTCCTGGCGTTCCTCGCGCATCACCCGGGTCTGTTTCCACTCGGTGACTTCTTCCTTCTTGCGTTCCAGCAACGGCGCCAGCGACATCACGCCGCGGCCGATCTTCTCCATCACCGTGAACCAGGACAGCCCGGTGGCCAGGGTGATCGAGGCCAGCAGCAGCACCAGCACGAACAGGTTCGCCCCCAACGCGCCGAAGCCCACCGTGAGCGAATTGCCGACCAGCTTGCCGAGGATGCCGCCGGCACTGGCGACATCGCCACTGAACAGGCGCACATGCAGGAAGCCGGTGCCGGCGATCAGGAAACCGACCAGACCGACCAGGCGCAGTGCCGGATCCAGGTCGTTCTCGCCCTTGCTCTCGCGCTTGAGGCCGAACATGGCGATCCATGCCAGCGCGCCGAGCACCACCGGCAGCAGGAAGGCGATGTAGCCGAACAGCTGCAGCAGCACGTCGGCGATCCAGGCGCCGGCGCGGCCGCCCAGGTTGTGCACCGGCGCAACCACGCTGCCGGTGTGCGACCAGCCCGGATCAGTCGCTGAATAGGTGAAAAGACTGGCCGCCAGATACAGCAGGGCCGGCGCGATGGCGATCAGGCCCAGGTCGCGCCAGAGGCGCTGGCGGCGTGGATTGTCGGTCGTCGCCGCCGCGGCCGTGCGACGTGACGCCTTGCTGTCGTCGGACTTGGAGCGTTCGGGGACCTGCTTCGCCACCTTAGACCATACCTTTGGAATGCGCTGTTAGTGATTGATAATAAATGAGACGGCGTCAGTTTTCAGTTATGCGACGTCCGACAGGGCAATCCGAGGGCCGAAACCACTGCTGGATGACGGCGTTCCGTTCATCGGCTTGAATCGCCCTGCCCCAGCCGCCACTCTATGACCAGCCACGGATGCTGCGCAAACATCGCCAGCGCCTTGTCCCATCTACCTTTTCGCGAGTCTACATGAGCACCAGCCTGCCCTCCCGCCACCAGCGCCTCGTCATCCTCGGTTCCGGACCGGCCGGTTGGACCGCCGCCGTCTACGCCGCCCGTGCCAACCTGAAGCCGGTCGTCATCACCGGCCTGCAGCAGGGTGGCCAGCTGATGACCACCACCGAGGTGGACAACTGGCCGGGTGACGCCCACGGCCTGATGGGCCCGGACCTGATGGCGCGCATGCAGGCGCACGCCGAGCGCTTCGAGACCGAGGTCATCTTCGACCACATCCACACCGCCGACCTGTCGCAGCGCCCGTTCAAGCTGATCGGCGACAGCCACGAGTACACCTGCGATGCGCTGATCATCGCCACCGGCGCGACCGCCAAGTACCTGGGCATCCCGACCGAAGAGACCTTCAAGGGCCGCGGTGTGTCCGCCTGCGCCACCTGTGACGGCTTCTTCTACCGCGACCAGGACGTGGTCGTGGTCGGCGGTGGCAACACCGCCGTGGAAGAGGCCCTTTACCTGTCCAACATCGCCCGCAAGGTCTATCTGGTCCACCGCCGCGACACCCTGAAGGCGGAAAAGATCATGCAGGACAAGCTGTTTGCCAAGGTTGCTGCCGGCAAGATCGAGACCGTCTGGCACCACCAGGTGGAGGAAGTGCTGGGCAACGACGCCGGCGTGACCGGCGTGCGCGTGAAGTCGACGCTGGACGGCAGTACCCGTGACATCGACGCCCACGGCTTCTTCGTGGCCATCGGCCACCATCCGAATACCCAGCTGTTCGACGGCCAGCTGGCGATGAACAACGGCTACCTGGAGATCCGCTCGGGCCTGGGCGGCAACGTCACCCAGACCTCGGTGGAAGGCGTATTTGCTGCCGGCGACGTGGCCGACCAGCACTACCGCCAGGCGATCACTTCGGCCGGCTTCGGCTGCATGGCCGCCTTGGACGCCGAGCGCTACCTGGACGCCCAGGGCAAGGCCAGCTGACTTGGACGCCGAGCGCTACCTGGACGCCCAGGGCAAGGCCAGCTGAGAGGCTGACCCGCTCCTGCAGGGTCGAGCCACGCCCGACTCCGGATGATAGGCCGACGCCAGTGCGTCGGCCTTTCTGTTTCATCTGCCCTATCCTTCTCCCATGCCTTCCCCCCGCTTTCTCCACTCCCTGCAGTCCATTGCCGCGACCGACTGGGATGCCCTGCACGACGGCCGCAACCCATTCGTCAGCCACGCCTTCCTATCCGGGCTTGAACAGCACGGTTGCCTGCGCGAGGACTGGGGCTGGCAGGCCCGGCACTTCACGCTCTGGGAAGGCAACACCCTGGTCGGCGCCATTCCGGGCTACCTGAAGACCAACTCTCACGGCGAGTTCGTGTTCGACCATGCGTGGGCCAACGCGTATGCGCGGCATGGCCGCGACTACTATCCGAAGTGGCTGGGCGCAGTACCTTACTCGCCGGTCACTGGCCCGCGATTGTTGGCACGTCACGATTCAGGGCGCGCCGCCCTGCTTTCGGCATTGCGCGAGGCCCTGCCCGCGCTGGAGGTATCCTCGGCCCATATCAACTTCCACACCGCAGTGGACGAGGCCCTGTTCGGCGATGACTGGCTTCTGCGCGAGGACGTGCAGTTCCAGTGGCAGAACCCGGGCGACTGGGCGACATTCGAGCAGTTCCTCGGTGCGATGAACCACAAGCATCGGAAGAACATCCGCCAGGAACGGGCCAAGGTCACCCGCCAGGGCATCAGCTTCCGCGTGGTACACGGCGATGAAGCCGGCCGCGCCGACCTGCAGGCGATGTACCGCTTCTACCTGCAGACCTTCCTCGAGTACGGCAACGCCCCGGCACTGACCGAGGCCTTCCTGCGCCATCTGGCCATTTCATTGGGACGCGGGCTGGTGCTGTTCCTGGCCGAACAGGACGGCGAGCCGATTGCCGGCGCGCTGTGCCTGCGCGGTGGCGATACGCTGTACGGCCGCTACTGGGGCGGCGCCACCCTGCCCGGCCTGCATTTCGAAGCCTGTTACTACCAGGGCATCGAGTACTGCCTGCGCGAAGGCCTGAGCCGTTTCGAGCCCGGCGCTCAGGGCGAGCACAAGCTGGCGCGTGGCTTCCTGCCGACGCTGGTACGCAGCCGGCACTGGGTGGCCGACGCGGATTTCGCAGAAGCACTGCAGGACTGGTGCCGGCAGGAGCGGCGGGATGTGCGGCGGTACCAGCAGGAGCTGCAGGGGCATGGGCCGTTCCGAGGAGAGACCTCATAAGACAATGCCCGTTTGTAACTCAAGGGTGGCGCGCGACTAGATGATTTTGATATGCGGCCAGATGGCACCGTCGATGTCGATGAACTCCACACCCTTGAGCCTCTCACCCGCAGCGTGCCGGAACTCCTCAGAGCAAATCAATGTATGACTGCTCCCCGACATACCCTTGAATCGAAAGATAGGCTCGACAAAGCCCTCCCTGACGACAAGTTTCTTCACTCGATGGATGTTGCCGTACGTCCTGTCACGAACCAGAAGTGACTCAGGCGCCGCGACGTCAAGAACGTCAAGTTCCTTGAAGATCACCGCGTTATAGCTGAACTGCACCAAGTCGACACCGCGCTTCGACCGCACTGTAAGAGGTGACTGATCGACGAATCCCGCACCTGCGTTGCGACTGATCTCCATAAACCGATCACTCGCAAAGTACGCACCTTGACTGGCGTTACAAATGTCAAACCTCCACCGAGGACCCCAGTTCACCGCGATCATTTCAGGCTGAAAGACTGGAGCGTATTCCCCCTCCCTTCTCCTGTGCCATAAGGGACGTTTGCAGTTCGCATGGTCGGCATAGTAGTGATCGCAGAGGTGCGGGTGTCCCTTATCAACGATGAAGGCTTCCACGTACCCGGGACAGCCCGGCTCCTTGACGTGAGACATTACAAAGAACTTCATCAAATAATCTGGGGATTGGATGTGATCCCCACACTGACGAGTTCATCTCAGCTCTTCAATAGGATTTTTTGCATATCTTTCAGCGACACAGATGACCAAGCCAGCACAACGCGACCCGTAGCTGGGGCCGATTTATCAGCGGACCTGCGCGGCTTCCTGCCGACGCTGCTGCGCAGCCGGCACTGGGTAGCCGATCCGGATCTCGCAGAAGCACTGCAGGACTGGTGCCGGCGGGAGCGGCGCGATGTGCGGCGGTACCAGCAGGAGCTGCAGGGGCATGGGCCGTTCCGCGATCGTGCCGACCAAGGTTGGCACCTACTAGAGCAATAGACCCAAGGCTGGCACCCGCCAGAGCGATGACGGGTACGCTGCGCTCAGGTGCATTGCCAGAAGTGCCCGCTTACCCGGCACGTCGCGCACCAGAACGTGTAGAGCATGCCACCGCTGCCCCATAGCAGCGTGCCCTCACCCGTGGTCGGCAGCGTCGAATCCAGCTGCATCACGAAGGGCATCTCCGCGCCGCAATCGATGCACGCCGGATACCAGGCACTCTGCACCCAGCTCGGTGCGCCGCCCACGCGCGACAGGTTCTGCCGATGATTGGACTGTCCCCAGTCCTGCTGCCGCCAGCGCGAGGTATCCATGGCGGCCAGGCCGACCTCGGCCTGCATCAGGTCACCGCTGTCGGTCGGCGTCGCCGGCACCTCCAGACGCTGGCTGGGGTGGCAGCTGGGCAGGCCGCTGGCATCGTGGCGATAGAAACGCACGGGCGGATCTTCCCAGCCGCTGCAGTCCAGGCACAGGCCCAGCGTGATCTCACCCGCCGCTCCCGGCTGCAGCGCGGCAGCGTCGGTTCGCAGCAGGCGCTGCAGCGGTGCATGGCAGCTGCCACACAACGATTCCAGCGGCCCTCCCATCTGCCCGGCGTACTGTACCTGCCCGCCATTCCAGGTCGGGTGCAGGCGCCAGATGCGCTTGCGCCAGCTCGGTTCGTCCGCCTGCTGCGCGCGATGCTGCTCGCGGCCGAAGCGGATGTGCAGCGGCCGCTCCCCATGCAGGCGCCGCGGCTGCGGTCCGTCCGCGACGCCGGCCCAGTGCGCCCAGACCTCAGCATCCAGCGCGCCCCAGTCAGCGAGGTAGCCGCGGGCAACGGCATAGCGCTCGGGCTGCGCCGCCAGCAGCAGCGCCCTGGCCCGCGCCATCTCGCGATCTTCGTCGGCCTCAGCCAGAATCTGCGCCCACTGCACGGCAATGACGGAGGACAGGCCCTGCCATACCTGCGAAGCCAGCTGCAGCTCATCCTCGCTGGCGACCGCCAGCAGCGCCTCCCAATCGTCCTGCAGCGTGTGCGGCGCCTGGTAGCTGGCGAACTCCAGCACGCTGGTCAGCAGCTCACCGCGCTCGCCGTCACGATAGCGCCGCCAGGCCTCGGCACAGACCGGCACAATCGCTTCATCGGGCAGCAGATCCAGCGCCATGTCGAGAAAGGCCGAGCTGGGTGAACGCCGGGCAAGGGCCAGCAGCATCAGCGCACCGAGCTGGCCGGGCTGTTCAGTGGCCAGCGCCAGCAGCATGCCCTGGCTGTCGTTGCGCGTGCGCGGGATATCGTGCACATCGAGGATGGCGGTGATCGCGTCACTCATGCGTGGGCTCCTTGCCGTTGGACGCTGATGGTGCCAGACATCAGCGATCGCCACGGCGAATACAATGCCGGCATGACCCGCCAGCTGCCCTGGCGCCTGGCCGATGCGCCGGACGCGCCCTTCCCTCCAGCCGAGACCGCCCTGCACCAGCCCGACGGCCTGCTCGCGGTGGGCGGCGACCTGCATCCGGTGCGACTGCTCAACGCCTATGCCGGCGGCATCTTCCCGTGGTTCAGCGAGGGCGAGCCAATCCTGTGGTGGTCGCCGGACCCGCGCATGGTGTTCCGCACCGACGGCGTGCACCTGTCCAGCCGCTTCCGCCGCCAGTTGCGCAGCAGCACGTGGGAGATCACCGCCGACACCGCTTTCAGTCGTGTGATGCGTGCCTGCGCCGCAGCACCGCGACCGGGCCAGGACGGTACGTGGATCAGCCCGGCGATGGTCGAGGCTTACAGCCAGCTGCACGACCTGGGGTTTGCTCATTCCTTCGAGGTCTGGGATCGGCAGACGCTGGTCGGCGGCATCTACGGCGCCGCGATCGGCGCCATGTTCTTCGGCGAGAGCATGTTCAGTGGCGCCAGCGGCGGCTCCAAGATCGCCCTGGCCGCCCTGGCATCCACCCTGCATGGTTGGGGCTGGGAACTGATCGATGCCCAGGTGGAGAATCCGCATCTGCTGCGGATGGGCGCCGAGCATCTGCCGCGCGCGGACTTTCTGGAGCACGTCCGTCAGGCCGTACACCGTGACGGCCGTGAAGGCCCCTGGACCCAGGCGGTCGGACGCTTGCCAGCACGGCGTTTGGCCGGGGGTTAACACAAACTTTGCAAGCCGGGCCCATCACGCGTAAAATACCGCGCCTTAGGCCCAGCGTGGCCGTTTTCTGAACCGCACAGGACTACATGTCGAAAGACGATTCCATCGAGTTCGAGGGCACCGTCAGCGAGACGCTGCCGAACACCACTTTCCGCGTTCGTCTGGAAAATGGGCACGAAATCATCGCCCACATCTCCGGCCGCATGCGCAAGAACTACATCCGCATCCTCACCGGTGACCGGGTCAAGGTTGAAATGACCCCGTACGACCTGACCAAGGGCCGTATCACCTACCGCATGAAGTAAGCGGTCGGCGCAGTGCGCCACTCCGACAGGGCCGGCCTCGCTGCTGGCCCTTTGTCGTGCGCGGAATAAAGTCAAAGTCTCCGGGGTCGTTCGATTTTCGTCCTTGTCTGAAATCCAGCAGCGCGCGGGAGCCCTAGGCTCTACGCGTTCTTCACACGAGGCCTTGCGTGCATGACTTACCTGATCGTACTTGACCCGCAGTCCGTCACCAGCCGCTGCTACGCCAGCAAGGGCCCGGACGGCACCTGGTTCGGTCAGCCCTGCCTGGTCTGCACCAGCATGGACGCCTCGCATCCCCTGTACCTGGCCGTGCAGCGCGAGATATCGCACATGGGCAGTACGCTCAAGCAGCGCCTGCACATTCCGCACGAGGCGGTCGCCTTTGTCATCGAAGACGGCGGCGACCAGGGCCGGCAACAGGGGTTCCGCTCGATCGCGGCCTGATGCGCCAAAGGTCATCGTGACCGATCTCACCGTGGCGTCGGTCAGCCCTGCTTGCGGCAGATTCGCATTTGCAGCGGCGGCGGCATCCTGGGATCCGATCCAGTCCGGATCGCCGCCCCTGCCCCGCCATGAACCTGTCTTCCCTGCTGGTCCCCCTGGCTTTGTCTGCCATCACCCTGGTGGCGCCGCCCGCCCATGCCGCTGGCACCCCGCCGGCGCAGTGCGTACCACTGACCGGCGAACAGCAGATCGTTCGCGCCGGCGCTGACAGGAACGTCCTGCTTCGCTCCGGTGAAGACCACTACGTGGTGCATTTCCGCAACAGCTGCCCTTCTGCCGTGCTGGCCACCCGCCTCGGCTTCAAGACCGACGGCAAGGAGGCTGACGAGCTGTGCAGCGAGGGCCGAAGCGCACTGGACACCGGTCGCGGCAGCTGCGAGGTCGCGCGCATCGAGCCGATCGATGCCGGGCGGTTCACGCGCGAAGCGCGCCGCCGAAGCCGGTGACAGCAGACAGGACAAGGGCGGCCGAAGCCGCCCTTGTCATTCCCAGTCTTTCACGCCAAGCCTTCAGCTCACTCCACCGTAACCGGCAGCAGCCGCTCCGGTTCGGCCTGGGTCTCGACCACGAGCTCGTCGTCGCGGACATCGATGCTGACCTTGCCGCCGTTGACCAGCTTGCCGAACAGCAGCTCGTCGGCCAGCGGACGCTTGATCTTGTCCTGGATCACGCGGGCCATCGGGCGCGCACCCATCAGCGGGTCGAAGCCGTGGTGGGCCAGCCAGTCGCGGGCGGTCGGGGTGGCCGACAGGCTCACGTGCTTGTCCTGCAGCAACATCTCCAGCTCGATCAGGAACTTGTCGACCACGCGCAGGATGTGCTCGAAGCCCAGCGCCTGGAACTGCACCACCGCATCGAGGCGGTTGCGGAACTCCGGGGTGAAGCTGCGGCGGATGGTCTCCATCGCATCGGTGGCATGGTCCTGCTTGGTGAAGCCGATCGAGCGCCGCGAGGCCTGTGCCGCGCCGGCATTGGTGGTCATCACCAGCACCACGTTCTTGAAGTTGGCTTCACGACCGTTGGTATCGGTCAGAACGCCGCGGTCCATCACCTGCAGCAGGATGTTGAAGATGTCCGGGTGCGCCTTCTCGATCTCGTCCAGCAGCAGCACGCAGTGCGGTGTCTTGACGATCTTCTCGGTCAGCAGGCCGCCCTGGTCGAAGCCGACATAACCCGGAGGGGCGCCGATCAGGCGGCTGATCGAATGCGGCTCCATGTACTCGGACATGTCGAAGCGGACCAGCTCGATGCCCAGCTGCAGCGCCAGCTGCTTGGTCACCTCGGTCTTGCCGACGCCGGTCGGGCCGGCGAACAGGAAGTTGCCGATCGGCTTCTCCGGGTTGCCCAGGCCCGAGCGGGCCAGCTTGATCGCCGAGGACAGCGTCTCGATCGCCGGATCCTGCCCGAAGATCACCATCTTCAGGTTGCGCTCCAGATGCTGCAGCACGTCCTTGTCGGTGGCGCTGACCTGCTTGGTCGGGATACGCGCCATCTTGGCCACGATCGCTTCCACTTCCTCGACGTCGATCAGCTCCTTGCGCTGGCCTTCCGGCAGCAGGCGCTGGCGGGCACCGGCCTCGTCGATCACGTCGATGGCCTTGTCCGGCAGCAGGCGGTCGCCGATGTGCTTCACCGACAGGTCCACCGCCGCCTGCAGCGCTTCGTCCGAATAGGTCACGCTGTGGTGCAGCTCGTATTTGGACTTCAGGCCCTGCAGGATCTCGTAGGCCTCGCCCACGGTCGGCTCTACGATATCAATCTTCTGGAAGCGGCGGGCCAGCGCCCGGTCCTTCTCGAAGATGCCGCGATATTCCTGGAAGGTGGTCGAGCCGATGCAGCGCAGCTCGCCGGAGGCCAGCGCCGGCTTGATCAGGTTGGACGCATCCATGGTGCCACCCGACGCCGAGCCGGCGCCGATGATGGTGTGGATCTCGTCGATGAACAGCACCGCGTTGGGCACCTTCTTCAGCGCGGTCAACACACCCTTCAGCCGCTTCTCGAAGTCGCCGCGGTACTTGGTGCCGGCCACCAGCGCGCCCAGGTCGAGCGAGTAGATCACCGCGTCGGCCAGCACGTCGGGTACCGAGCCCTCGACGATGCGGCGGGCCAGGCCTTCGGCGATGGCGGTCTTGCCCACGCCAGCCTCGCCCACGTACAGCGGGTTGTTCTTGCGGCGGCGGCACAGGACCTGGATGGTGCGCTCGATCTCATCGCCACGACCGACCAGCGGATCGATGCGGCCGGACCGGGCCTGTTCGTTGAGGTTGCTGGCGAATTCGGTCAGGGCATCACCCTTCGGCTCGCCATCCCCGCCTTCCATGCGGCCCTCACCCTCGGAGGAAGAGGACGGCTGCTCGCCCTCCTCGCCCAGCTTGGCGATGCCGTGGGACAGGTAATTGACCACATCCAGCCGGGTGACATCCTGCTGGTTGAGGTAGTAGACGGCGTGGGAGTCCTTTTCGCCGAAGATGGCGACCAGCACGTTGGCGCCGGTGACCTCCTTCTTGCCCGAGGACTGCACGTGGTACACGGCCCGCTGCAGCACCCGCTGGAAGCCCAGGGTCGGCTGGGTGTCACGGCCGTCATCTTCGGCCAGGCGGGACACCGAGGCCTCGATGGCCTGCTCCAGCTCCTGGCGCAGGCGTTCGGCGTCGGCACCGCAGGCCTTCAGTACGGCCTGGGCGGACGGGTTGTCGAGCAGTGCCAACAGCAGGTGTTCGACCGTCATGAACTCATGCCGGGCCTCACGGGCGCGCTTGTAGCACTGGCCGATGGTGTGTTCGAGGTCTTTGCTGAACATGGATTACTCCGGCGGCAGATGGGAACAATATGCGGCCTGACTACGCGATTTCCATCACCCTAGCGGATTGCTGCGTTCAGATGGCGTTAGCACTGCAGAACGCTTGATCTTCATTCACTCCAGAAGACCTCAACCGGCATGAGCGAACCCTACCTGAGCCGCTGGCGATTGCGGCGTGATGGCCCGGCCATCTGCACGCCCCACGCCCGGCTCTGGCCGGTGCTGACCGCTGCCGGCGCGCCGGCGATGCTGAAGATCAGCAGCGAAACCGAAGAGCAGAACAGCCATCGCCTGCTGCGTTGGTGGGAGGGCGATGGCGCCGCCCGCCTGCTGGCCCACGAGGGGCCGGCAATCCTGATCGAGCGCGCCGAAGGCGATTCGCTGCGGCAACGTTCAATCGCGGGCGACGATGACGCCTGCACCACGGTCCTGTGCCAGGTCCTGCAGCGGCTGCACCGGCCACGGAGCGCGCGCCCAGCGGAACTGGTCTGCCTGCGTAGATGGTTCGCCGACCTGCTGCAGCCAAGGGCTGCGCTGCCGCCACTGCTGGAACAGTGCAGATCACTGGCGGAGGGGGTGCTGCGTGACGAACAGGAGATCCGGCCGCTGCACGGCGACCTCCACCACGACAACGTGCTCGACTTCGGCGCGCGCGGCTGGCTGGCGATCGACCCGAAGCGGCTGCTGGGCGATCGCGCGTTCGATTACACGACGCTGTTCAGCAACCCGGATCTCTGCGGCCCGGGCATCCATGTGGCCACCCGGCCCGAGCGGTTTGCCGCGCGCGTAGAACAGGTGACCGCGCTGGCCGGCCTCGAGCGCACCCGCCTGCTGCGTTGGGTCGCTGCCAGCGCAGGGCTGTCGGCGGTGTGGTTCCGCGATGATGGCGACCCCGCCGAGGTCGACGAGGCCGTGGCACGTATGGCGCTGGAGGCGTTGGCGGAGGCCTGATCCAGCTGTAGAGCCGAGCCTGCGCTCGGCTGTTGCTGGCAGAGATCTGGACGCCTGGGTGAACAGCAGCCGAGCATGGGCTCAGCTCTACAGGTTTCTGCCTTGGTAGCTGCCCACCTTGGTGGGCACGCCGTGTCCGGAGTCGATGTACCCGGACGAGGATCGGCAGCCGGTCAGGCCTTCTCCATCGTGCACAGCAGCGGATGCTGGTTCATCCGCGAATACTCGTTGACCTGGGCCACCTTGGTCTCGGCCACTTCGCGGGTGAACACCCCGCACACGCCGCGGCCGCGGGTATGGACGTGGAGCATCACCTGCGTGGCCTTGTCCAGGTCCATGTTGAAGAACTGCTGGAGCACGTCCACCACGAAATCCATCGGGGTGTAGTCGTCATTGAGCAGCATCACCTGGTAGAACGGCGGCGGCGCCACTTCCGGGCGCGCAGGTTCTACGGCAACGCCGTGCTCGTGCTGGGAATCGGGGGAGGACTCATGGGGCATCCGTCCATTATAGAGGCTCGGAGAAGCCTGCGTCGGCCCGCCGCAGATTGGACGGCACGCACGGCCGCCGTCACAATTGCATCTTCTCTCAACACTGTTTCACAGGATCTTCATGAAAAGGACCCTTCTTACCGCCCTGTTGATCGCCCTGGCTGCTGCCGGCGCCGCCACCGCCGCAACCACCGCCGACAAGTCCGTGGGCCGCCACCTGGACAAGCTGGGCTATACCTATGAAGTCGACGAGGACGGCGACTACCGCATGGTCTTCGACGTCGAGGGTGACCGCACCCAGATGGTCTACGTGCGCTCGGCGGTGGAAGATTTCGGCAGCCACAACATCCGCGAGATCTGGTCGCCGGCATACAACGCCAAGACCAAGCAGTTCCCGGTGGCCGTGGCCAACCGCCTGCTGGAGGATTCGCAGGACGCCAAGATGGGGGGCTGGGTCAAGCAGGACACCACCGCCATGTTCGTGGTGAAGATCGACGCCGATGCCACCCCGGACCAGCTCAGCGACGCCATCGACGCGGCCATCCGCACCGCCGACGCGATGGAGCTGGAGCTGACCAAGAAGGACGAGTTCTGAGTTGAACGCCACGCCGGACCCGCGCTGGGCACCGCACGCCACCGTCGCCACGGTAGTGGTTGACGGCGGCCGCGTGCTGCTGGTCGAAGAGACCATTGAAGGCCGCCAGGTGCTGAACCAGCCGGCCGGCCACCTCGAGCCAGGCGAAAGCCTGGCCGAGGCAGCCCTGCGCGAGACCCGGGAGGAAACCGGCTGGACCGTGCAGCTGACCCATTTCATCGGCTGCTACCAGTGGACTGCCGGCGACGGCACCGCGTTCCTGCGCTTCTGCTACGCCGCGCGCCCGCTCTCGCACGACCCGGCGCAGCCGCTGGACACCGGCATCGACCGCGCGCTGTGGCTGACCCCGGCCGAGCTGCAGGCCGCCGGCGAGCGCCAGCGCAGCCCGCTGGTCTGGCAGGTGGTGGCTGATTACCTGGGTGGCCAGCGCCATCCGCTTTCGCTGGTCCGGGAGGTCGCATGAGCACGCCGCGCGTGATGGTGGGCGTCTCCGGTGGCGTAGACTCTTCCGTCGCGGCCTGGCGCCTGGTACAGCAGGGCGAGGCCGTGGCAGGCCTGTTCATGCAGAACTGGGCCGACGACGGCAGCGGTGACTGCCGCGCTGAGGATGACCGCCGCGATGCGGTCGCCGTATGCGGCCTGCTCGGCATCCCGTTCCACTTCCGGGACTTTTCCAGCGAGTACTGGCAGGGCGTGTTCGAGCACTTCCTGGCCGAATACGCCGCTGGCCGCACGCCGAACCCGGACGTGCTGTGCAACCGCGAGGTGAAGTTCAAGCATTTCCTGGATGCCGCCCGCGAGCTGGGCGCCGAGCGCATCGCCACCGGCCACTACGCGCGGGTGACCCAGCACGGCCACCAGTGGCTGCTGCTGCGCGGTGCCGACCGCTCCAAGGACCAGAGCTACTTCCTGCACCAGCTGGGCCAGGAGCAGCTGGCGGCCACCCTGTTCCCGATCGGCGACCTGGAAAAGACCGACCTGCGCCGGATTGCGCGCGACGTCGGCCTGCCGACCCACGCCAAGAAGGATTCCACCGGCATCTGCTTCATCGGCGAGCGGGATTTCCGCGAATTCCTCGGCCGCTACCTGCCGGCCAGGCCCGGCCAGATCCTTGACCCGGCCGACGGCAGCGTGATCGCCGAACATCCGGGCGTGTTCTATTTCACCCTGGGCCAGCGCGAGGGCCTGAACATCGGCGGCGTACGCGGCCGCCCGGCCGCACCGTGGTACGTGGTCGGCAAGGATGTGGCCAGCAACGTGCTGTACGTGGACCAGGACCGCGACAGCAAGTGGATGCTTTCCAACCGCCTGCGTTCGGAAACCGCGCACTGGATTGCCGGCTCGCCACCCGCGCGGCGCTTCGAATGCACCGCCCAGACCCGCTACCGACAGCCCGATGAGCCGTGTACGGTCAACGTGCTGGACGATGGCAGCGTGCTGGTCACCTTCGCGCGCCCGCAGCGTGCCGTTACCCCCGGTCAATCACTGGTGCTGTATGACGGTGATATGTGCCTGGGTGGCGCGGTGATCGCCGCCACCGATGCGCCGCTGGAACAGCGCCTGCGCACCACCCCCTCCCCTTTTGAGGTATCTGCTGCATGAGTTTCACTGTCGACGACCGCGTCCTGGCCCTGGCCGGCATTGCCCAGGCCCTGCAGCAGGTCCGCCGCATCGCCGATACCGGCCATTCCGACGCCGCCGCCGTGCGCACCGCCGTGGACAGCGTGTTCCGTGTCGATGCGTCCTCGCCGCAGGCGGTATTCGGTGACCGCCATGCACTGAAGGCCGGGCTGCGCCTGCTGCACAACTACTTCCGCAACCAGGGCCAGGATCCGATCCTGCCCAAGCTGGCCCTGTCGGTGCTGCAGCTGGAGCGCCGCTTCGTTCAGGATGGCGCCACGGTGAACAAGGTCGCCTCGGGCATCGAGCGCGCCCAGCGCCAGGCCGCCGAGCTGGGCGACAGCGGCCACCCGGATGTGCTGGCCAGCCTGGGCAGCCTGTACGCGGACACCATCAGCCACCTCAAGCCGCGGGTGATGGTGCAGGGCAACCCGCACTACCTGGGCCAGGCTGGCGTGGTGGCCGAGATCCGCGCCCTGCTGCTGGCAGCGGTGCGCTCGGCGGTGCTATGGCGGCAGCTGGGCGGCAGCTACTGGGACTTCCTGTTCGGCCGCAAGGCGATGATCGAGGCGGTGGACCGCCAGCTGGCGTAAGCGCATGGGGTCCGGGCGCTTTTCCATGGAAAAGGGAATCGGACACCGAATCACCGCCAGCGCCGGAAAACCGGCGCATTCAGAATGCACTTCGGGGCACATCGACGTTAAAGAGAAAGGGGGTACGGCCGATACATCCTCCGTGCACCTCCCGAGAACGTCCATGTACTCACGCATTTTCATCCGTCTGGCCGCCCCCCTGGCTCTGACCCTGCTGCTCCCCTTCGCCATCGGTTTCGAATGGCCGGCCGCCCTGCGCTGGGCGATCCTGACCACGATGACGCTGAGCTGGCTCGGCTTTGCGTGGTGGACCACCCGCGCCCAGGCGCACCGTTCCCCGGAACATGCCCGTGTCCTGCGTGAGCAGGACCAGCTGCTGACCGAACTGCGCAACTTCGTCGGCAACGAGATTGAGGGTTCGCGCGGCGAAGTGGAACGCGCCCGTGACCTGATCCGCCAGGCCGTCTCCAGCCTCGGTGGCAGCTTCGATGCGATGAACCGCAAGTCGCGCCAGCAGAGCCAGGCCCTGTCGCGCATCGTCGACCGCGCCGGTGATGAAGGCAATGCCGGCCTCGACGTTGCCCGTTTCGCCCAGCACGCCAGCCACCGCATGGAGCAGCTGGTGGAAGCACTGGAACAGGTCAGCGGCCAGAGCAGCACCACCGTGCAGCACATCGACCAGATGGCGCAGCACCTGGATGGCATCTTCGCGCTGCTGGAAGACGTCAAGTCGATCGCCGACCAGACCAACCTGCTGGCGCTGAACGCCGCCATCGAAGCCGCGCGTGCCGGTGAAGCCGGCCGAGGCTTCGCGGTGGTCGCCGACGAAGTGCGCAACCTGTCCGAGCGCTCGACCACCTTCAACGAGCAGATCCGCAAGCTGGCACACAGCTCCAAGGACGCCATTGCCAAGGTGCGCGAGACGGTCTCGCACATGGCCTCGCGCGACATGGACCGCTCCCGCGAAGCACGCCAGGAAGCGGCGGCGATGCTCGACAACGTCGCGCAGATCAACGCTTCGCTGGGCGACGGCATGCGTGAAGTGTCCGAGTGCGCCCGTGCGATCGATGGCAGCGTGGCTGAAGCCGTGCGCGCCCTGCAGTTCGAGGACATCGCCACCCAGGCCCTGGGCGGCGTGCACACCCACCTGGACCGCCTGACCGCGATCAACCGCGAAGCGGTGGCCCTGCAGGAGCTGCTGCACCGCAATGGCGGCGTGTTCGACGAAGAGATCGCCACCGCCCTGCAGCGCACCGGCAACCGCCTGCGCGAACTGCGCAGCGAATGGGAACGCCCGCCGCACAAGCCGGTTGCCCAGCAGAGCATGGGCGCCGGCACCGTCGAGCTGTTCTGATCCTGATGTCCGCTGCCCTCGCCGGCAGCCCGCAAGGCCCCGGTTCGTCCGGGGCCTTTGCCTGTAACCCGCCATTGGATGCATCCTGTACGCGCACCATGACCCTGATCCGCGCCCTGCCCGCCCTCACCGACACCGAGCGCCCGCGCAACGCGAGCGTGCGTGAGCAGCTGCAACAGCTGGAGGATGTGGCACGCGAGGAGATCCGCGAGCTGCAGCAGCTGGCGGACGCGCGCCCGGCCCCGTCGCGGGTGGACGAGGCGCTGCTGGGCCTGGCCTGGGATCTCGGGCTGGATGGCGAAGCCCTGAAGTAGATCCAAGTCCTGCGTGGATGGCCGCCGCGATATCTGCACCTCTGCTTTGCCTGTCGCCTTTTAGGATTTGTTGCATAGCCTGAGGAACGGGACGAGGACACACTGCCCACTCCCCCTGTCTCTCTGGCCTCCGCATGACGTTCAATCTGGAACAAGCCCGCGAGGCTTTTGAGCAATTCCTTATGCTGATGGACGGCCAGATAGAATGGCTGGTCGCGCAGGCTCAAACGCATGGCATTGAACTGGATGGCAGCCCCGAAAGCCTCGACAGGCTGGAACGCCTCCATGACTTGATGGCAGCCACGCTATCTGAGGACGAGCGGGACTCTCTGAGGGTCGTGTTCGCCCGATATCTAGGGGAGACCGTCAGGCTGCTACACGGCGGGAAGTGGGCCCTGCCACTTGATGACCCTAAGGACATCCACTTCAACAGGCCCGTCATCATGGGGCACTCACGCTACCCCCTGTGTGAATTCAGTCCCATCCATGCGATTCGCGCCTATTCGCTTCGCCGCCGCCCGGGGCTGATCAGGAGCATCGTAGCCAGCAGCGTTGATCCGCAGATCCTGGACCTAAGCGATCTCGCCGAAGAAGATTGACCCAAGTCGATCCCGAGAAACGCATGACCTGCTGCACGGACTCGCCCCCCGCGGGGGCGGCCACGGCTGCCCATGGCATGATTGCTCGGTCCCGTCCATGGAAGACCGATGGCCATCGCCCTGATCGCACTCCTGCTGTTGGAGACCGTCCTCTTGATGGCCTGGGTAGCCGGCTATTTCAGCTGGGGCATCACCCTGTTCAACGAACGCATTGCGGCGTCACCGGCCATGCAGGCCCGCCTATCGCTGGGAAGCCTGGAACGTGACCTGCCGCAGGACGAGTGGCTGCAACTGGCCTTCCATGCGCTGCCTGACGGCAGCATGGCGTTCCGTGAGAGCTTTGCGCCGAGCTTCGGCCTGCGCTACTTCCCGGTGATGCGCGGTCGCATCGTACTCAACGCGCGACGGCACGAGGTGAGAGTGATCGGACTGTGCAGCTGGTTCGTGGCCATCCTGTCGCTGTTGCTGTTGCCGCTGGTGGCGATGCGCCCGATGGTGGCGCCGATGCTGCTGGTACTGCCGCTGTTCCTGGCCAGCTATCTGGTCCAGAAGCGGCGCTATGCCGCCATCGTCGAGGCGCTGCGCATGCAGTTGAAGGCGGAATTTTCGAGGTAGATCCACGCCATGCGTGGATGATGCCCCGCGACTCACGATTTTCGGATTGTTTGCATGGATCGTGAGCGCTCGGCCCTTCATCGTAAAGGGCCGATTCCGGTTCAGATCAGCCCGATGACCAGCGCCGCCCTCTGCCTTTCACTCGCTTTGCAGCTCCCGGTTGCTTCAGAACCGCTTGCCGTAGATCCCGACTCCCTGCGCGCCCTTCACCAAGCGCTCCAGTCCTTCGGCGAGTTTCAACAGCCCTACTCCGCACCTGTAGATGTGACCGATCCTGATGCAGGTGTGACCGATGCAACTGTCGAGATCTCCGCCGGGTGTGTGAAGGATGGTCCACAGGTCATCATCCTGGACGCGGATGTAGACGAGGCACCCGAGCGTTATCTGGTGCTGAACGAGCCCTGGCAAAGCCTTTCGGCGGGAACATTGTTGCTCGTCTCTGGAAACACAGCGGCCATCATCTCAACTCAGGAGGTGAACAAGGAAGCCACACAGGCCGAGCGAATGCTGACATTCCTGGATTATCTGCCATTCGACGCCGGGAGGAATGCGTTGGTGGAACCAGGCATCGAAGCGCAGGAATCAAGCTTTGAAACCAGGGCGTTCATGGAGAGCTTCAGTGCGAGCTCCCGGGGCGAGGCGCTCTCCGAGGCGACTCTTGCCGCATGGAAGGGCGTGCTGCCCGACCTGCTGCTGGCGCTGTGGCGACGCGACGGGTTCGCACGCTATCGCGACGACAGGCTCATCTTGGTCGATCCGCACCTGTACTCAGGGGTTGTCGCAGCCTTCCTGCAGGGCACTCCGATGGAGGGTGCTGATCGGTTCCATGCCTATGCGGTGACACCTTTCGGCCAGATGTTCTTGTGTGGAGAGAACACCTCCATGCATATCAGCATCGACCCGCACAGCGGACAGGTTTCGGCGGACTCGGATGTAGCAGCCACTGCCGACGCGACTGAACGCAACTGGAAACTGGAGTTCCTGCTGCACGTCCTGGATGCGCCCGATCTCGATGCCACCGACGATGACGAGCAGCCCCTGTACGCACGCGCACTCGATTTACTGGGCCACCTGGCTCCCAACGAGATCTACAGCTTCTCACCCTCGGTTGTTGAAGGTGGCTGGCAGGCAGCGCACCTGGTCAAGCGGGACCGTCTCGCTGAATTGAAGTCACTCGCCAAGCAGACAGCAGCAAGACGGTCCTTGCGGTCTGATGCTGAAGACAGGTAAACCCGCGCCGTTCATTGCTGGTCGCGATCTCTGGCATCGGCGCCGACCAACGGTCGGCACCCACCGTGGCAGGCTCCGGCACTCGCCACTGCAGGTGCTGCAAGTAGAACCACGCCATGCGTGGATGATCGCGAGGTACATGCATCCGTGCCGACCAACGGTCGGCACCCACCAGAGCTGAGCGCACCAGAGTCAGGCCACACCGGGCCGGCATCTGCCAGCGCAGATCGTCAGCGCACCAGCACCACTTCCCCGCTGGCATCGGTGCGCAGCGAAACCGGCTGCGGCTGGCGCAGCCACTGTGCCAGGTCGCGCGGGCTGAGCGGGCGCGAGTACAGGTAGCCCTGGATCTCGTCGCAGCCCTGGCGGCGCAGCATGTCTTCTTCCTGGTGCGTTTCCACGCCCTCCGCCACCACCTTCATGCCCAGCGCATGGCCCAGGTGCACGATGGCCTGGGTCACTTCGGCCGTACCGGAGTCGTGCAGCATGCCCTGCACGAAACTGCGGTCGATCTTCAGGCGCCCCACCGGGAAGCGGTTGAGATAATTGAGGTTGGAGAAGCCGGTGCCGAAGTCGTCCACCGCCAACGGTACGCCGTGCCGTTCGAGCACGTCGAAGCAATGGCGCAGGATGTCGGTGTCACGGATCAGCGCCGACTCGGTCAGCTCCAGTTCCAGCCGTTGCGGCGGCCAGCCATGGGCATGGCAGATCTCGATCACGCGTTCGGCGAAGCCACGATCACGCAGCTGCACCGCCGACACATTGACCGCGATGCGATCAAACTGCAGTCCGGCGCGGTCCCAGGCGGTGGCCTGGCGGCAGGCCTCGTTCAGCACCCAGTCGCCGATGCGCACGATCTCGCCGCACTTTTCGGCAATGGGAATGAACTCGGCCGGGCTGCAGTAGCCGATGCCGGGCCGGTGCCACCGCAACAGTGCCTCGATCGCCGGTGGCTCGCCGTGGTGAGCGTGCAGCAACGGCTGGTAGGCCAGGCTGAACTCGTCGCGCTCGATGGCCCCATGCAGGGCATGCTCGACGTCCAGCCGGCGCTGGATGCGGGCCAATGCGTCCTGGCTGTAGTACTGGTAGGTATTGCGCCCGGCTTCCTTGGCCGCGTACATCGCGGCGTCGGCAGCACGCAGCAGGGAATCAAAGTCGGTCTGCGCATCGCCCAGCATCGCGATGCCGACGCTGGCGCCGACCTTCAACGTGGTCTCGCCACGGCGCAGCGGCTCGGCCAGCGAGGCGATCAGCTTGCGCGCCACGTGGCCGGCGTCTTCCGGCTCGGCCAGGTCGCGCAGCACCACAATGAACTCGTCGCCACTGAAGCGGCCGAACAGGTCGTTGTTGCGCAGGTTCTGGTGCAGGCGGGTGGCCGCCGCCTTCAGCAGCGCATCGCCGGTGGCGTGGCCGAAGCTGTCGTTGATGGTCTTGAAGCCATCCAGGTCGATGAACAGCATCGCCAGCGAGGTTCCGCGGTCGCGTGCTTCCTCGATGGCCTCGGCGGTCTGCTCGCCGAGCAGCACACGATTGGGCAGGCCGGTCAGCAGATCGTAGTGGGCCAGCAGTTCGATGCGTTCGTTGGCTTCGCGCTCGCGGGTGATGTCACGGAACAGGACAACGAACCGCGGCGGCAGGCCGTCACGGCGGTCCAGTTCAATCAGCACCTGCACCCACACGCGCAGGCCGGACTGGCGGTAGAAGCACAGGTCCAGCTGCTCGGGCAGGCCGCCGTTGGCGATACGGGCGAGTGCCGCCTCGAACGCGTTGCGCGAGTCCTCCGTGTACAGCGCCAACGCCTGGTCGAGGGTGATCGGTTCCTTGCGCAGGCCATGGATGCGGTAGCACTCCTCGGTCCATTGCATGCTGCGGGTCTGCACCTCGATCTCGCAGCCGCCGATGCGGCCCAGCGCGGAGACCCGGTTCAGCAGTTCGGTGCGCCAGCGGATCAGCGCATCGGTCTGGTGCTGTTCGGTGATGTTCTGTACCTGGCCGAGCAGGCGCTTGGGTTGCCCGTCCATGTCGAGCAGCGGCTGCATCCACAGGCGCAGGTGCTGCGAAGGCTCATGGCCGCGGGTCAGCTCCAGCTCGAGGTTGGCAGCGCGGCCATCGCGCCATAACCGCCGCCATGCCGCGCGCAGCGCGCCGCGGGAGCGTGGATGCAGCTGCTTCAGCCAACGCCGCTGGCCCGGAACGGCGCCCTGCTCCAGGGCCAGCAGCGAACGCAGTTCCGGCGACCACCAGAAATGCCCGCTGTTGGGATCGAACGACCAGCTGCCCATGCTGGCGATGCGCTGGGCCTCGCTCAGGTGCAGCTGCTGTTCCTGCAGCAGCGATTCGAGCTGCTTCTGCTGCTCGATATCGGTATGCGTGCCGACCATGCGCAGGGGCTGGCCATCGGCGGTGCGCGCGACCACGCGGCCGCGATCCAGCACCCAACGCCACTGGCCATCGGCCTGGCGAAAGCGGAACTGTGCACTGTACTGCTCGCTGCGCCCATGCAGGTGCTCGTCGAGCGCTGCGCGCACCAGGGCGATGTCCTCGCTGTGCACCCGAGCCAGCAGCTCGGTGGCGGTCTCGTCGCCCAGCGCCGGCGTCCGCATCACGCGGTCACTGGGGATGTCCCAGTCCCACAGGCTGTGGCCGGCACTGTCCAGCGCCAGTTCCCAGCGCCCGCCACCGTCCACCGGCACCGGCTCGGGGATGCTGAGGGTGAAGGCCAGCAGGTTGCCGGCGCCGTCGTGCACCGCACGCAGGTGGCCGTCGTAGTGGCCGCGGGGGCCGCCCGGCAGCGTGCAGGCCACGATGCCGCCATCGGCGGCCATCAGGCGCAGATCTTCCAGCATCGGCGCATAGGCCGCCACGGTGGCTGGCAGGCCATGCTCGCGCGCGGCCGGATTGGCCGCCAGCGGACGCCCGGTACGGTCGACGATGACCAGCGCCGACGCAAGCGGGTGCTGCAGCAGGCTGGCGATGATCCCTTGGTCCACGCGATCTTGCTCCGGATGACACGCCCGTCAGCGGGGCACGCAGTGGTTAACGGCGCCTGCGGCGGATAATTGAGTGGTCACGGCGCGCTGCGGGGTAAGATGACCAGCGCCCCTGTCACCCGCCTCGTCCATGCCTGCAGAACCGACCGGCAACGCCCCTGTTCCCGACCCGCGGATGGCGCAGGCGCTGAGCCGTGACCGCCGCCGGGTGGTGTTGAGCTACCTGGTGATGGCGCTGGCCTGGATGATCTCTACCGACAGCGTGGTGCAGGCGCTGGTGCCCGATCCGCAGCAGGCGGCACTGTGGCAGGGCCTGAAGGGCTCGTTCTTCGCCCTGGCCAGCGCAGGCCTGCTGTATCTGCTGCTGCGCCCGCTGGCCGAGCACGTGCTGCACACCCACGCGCGCCAACAGGCCTCCGAGCTGCGCCTGCGGCAGATGTTCGAGGGCAATCCCGGCCCGATCCTGGTCTACGACCTGGACACGCTGGCGATCCTCGACGCGAATCCGGCTGCCTGCAGCGCGTTCGGCTGGGAGCGCGGTGACCTTCTGGAGAAGACCATCGACGTGCTGTGGCCGCCCGGCCAGGACCAGGCACTGCAGACCAAGCTGGAGGCGATCCGCGAGGCGCCGCAGGAGCTCTGCATCCTGCGTGCCCAGCTGCAACTGCGTGATGGCTCGCTACGGCAGATGGAGCTGCGGTCCAACGCCATCAGCTATGACGGCCACAACGCCCGCTTGCTGATTGCCATCGACCGCACCGCCGAAGACCTGGCCCAGCTGCGCCGCGACCAGGCGCTGGCCCGGGTCGAGGAAGCCCACGAGCTGGCCCGTATCGGCGCCTGGGAGCTGGACCCGTCCACCGGGCTGGGTCGCTACTCCAACCAGGTCTACCGGCTGCTTGGCCGCCGCCCGCCCGAGGCCCGCCGCTGGCACCGCTTCGACGAACTGCTGGTGCCGGCCGATCCGGCCACTGCCACCCAGACCGAACAGCTGCTGGCCGAACTATGCTCCGGCGAGCCGGTGCAGGTGGACGTGCTGCTGCCCGTCCTGTCGATGGACGGGCGCGCGTTGATGGTGCACCTGCGCGCCGCCAGCGGTATCGATGAAGCTGGCCGCAGCCGCGTGCTGGGCACCCTGCAGGACGTGACCGAGCGCGAGCAGTCGCGTCGCCTGCTGCGCGAGCGTGAGGAACAGTTCCGCGAGCTGGTGCGGGTGCTGCCCGATGGTGTGGTGATCCTCGCCGACGAACACGTGTTGTACGCCAACGCCTGGGCCGCCAGCCTGTTCGGCTATGGCAGCCACACCTTGCTGGGCGAACCGCTTTCGGCGCTGGTGGACAGCGCCGATCTGGCCCGCGTGCGCAGCCAGCTGCGTGCGGGCCAGCTGCACCTGGGGCCGGGCCACAGCAGCGTGGTGGCGATGCAGCGCGCAGATGGCCGCAGCTTCCATGCCGGCCTGGCAGTGGGCGAGGTGCGCTATGGCGGCCGCGACTGCAAGCTGCTGATCGTGCGCGATCTCAGTGATTCCGAACGCATCCGCAGCGCACTGGAAACCAGCAACCGCGAACTGCAGGCCATGGCCGGCCGCCTGTTCTCGCTGCAGGAGGATGAGCGCCGCGCGATCTCGCGCGACCTGCACGACGATATCGGCCAGGCGATCACGGCGATCAAGCTGTCTGCCTATGCCGCGCAGGACGAGGACGATCCGCAACGCCGCGGTGAGGACCTGGCACAGATCGTCAGCCTGGCCGATACCACGGTGGCCAAGCTGCGCGACATCTCTACCCTGCTGCGGCCGCCGCAGCTGGACGCACTGGGCCTGGAAGCGGCGCTGAGCTGGCAGGCACGGGTACTGTTCCGTTCCTCGCCGGTGGAGCTGCTGGCCGAGATCGAGCCGCTGCCGCACCGTCCCGACAACAGCATCGAGCAGGCCTGCTTCCGTATTGCCCAGGAAAGCCTGACCAACGTGCTGCGCCACGCCCGTGCCAGCCAGGTACAGCTGCAGCTGCGCGACGTCGGCCAGCGCGGCCTGCACCTGCAGATCCGCGACGACGGCGAGGGTTTCGACCCCGACGGCCCGCGCGGACTGGGCCTGATCGTGATGCGCGAGCGTGCGCAGAGCGTCGGTGGCCATGTACGGATCGAATCCGCGCACGGTGAAGGCACCCTGATCGACGTTCATCTCCCCTACCAGGCAGCCAGCATGGCCGCCGCCGAGTCACCGGACTACTGAGCCTATGTGGAATCCCAACCAGCCCCCGGTCAGCATCGATGATGCGCCTGATCGCCTCGGTGCCGGCAACCCCGAGTTGCAGGTGATGGTCGCCGAGGCGGCCTCGGGCGGTACCGCACTCATGCTGATGCATGTGGACATCGACCACTTCGCCTCTGTCAACGAAAACATGAGCGCCGAGGTAGGTGACCAGGCCCTGGTGCTGGTTGCGCAGCGGTTGCAGTCCTACCTGCGAGGGCGCGGCAAACTGTGGCGCCACGGCAGCGACGAGTTCCTGATCGCGGTGCCACGCACAGCCGAGGTGCCACTGCCGGAGGATTTCGCCGAGGAAATCCGGCAGCAGATGGAACTGCCGCTGTCGGTCCTGCCGTACACGCTGTTCATGACCGGCAAGCTGGGCGTGAGCCTGTGCCCGGAGCATGCCAGCAACGTTTCACGCCTGCTGGACCACGCCGAAGATGCGCTGTATCAGGCCGCCCGCGAGGGCGGCAACGCGGTGCGCATCCACGCCGTGGACACGCCGCCGAGCGCGCACAGCGAGAGCATCATCGCGCGGCAGATCGTCGATGCCATTCCCAACGGCGAACTGAAACTGCGCTACCAGCCGTTGGTCAGCGCCCGCGATGGCCACGTGGTCGGCATGGAAGCGCTGCTGCGCTGGCAGTCACCGACGCTGGGCATGCTGGTGCCGGAGCGCTTCATGCGCACCGCCGAGCGGCTGGGCATCATCGTGCAGATCGGCACCTGGGTGCTGGAAGGTGCACTCAAGCAGGCCCGCCTGTGGCGCGACCAAGGCTTCGACGATTTCACCATCGCGGTGAACGTCTCCACCCTGCAGCTGCTGCGGCCGAACTTCTTCGCCGAAGTGATGGGCCTGATCCAGGCCGCGGGCATACCGGCACAGATGCTGACGCTGGAAATCAACGAAAGCGCGCTGACCAACAACGTCAACTTCGTGCATGAGACGCTGGCCAACCTGCGCAACGAGGGCATCAGCCTGAGCCTGGACAACTTCGGCACCGGTGACTCCAGTCTCAGTGCGCTGGTGCGCTACCCGGTGGACAAGCTGAAGATCGACCGCAGCTTCATCAAGAGCGCGCCGGCCGGCAACCGCGAGGCGGCCATCGCCCGCGCGATCATCGCCATGGGCCATCAGCTGGGCATGACGGTGATCGCCAACGGCGTTGAATCGCAGGCGCAGCTTGGCTTCCTGCGTCGCAACGACTGTGATGTGTTCCAGGGCTACCTGTTCGGCGAACCGATGTCGGCCGATGCCGCAGGCATGACCCTGCGCCGCCGCTACCTGCGCCCGGAAGCTTTCGCCGAGACCCGTCCCGACCGCACGCTGCTCTTGCTGGACGACGAAGAGAACGTGTTGCGATCGCTGGTGCGGCTGTTCCGTCGCGACGGCTACCGCATCCTGGCGGCCGGCAACGTGCGTGATGCGTTCGACCTGCTGGCGATCAACGACGTGCAGGTGATCCTGTCCGACCAGCGCATGAGCGACATGAGCGGCACCGAGTTCCTCGGCCGGGTGAAGATGCTGTACCCGGACACGATCCGGTTGGTGCTGTCCGGCTATACCGATCTGAACACGGTGACCGATGCGATCAACCGCGGCGCGATCTACCGCTTCCTGACCAAGCCATGGAACGACGACGAGCTGCGCAAGCATATCCACCAGGCGTTCCGCACGTACGAGGAACAGCGCCGCAGCAACGCCGGACCGGCGCCGGTGGAGAGCGGAGACGGCGGCGAGGACCGCCCGCTGCGGTAACGATCCAGCCTGGTAGAGCCGGCCGCTGGCCGGCTGCTACGTGACGGGGTTAATGAGGTTGCCGGCCAGCGGCCGGCATTACCCGAAGCGGTCAGCGCGGCTGCTTCACCGGCAGCACCACGCGGAAGCGCGAGCCCACGCCCGGGGTGCTGTCCAGGTCGATCCGGCCATGGTGCTTGTTGATGATGCTGTAGGAGATCGACAGGCCCAGGCCCGTGCCACTGCCCACCGGCTTGGTGGTGAAGAACGGATCGAAGATGCGTTGGCGCAGTTCCGGCGAGATGCCACCGCCGGTGTCCTCGAATTCGACCCACACCTGGTCGCCATCGACGCCGGTGCGCACGGTGATCGTGCCGCGCTCGGCGATGGCATGGCCCGCGTTGAGCAGCAGGTTCATGTAGACCTGGTTCAACTCCGATGGCAGGCATTCCACCAGCGGCAGTTGGCCGAACTCGCGTACCAGGGTGACCTTGTACTTGAGCTCGTTCCAGATGATGTTGATGGTGGATTCCAGGCCCGCGTGCAGGTCGACCAGCTTCCACGACTCGTCACGCCCGGAATACGAGAAGTCTTTCAGATCACGCACGATGCGCGTCACCCGTTCGATGCCTTCGCGCGATTCGGCCATCAGCTGCGGCAGGTCGCGGCTGATGAAATCGATGTCCAGGCGGTCACGGATGTCATCGATCTCCGGGATCAGCGCCTTCGGGTCCGGCGCACGCAACGCGCGTTCGTAGGCTTCGATCACGGTGAACAGGCTGCGCAGGTACTCCTGCAGGCTGCCCAGGTTTGAGTGCACGTAGCCGATCGGATTATTGATCTCGTGCGCGACGCCGGCAGCAAGCTGGCCGATCGAGGCCATCTTCTCCGATTGCAGCAGTTTCTCCTGGGTACCGTTGAGCCGCAGGTAGGCCTGGCGCAGCTCGGCGTGGCGCTGCTGCAGTTCTCGCTCGTAGTCTTCCTGTCCTTCGATATGGCGGAACAAGGCCAGGAAGTGCCCCTGCCCCACCGGGCCGTGGTGATACAGGTGGGCGATGACCACGCCCTCGCCCAGCGGCAGGCTGCCGTTCCAGTGACCATGCTGGCGCGCGTGTTCCAGCGCATCGGGGGGCAGCAGCTCGCGAAGCCGCTGCGGGGGCGGCAATGCACCATCCTCACCGCTTGCCAACAGGTTCTGCGCGGCTGGATTGGCCAGCGCAACCTGCCCGTCTTCGGTGAACAGCAGCAGCCCTTCGCGCAGGCGCTCAAGCAGGGCCTGCAGTACCGGCTGTGGCGGAAGGGGGGCGGTAACCAAGGCGTTGGCAGCGGACACGGCGACTCGGGGGCATTCGAACAGACGCCCAATATACGCGCTCGTGCAGCGGGCTTCAGCCCGCGTGATGGGGTTGTTCGACCGCCGCCTCAGGCGACGGCGAGTGGGCGGCGCGCTGTGACGGTGTGCGCCTGCCCCTTGGCATCGTAGGCCGAGGCATCTTCGGTGCGCCCGAGCTGGCGCAGGGCCCAGTTGACCTCGCGGCGCCGGCGCGACAGCAGCACGCCGTTGGCGCGGTTGCGTTCGGCCAGTTCCTGCAGCTGCTCGCCTTCCCCGACCGGCGGCGCGCCTTCCAGCGCACGCAGCGCTTCCAGCTTGGCGCCGGTGGCCCGGATCAGGGCGTGCACGTCGTGCTCGACCAGGGCCTGGCGTTCAACGTCCAGGGCCTGGGCAAGACGCTGCAGCGGCTCACTCATCGCCGCAGTCATCCGTGCAGCTGCTGGTCCAGCTCGAGCATGCGCGATGCGATCGCGTCCGGATTGATCTTGTAGGTGCCGTTCTGCAGCGCCTCGCGCACGGCGGCCACGCGCTGGGCGTCGATTGCCGGGGCGGTGGTCAGCTCACGCTCGATGGCCTGCAGATTGGTGGCCTCGCCGGTCAGGCGCAGGCTGTCGGCCGCCTCGACCGGGCGTGCCGCCGCATCGGTGCTTACACCGGGCTTGTTGGCCGGGGTCGTCACGCTGCGCAGGGCCTGGGGGACCTGCAGGTTGCCGTCGATTTTCTGGCTCATGGGGTGTCCTGGAGTTGCCGTTCACATGGGATAACGGCCGCAGGGCCGTGATCTTTAGGGATATTCTGCGGTAATTCAACGCGCCACGATTACGTCACCGGCGGCGTCGACCGTGCCCTGCACGATCCGCCGCGAGGACAGGTTCTCGACCGAGACCCGCTCGTTCTCACCCGCGTCACCCATCGCACGGCCTGCAATACGGACCTCGACCGAGCCGCGACGCGAGACCAGCGCCACATTGTCTCCTCGCTTGATGAGACGCTGCACCACCAGATCGTTGCTCGACAGCAGGGCCCCGGCCTGCAACGGACGGCGGGCGATGCGGCCGATCGCTGCGTTGGGATCGGCCAGCACCGCACCGGCAATCCGGGCGGCATCACGCTGGGCAGTGGTGATATCGGCAGCAGTAAGGGTTTCTCCAGTACCGATTCCGCGGTTGAGCACCAGCACGGTCTGGTTGCGCCGCACTTTCACTGGCACGAACAGGCGCCAGCCACCGGCGTCGGGACAGCTGACTTCCACCGTGGTGTTGGCGGTGGGCTGCACCTGCAGCGCGCCGCCACACTTGGGCAGGCGCAGCGCATCGGCCACCTGCGCCTCCCCCTCGCTCCCGGCAGGCAGCGTCGACAACGCCGCCGCGCGGATGCTGGCAACCGGCTGCCACTCTGCAGCGGCTGCCCATGGCGCGGCTGCGGCGAGCACGATGGCGAATAGAGGTGTGACCCGGCGCATGGCGCCTCCTGTCGATGGAATCTGGCCCTGGTGCGTGCAAGGGGTGTGCCAGAGCGCCGGGACCCGTTGATCGGATCCGGGATGGGGACGCGACCGGATGGGTAGAGTCGACTGTCAGTCGACTTTCGCGCGAAGCGCGGGGTTTCCCGTGATTGCATCGAAGAGCGGTCGACTGGCAGTCGACTCTACAAACGCGGTGCGGACCGCGCAGGCGGCAGAGCGCCCTCAAGTTTGGCGCCCACCCCGCCGATACAGCAGCCATGTCCCATGACCTGCTCAACCGGATCGACCAGCGAACCCGACTGGCCGGCCACAACCGCCTGGCGCTGCTGCTGTTCCGTCTCGGCGGACGTCAGCTTTTTGGCGTCAATGTCTTCAAGGTGCAGGAAGTCCTGCGGCGCCCGGAGCTGTTCCAGGTGCCCGGGTTGCCCAGCCAGTTTGCCGGCGTGGCCGACGTACGCGGCCGCTCGGTGCCGGTGCTCGACCTGGGCCTGGCCATCGGCCACCCCGAGCGTGAGCCTGACGCGGACACCTCGCCTGGCTACCTGGTCGTCACCGAATTCAACCGTTCGATCCAGGGCTTCCTGGTCAGCGGCGTGGAGCGCATCGTCAACATCGCGGTGGAAGACATCCACCCGCCGCCGGAACTGGGTGCCGAATCGAGCTACCTGACGGCGGTGACCCGCTTCCAGGGTGAGCTGATCCAGGTGATCGACGTTGAAAGCGTGCTGGCCGATATCGCCCAGGTACGCGGTGATGCCGTACTCGATCCAGCAATGGCAATGCCTGCCGATGGCCCGCAGCTGCAGGTGCTGGTGGTGGACGATTCGCGCGTGGCCCGCCAGCAGATCCGCAGCGTGCTGGACCAGCTGGGCGTTGGCGCCACCCTGCTTTCCGATGGCAAGCAGGCGCTGGACCATCTGCTGCAGATCCACGCCTCGGGCGAGAACCCGGCCGAGCGCTATGCCATGGTCATCTCGGACATCGAAATGCCGGCCATGGACGGCTATACGCTGACGACGGAAATCCGGCGCCACCCTGGCCTTGCCGGCCTGTACGTGCTGCTGCATACCTCGCTGTCGGGCGTATTCAACAACGCGATGGTCGAGCGCGTCGGCGCCAATGCCTTCGTCGCCAAGTACTCGCCGCACGAGCTGGCTGACTTCGTGCTGGACCGCCTGCGCAAGGTCGCGATGGCGGCGTAAGGCCGCGTCACGGGTCTCCGCCGGGCCTGGCCCGGGGCGACCCCCACCCCCCCGCCCCCCGGGGGGCCCGGGGGGCGGGCCCCGCCCCCCCCCGGGGGGGGGGGGGGGGGGGGGTGGCGGGGGCCCGGCCCCGGCGGAGACCCGTGACGCGGCCTTACGCCGCCATCGCGACCTTGCGCAGGCGGTCCAGCACGAAGTCAGCCAGCTCGTGCGGCGAGTACTTGGCG